>DLTU01000045.1:43659-50848 GCA_002500385.1 Candidatus Neomicrothrix sp. UBA7828 | reverse complement strand
AGGAGCGGCGCTATCGGATTGGAACTATTACGATACGCCTAATCAAGCAGCCCTAGATTTAATGGCTGGAGACGCTGACGGGTACTACGATGACCTTCTTGATTTCGTCAGAGACCCAGCACGTTATGCAGGTGGTATTGAATCTTTGGAATCGATTGAAGATACTGGAGATTTTGAAATTAACTACGCAGATGCCTTTGTTGAAGCTAAAGGTTAAAGAAGTTAATTGTGGGGGGCAAGGTGAAAGCCTTGCCCCCCATAACTACTTTTGGACGCAAAGATGTAACTAATTTGACCGCGCTTCGTGTCTTTTAGTTACAAATACTCCTTTGCCCTTTACCATGGAAACACCAGAAAGAAGAACGAGAGAAAATAATGCGTTCCATACAGCATCATATTGACGGACAGAGTGTTAATTCCAGCAGTTCCAACACGCAGGAAGTTTTGAATCCAGCAACTACCGAAAGAGTCGCAAAAATTCAAATAGCTTCAGCTACGGATACAGATCATGCAGTTCAAGCGGCAAAATCTGCATTTCTTGATTGGAGAGATACTTCAATTGCGAAAAGGACGAAACTGTTATACAACTTCAGAAACCTTGTCGTGGATAATGAAAAGAAGATCGCTGAACTTATTACAGAAGAACATGGAAAAGTTCTAAGCGATGCCAGAGGTGAAGTGGCTCGCGGAATTGAGAATATAGAATATGCCTGTGGATTTGCTGAAACGTTAAAAGGTTCTTACAGCGACCAAGCTTCTGCCGGGGTTGATGTATACACAATTCGTCAGCCAGTCGGTGTCTGCGTAGGAGTAACCCCTTTCAACTTTCCAGTCATGGTCCCATTATGGATGTTTCCCAATGCCATTGCCTGTGGGAATACTTTTGTACTTAAACCATCAGATCGGAACCCATCGGCACCTGAATATATCGTCAAGCTTATGAGTCAAGCTGGATTTCCAAATGGAGTAGTTAATTTGGTCAACGGTGGGCCGCAGACGGTCAACCAACTACTAAGTCATAAGGACGTTGATGCTATAAGTTTTGTAGGCTCCACACCAGTAGCGAAACATATATACGAATCTGGAACTGCCGCCGGCAAAAGAGTCCAAGCCTTAGGAGGTGCCAAAAACCATATGGTTGTGCTCCCTGACGCAGATATCGACCTGGCTGCTGACGCGGCAGTATCTGCAGCGTACGGATCTGCCGGCGAGCGCTGCATGGCTATTTCAGTGGTTGTTACTGTTGGAGATATCGGAGACACTTTAGTTAAAGCTATTTCGCAGAGAATTGATAAATTGAAGATTGGTCCCGGAATGGACCCAGACTCAGAAATGGGCCCACTAATAAGTCAACAACACCGGGAACGAGTCGTTGAATACATAAGGTCTGGAGAGGCTGAAGGGGCGACAGTGGTCTCAGACGGCCGGAGTTTCCCCACTAACGGGGGTGGGTTCTTTATTGGTGTGACACTTTTGGACCATGTCACAACCGACATGGAAGTCTATAGGGATGAAATCTTTGGCCCAGTTTTATCAGTTGTAAGAGCGCAGACATTTGATCAGGCTTTGCAGATTATTGAAATGAATCAATATGGAAATGGAGCAGCGATCTTCACTCGTGACGGAGGAACCGCAAGGCAATTTCAAAAGAATGTTCAAGCCGGAATGGTAGGAATTAATGTTCCGATTCCTGTCCCGGTTGGTTACCACTCATTTGGCGGTTGGGACGAATCTCTCTTCGGTGATACGGCCATGTATGGCCCAGAGGGAATGCACTTTTTTACGAAACAAAAAGTTATAACAAGTCGCTGGCCTGATCCTACAACTAGCCAAGTAGATTTAGGTTTCCCCCAAAATACCTAGAGACGTTTCGAAGAGCACTGGACTAGCCATTGAAATAGGGGATCGCTATCCCTGCTATCCAACATTTCAGGATGCCACTGAACAGCAAGAATTGGCAGTTCGCAATGCTCTATAGCCTCAACTCCAAGATCGTTTGCTAGTCCTGTTGCTAGAAACCCGTTACCTACCCTATCGACACTCTGGTGGTGTAAAGAATTTACTTGCATGGAAGGTCCATACAGTCCCGCAAGGATCGACCCTTCATCAAAAGTTACTTCGTGCACGCGATTTGATGCAGGTTCATTACGAACTGAATGCGGCGGAACATCCTGAAATAAAGTTCCACCCGCATGAACGTTAAGAATCTGTAGGCCCCGGCAAATCCCAGCAACCGGTAACTCTCTTTTGTAGACCTCTTCTAGTAGCGACAATTCAAATTCATCTCGAATAGGTTCAATTTCTTGTAACTCAGGTTCAGGTTCAGCCCCGTACTGTTGAGGTTCTATATCGGCCCCACCGCTCAAGAGTATCCCATCCAGTAGAGGAATAATTTCCGATGAGTTAAGACTTAGAGGAAGAAATACAGGAATCCCTCCAGCTGCGATAATACCTTGGGCATCGTCCACCCAATACGCATCAAAGGAAAGATGATTCATGACTTTAAGACTGTCACGCAACTTATCTCCTTTGCGCCGTCTTCCAGTAATTCCTATTAGGGGCTTGTGATGCACCATAAATCAATTTCAGCTTTTAAATCTAATGTACGAATGCAACGGTATCGTAAATACCAATAACTAGGTTACTTTGCGCCCCCTAGTCCTAAAGGAATAATAGGAAATCAGTTTTTATGAAATTCACTGTTGACGCTACTTCCGAAGCAAAATCAATTCGATCAATAGTTGCCGCACCTGACTTTGAATCAGGACTTGATTTCTTTGTAGATATTCTTAACTTCAAAATAGCTATGATCTCACCGGCAGATAACCCAAACTATGCGATTTTAACAAGAGATCAATTCACTGTGGCGTTGGATAAGGAAGCAAAAACACAACCACTATTTATTGAAATTCCAGTAGAAGACCAATCCCTTATCGGAACGGATCTTGTAGGTCCAAACGGCACTAAAGTGCACTATATTGCTGTCGGTAAGAGTCAAACCCCAATAAAAAACCTTATCCCAATCGTTCATTTGTCGCGTTCAAGTGACGCAGAGTGGGTGCAAGGTAGAGCAGGAATGTCTTACAGATCATTAACTGGCAGTCACAATGAGATATGTGCAGCCTCTCAAATCAGAATTAAAGGAAGCGGGAAAGTAGCTGACTGGGTGCATTACCACGATGTTTTATTCCAAGTACTTTTTTGTATTAAAGGTTCAGCAAAATTGGTCTATGAAGACCAAGGTGAGCCCTTTCTATTCAAAGAGGGAGATTGCATTCTGCAACCGCCAGGCATTCGCCATCAGGTACTCGAATCATTTGATGACCTAGAAGTTATTGAGATTACCTCTCCGTCAGATCATGCAACATTTTCTGACTTTAATATGAAGCTACCCAACACTATTGACGCTCAAACCCACTTTTATAATGGTCAACAATTCGCTCACGACTCGCCTAAATTGAGAAAAGCGGCAACTTACAATCATTCAAATTCTTTCACAATACACAAGACTTCTATAAGCGCAGCATCTGGGAATCTAGGTTGGGTGAATGAAATCTATGGTCATGCCCGAAATGATCAAAACCTAACTCCTACGAGCGTAACTCCAGAAAGAGATCCCGCCTTTTTCCTTTGGTTTGTTAGAGAGGGATCTGCTCAAATAGAACTTGGAGAGCGGAAGGAAAATCTGTGTCCAGGTGACGCAATCAGTTTTCCATATGGGTTCCTACCCTCAATGGAATTCACGGTGCTGGAGCATGACTCTGAATTTCATGCGCTTGAAATAGGGCTCAGTGATAAGTAGCTTTTTTCTTACAAGCTGGAACCGATCTTCCTCGGAAAAGAAAAAGAGATTAACCAGTTGGCAGCTAGAAAGCAGCAACATGTAAACAATGAAGCTGATAAGCCACCCCACAAATAAGTTAACCCTGACAGTAGAGTGCCGACCAGTCTTCCAATCGCGTTGGCCGAGTAGTAAAGGCCAACATTAACAGCTACATCGTCATCGTCCTCTGTAAAGGCAAGGATTAAATATGAGTGTAGTGAAGAGTTGAGAGCAAACAAGACACCAAATAATAGTAAACCGACGATTACGGTTAAACTTTTGGCGACATCAAACGCTACTAACAAGGATAACAAAATGGTAAAATTCATTAAGATAAATGACCAAAGCCGAGTTAGGGCTTGAATTTCGCTTGATGCACCTTTAACTCTGATAACAGAGGGGGCACCTGACTGAATAATGCCATAACCAATAACCCAGACCGCAAGGAAAGCACCGATTCCTTCGAAAGACCAACCTAAATTCTCATCTAAAAAGATGGGGAGAGCTACAACGAACCAGATATCCCTAGAGCCAAAAAGAAAAAATCGGGCAATCGACAGTTTGTTAACGGCAGGGTAAGTTGATGCCCAAATACGACTAGGAATAGATTTACTGGATTTTCCGATACTCTCATCAAGCCACACTAAAACCGCCACTAACGCAACCGCAACAATAGATGCAAGCAGCAGAAGCGAAGTCCTATAACCGGAAGATGATAGCAATGCGCTACCAACGAAAAATCCGACGCCCTTGAGTGCATTCTTCGAGCCAGTAAGAACAGCGACCCAACGAAATAGACGAGATTGTCTTTCTGAAGAGCCATTTTCCGGAACGACAAACTTTACGGAGCTTTTAGAACTCATTTTCGTAAGATCTTTCGCAATACCTGAGAAGGCTTGGCAACACATTACAAAGGTTACTGAGAGTGCCTTCCCCCAGTTCGCGTCCACAAAAGAAATTGCAAAAAGGGAGAATATTTGAATCAGAAGACCAGCCTTCAGGGTTTGTTCAAGTCCAAATCTTGACCCAGCGATTCCGCCGAACAGGTTTGTTAAGACCCCCATAAACTCATATGCCAGAAAAAGAAAGCTAAGTTCCAATGGCCCGAAACCAAGCTCATGGAAATGGAGAAGAACAACCATACGTAAGGCGCCGTCAGTCAGTGTCAAGCTCCAATAAGCACCAGTTACCAGACCATAGCTTTTAATTTTCATTCTGGTCTCGTCATAGGGTTTTGGAAATTTCCGCAGTTAACTCAGCCATTCGATGGACATAACCGTATTCGTTATCGTACCAAATCAAGATTTTCACAAGCCCGTTTGGGAGTTTCAGGGTAGATAAGCCATCTACAATTCCAGACCGTGAATCATTGACAAAATCGGCGGAGACAAGAGGTCTTTCTTCATATCCTAGTATTCCCTCCAATTCTGAAGTTGAGGCTTGCCTAAGAAGCTCGTTGATTTCTTCGGCGCTAACTTCAGATTGTAATGAAAAGACGCAATCTACCAGAGAAGCATTAAGGACAGGTACTCTAACAGCGAGTCCGTCTAGCTTTCCTTCAAGCTCAGGAAAGATGCGAGTTATCGCAGTCGCTGAACCAGTTGAAGTAGGAATTAAAGAATTTAATGAAGAACGCGCGCGTCTGGGATCAGCAAGAGGTTTGTCAACCACCACTTGCGTGTTAGTCGGTGCGTGGATAGTAGTTATCATCCCATTGTCAATACCAACCTGTTCGTGAAGCACCTTTACAACCGGAGCAAGGCAATTCGTTGTGCATGAAGCTGCCGTTACAATGTCATATTTGGCGTGATCATAAAGGTGATCATTGCAGCCGATAACTATATTAAGAACGGTCTCGTCATGAACTGGCGCAGCTACAACAACTTTTTTAACCCCTCGATCAAAATAATTGGATAATGCCTCAACCGTTCTAAACGCCCCTGTGCACTCAATAACAATTGATACGCCTGTTTCTTCCCATGCGACATCACCGAGACGTGCAATTTGAGTGTATTTAACAGAAGATCCGTCGAGTATAAGATTCCCTTCAGACTCATGGGCTTCACGTTTCCATGTCCCATGGACTGTATCAAATTGCATTAGGTGCGCAGCAGTTTTTGCGTCACAGTTAAGTTCATTAATATGGACTATCTCAACTTCCTTATGATGCGCAAGTGCCCTAACAACTAGTCTCCCCATTCTTCCAAAGCCGTTGATGCCAATTTTTACAGTCATCTAATGACTCGTCTACGAGTTTGTTCTAATGAAGACCGGCGACTGATTATCTGATCGTTCTGAGCAAAATTTGTACCCATTTTCAGCGAATTCTTCAAATTGCTGACATTGAGAAATTCTGTTTCGAATAATCCAAGAAGCCATTGAACCTCTTGCACGTTTTGCATAGAAACTCACGGTTTTGTAGTCCCCGTCGCCTTTTCTATCAAGAAATATTGGTGTCATAACAGGAAATCCTAATTCTTCTGCATGAACAGATTTAAAATATTCGTTAGACGCAAGGTTAATTAAAACCTTTTCACCGGGGCTTTCCTTAAGAGCTTTATTTAAAGAGTCTGTTAGAGAACTACCCCAAAATTCATAAAGGTTTTTGCCATATTTAGTTTCCAACTTCGTCCCCATTTCAAGCCTGTAGGGTTGCATCAAATCCAAGGGCCTAAGTACTCCGTAAAGACCAGAAAGTATCCTCAAAGTTTCCTGTGCGTAGTCGTAATCTTTTTCCGAAAAAGACTCTGAAGCGTTCATCCCCGTGTATGTATCCCCATCGAAAGAAAGTATTGCTGGCCGAGAGTTTCGTTTAGTAAACGGAGTGCTCCAGTCTTGGTATCTTTCAAAATTCAATTCAGCAAGTGAATCTGATAATGACATGAGTGAACCAAGTTGGTCAGGGGACTTTTGGGAAAGCACATCAACAAGCTCTTCACTTCTTTTGAGCAGGGCGGGTTTGCTATTTTTCTGAGTAGCCCAAGGGGACTCAAAGTCAAGAGCTTTAGCGGGTGAGACAACAATAATCATATTTCTATTTTTACATCAGATTTCTAGTCTTTGCCGAAACAACAGATACCAATTTTGAGTTTTTATCACCGTTGTGAAAATCTTACTTATATCGGGAAAGGCATCGTGGTTTATGAATAAGTTCAATAATGATGAAGTCGCCATTGCGTTTGATGAATACAGAAAGCGTGGTGTTATCGACCATGATTGGGAATCTTGGGCTTCTCTATTCACTCTTGAAGCGAAATATGTAGAGCACTTCCTGGGGGAATTTAGGGGTAGAGAGCAAATCTCTCAATGGATTGTTTCTACTATGGAGCAGTACCCCAACATCTCTATGTGGATGGAATGGTGGGC
>DLTU01000045.1:42040-43300 GCA_002500385.1 Candidatus Neomicrothrix sp. UBA7828 | reverse complement strand
AGACAAGGTAGCTCTTTATATCTGGAATAACCTGCCAGATCCTACTGGTAAAGGAAAACGTTATGGTTTTCCTAACACAACCTATTTACGCTACGCAGGGAATGGATTATGGGATTACGAAGAGGATTTCTATAACCCAGCTGATGCAGAACGTGTGTGGCAAGAATGGTTTAACGATGGTGGCCGAATTGACACTCCGGCGGATAACACGTTGCGCGGAATTGAGGATTGGGCGCCAGAAGTCCCTGACATTGTTATCCCAAGAGAAGAAGTAGAGGAAGAATTCAGGAAATATGTTCGTAGGGGAGAAACTGCTGTTCAGACAGGGGACTGGTCTCCATGGGCAGATCAATTTACGGAAGATGCAAGATATTATGAGCATCATTACGGCAAATTCCATGGAAGGTCCGCAATTAAGGAATGGATTACTTCAACAATGGGCCCTTTCCCACAAATGACTTTCCCTGTGGACCATTACATTATTGATGGAAATCGCGTTATAGCGTTAATGCCAAATTGTCTTCCGGACCCTACTGGAAGTGGCGCAGATTATTCATTTAATGTTCATGTCATTTTGCATTATGCAGGCAATGGCCAATGGAGCTACGAAGAGGACGTCTACAATCCAAATGAAGCTGAAAGTGTTGTTTCTAGTTGGGTTAAAGCTGGCGGTTCAATTTCTTGAAGCCTGGTTTACCTTTAGCCAGCTTCACTATGCGTAACGGGTTCTTCGCCCATCCACTCACGAAGAGTATTTTTTAATTTTGTTTGCTGGATGAACAAGTCATGCTCAGGTCCGCTGTCTGTTGAGGACTGCGGGGCTTTGAGATAGAAGCTTAACCATTCTTGGACTCCGGACTCACCGGCCCGATGGGCCAAATCCATAAACAACGCTAGATCAAGGACAATTGGAGCGGCAAGAATAGAGTCTCGGCAAAGAAAGTCAACCTTAATTTGCATCGGGTAACCTAACCAGCCGAAAATATCAATGTTGTCCCAACCCTCTTTGTTGTCGCCGCGGGGTGGGTAATAGTTGATTCTTACAACGTGATGGATATCTCCATATAGGTCAGGGTAAAGTTCAGGCTGCAAGATGGTGTCGAGAACTCCTAATTTGGAAACCTCTTTGGATTTAAAGTTCTCTGGAGCATCAAGTACTTCTCCATCCCTATTTCCAAGAATGTTTGTCGAATACCAGCCTTCGAGACCAAGCATGCGAGCTTTGAATCCTGGTGCTAGCAGAGTCTTCATTAGCGTCTG
>DLTU01000045.1:40875-41698 GCA_002500385.1 Candidatus Neomicrothrix sp. UBA7828 | reverse complement strand
CCGGTTTTAAAATCCTTCCCCGCTATCGGAACACCCCGAGATTTGGAGAGTTCAACAATGCAATCTAGGTCACAACTTAAATTAGGTGCCCCATTCGCAAATGGAACGTCACTCTGCAGAGCGGCGTATGCGTATATTTGGCTTGGAGAAATATTTGGATCGTTATTCTTTAACCCTTCTTCAAACGCCGCAACAGAAGCGTGGACTTCGCTGGGCTCTTGAAAGGCTTCCGTCGAACCACACCAAACCATCACGAGACGGTCACAATCGTTTTCTTCTTTGAAATTCGCTATGTCTTTTATCAGGGCTTCTGCTTGGTCCCATTTGCTCTCAATATCTTTTACGCGAACACCGTCTAAACGCGACACCCACTTTTTGTCAAAAACGGCTTCCATCGGAATAATAGATTCCAAGTCGCTTGAAATTTCAGAGAGATCATCACCTTCGAGGACACCGGCAGTTCGGGCCGCTTCAAGCACGTTGGGGGAAATCGGATCCCAGCCGCCAAAAACAAGATCATCTAATTCTGCTAAAGGTACGAAATCCTTGATCAATGGGTTTCGGCCTTCTTCTTTTGTTCCAAGGCGAATATGGGCCATTTGGCTTATAGATCCAATAGGTGGCTTTAATCCTTTCCTTGCAGCAAGAACGCCTGCTATGAAAGTTGAAGCGACCGCTCCCATACCTGGGGTGAGGATGCCTAGTTTACCTTTAGATGATTTAATGTTTCTTGAAGTCATGAACTGATATTAGCAATAATAAACATTAAAGAAGTATTGTTAAGAAAAACTAAACTATATTGTAAGAGTATGCTTAGCTTACC
>DLTU01000045.1:11724-40457 GCA_002500385.1 Candidatus Neomicrothrix sp. UBA7828 | reverse complement strand
GCCGTCGGAGTTACTCCATCAGCACTTTCACAAGGACTCGCAGAATTGGAACGAAGAGTAGGAGTGTCATTATTCGACCGAGTCGGCCGAAGGCGAATACTCCACCCAAACGCTGAAATTCTCTTGGATCATGCCCGGCAAGTCATTTCATTAACAAGTGACTTAGCTAAATGGTCTGACCGAATGCGGAACGCGAACGAAGGGACTATCCGGGTAGGAATGATTGACATAGCAGCTGTGAACTATTTCCAAGGCGTTTTGAAAGACTTCAGAACCGAGCACCCATTACTTAATTTTCACTTGAACGTCAGTCCCTCTCGACCTTTAATTGATGCTCTGCAAAGGGGTCAGCTAGACGTCGTAGTGTGTATCGAACCTGATTATGAAATTAAAGGTATCCAAATTGAACCTCTGTTGACAGAAACTCTGTCGATTTATAAACCCGGAGGAGGACCGTTGGGCCCACCAAGTAAATGGGGACCTTGGGTTCTCTTTCCTGAAACCTCAAATACGCGAAAGATAATCTCTACGGCGCTCAAGGAACGAGGATCCTCTGTTAAAGTAGTAGCTGATTCACCACAACCTGAGGTCCTCAAAGAAATGGTTAATTTGGGTATAGGGTGGACCGTCCTTCCTAATGTCCAAGCAGAAGACGGGCCAAGGCCATTAACTCCTAGCTCTATCCTTAGTACGAGGAACTTAATTGTCGCTTCGCGAAAGAATGCAGCGCAAAGTCCGGCAGTAATATCCCTCTTAGAGTCGTTAAAAGAAGAACTATCTAATTAGAGCCGTTTATAATCCCAGGCCTTAAATATTTCTCCTTCATACGGCATAGATCCATAGAATACACGTGGGTCCGAATCAAAAATCATAGGAATGAAATACTTATCTCCCTCCCAAAGAGGAAGCTTGGACTTTTTCTGAATAAGCGTGTCAGTGTTACAAGCCTCCAAAAGTTGCTGTTTGGGAATCCACTCCAACGACCCCTCATCGTTGAAAGATTTGGGAGATCCTTCCCATCCCGTAACGAGAAAAATGAACCCCAACCAGTCCTCACGTTTGGGTCCGAAATCTGTCCATGTAATTACTCCTCGGAGTGCATATTCGGTAATCGTAATTCCAGCTTCCTCTACAATTTCTCTTTCAATACCGCATAAAATATTTTCATCTTTTTCTACCTTGCCTCCTAAACCGTTTACCTTGCCAAAGTGATCATCATCTGGTCTTGAGTCTCGACGAATGAGAAGAACTCTGTCGCTTTCTTGATCAAGAATGTAAGCCAAGGTTCCAATTATCGGAGTAATTGCCATGCTCATGGTCTAGCAGGAGCAAACGGGGAATAAGTGCATACTCCTAACTAGTGGTTAGGAAACTGGTCTAAAGTAAATCCATGGGTTCAACAGATTACGCATGCGACGACAATGGAATAGCCTTTATCACCATTAACAACCCAAGCCGGAAAAATGCTATGACCTATCCCATGATAGAGCAAATGTATCATCACCTCACTGTTGCTGGAAATGAAGCAAGAGTTGTCATTTTGACAGGTGCCGAAGACGCATTCTGCGCTGGGATAGACCTAAATTTCCTATCAGGGATACCTCCTGAAGAAAGAG
The DNA here is from genome assembly GCA_002500385.1 of Candidatus Neomicrothrix sp. UBA7828. GTDB lineage: Bacteria > Actinomycetota > Acidimicrobiia > Acidimicrobiales > UBA8592 > UBA8592. The sequence continues at coordinate 38,841 of DLTU01000045.1, read as the reverse complement.
GCATTAAAGTCCCGACTCACGATGAGAACGGATTGTGGAATATTACCGCATGCCCAGTCCCAGTCATTGCTGCAGTAAACGGTCCAGCTGTAGGTATGGGCGCAGAGTGGACCAGTCATTGTGACATTAGAATAGCATCACGAAATAGCCGGTTTAGCTGGAACTTTTCACATAGGGGACTCATTGCTGATACCGGAGCTGGTACTTGGTTACTCCCTAGACAAATTGGGATACAGCAGGCTCTTCGGTTGCTTTATTCAGGAGAGTGGCTTGATGCGCAAAGAGCATATGAGATTGGATACGTCACCCAGATTGTTGAGCCTGAAAACCTTATGGAAGCAGCGATAGAAGAGGCGAAAACTTTTTTGCGAGGCTCAGATTCTTCACATCGTCTAACTAAGGAATTGCTTTATTCCGGTCTCACAAAGAATCTAGCTGACCACCAGATAACGAGTCGTGAAGCCTTACTCGAATGCTTTCGTTCCGAGGCCCACAAAGAAGGCATAGCTTCATTCACAGACAAGTAGAAGCCGAAAACAAGAAAAAACCAATTCTTAGAATAAATTAGCTGAATTTTGGCTTTCTCTTTCCTAACGCAGCATCGATGCCTTCATTAAAATCAGGATGTCTCATGGATTCCAACTCTGCAGCAAGACTTACTTCAAATAACGATGAAAATTGAGCTTTAAGCCAGTTATTAACTGAAATTTTCGTACCTCTTAGCGCTAATTGTGGGCCATCGCAGAGTTTAAACGCTATCTCTGAAGCAGTGGCCATGACCTGATCATCATCGACTACATGATTTATCAAACCAAGTTGATCAGCTAACTCAGCAGAGATAGTCGAGCCAAGCATCATCATCTCTTTTGCTTTATTAGGGCCAATGAGCACGGTCCATATAGCGAGACCCCCATCCCCAGGAACTAGTCCGATATTCACATGGGGGTCTCCCCATTTTGCCTTTTCAGAGGAGATCACAATATCAGTTAGTAAAGCTAAGGTCGCTCCTAAACCAATAGCATGCCCATTGACTGCCCCGATCAGTGGCTTCTCAAAATCAAGAAGATTATAAACTATTCGTCGTGCTGAAGCAGCTGAGATACCCGACCCGCCAGACGGATCCTTCTTCAGTCGGCTTTCCATATCTTTTAGATCTCCTCCTGCAGAAAAGGCTGAGCCGGTACCTGTTAGTATGGCAACCTTGACCTCATTATTGCTGCCTAAATCTTCCCAGACTCTCTCCATTTCAGAGTGAGCCTCTGGGTGAAGGCCATTAAGGACCTCTGGTCTGTTAATCGTCACGGTTGCCACATTGTCAGCGATTTCAATTTGAAGAAATTTGTAATTCATAGGACCTCATAAATCTTTAGCTAGTATCAACCGATTCTCTCAATATCGCAATTCTGTATTAGGCTAAAGAACAGTTGCGGGTGTGTAGATAGTTTTTGCAGAAGTGGGGTGCAAGCATGGGAAGTGAAACGAGGCGATCCTTTTGCAGAATTTGCCATGCGGCGTGTCCAATAGACGTTGAATTCACTGACGGAAGAGTAACTAAAATTCTCGGAGTTGATGAGGATCCTCTGTTTGAAGGTTACACGTGTGTAAAGGGGCGCCAAATACCGGAGCAGATTCATAGTCCAAGTCGAATTCGTTACCCGTTAAAGAAAATGCCGGATGGGCATTATGAGGAAATTACGTCTCAGCAAGCGCTAGATGAGATAGCCGGAAAATTGGGATCAATTATTGAGCGTCATGGCCCTGTAGCGATAGCTACTTACACAGGGACTGGAGGTTATCAAAACGCTCCATCCGATCCGGTGGCTAGAGCTTTCCATAAAGCAATAGGCTCAATTAGTTACTACACATCGGTAACTATTGACCAACCAATGAAACGAACGGCTGCTATGCGGGCAGGTGTTTGGGAAGCGGGACCTCAAAATTTTTCTGAGATAGATGTTTTGCTTGCTATCGGTTACAACCCAATGGTTTCTAGTTTTGCACCTTTCGGGGGATTACAGGGCACCAATCCCTTCACGACTTTACGTAATAGAAAAGAAGAGGGCCTCAAATTAATTGTTATTGACCCACGACGAACAGAGCTGGCAACTCAGGCAGATATTCACCTTCAAATACGGCCAGGTGAAGATCCCACTCTTCTTGCGGCTTTCATAAATATTATCCTTTCTGAAGATCTTCATGACCATGGATTTTGTGAAGAATGGATTGAAACTGAGCACCTCGAACGTCTTACTGATGCAACGAAAAATTACACTGCTGACTTCGCAGCTGACCGGTGCGGTGTCAGGAAAGAGGATATTCTGAAAGCGGCGAAACTGTTTGCGGAGGGTCCGACAGGAACAGCAGGAACGGGGACTGGGCCTTCAATGTCTCCCTATCCAAGTCTCATGGAACATTTGGTAATATGCCTGAATGTGATTTGTGGACGCTGGTTAAGGGCGGGTCAAATTGCTGAAAGTAGAAGTCTTCTTCAGCCCAATACCCCGAAAAGAGCCCAAGTGTTGGGTCCTTTTAATCCACTTTCAGGTCCGAAAAGTAGATTTCGGGGACTCCGAGGGTATGGCGGAGAAATGCCTTGTACGACATTGGCTCAAGAAATAATTGAGCCAGGCGAAGGGCAGATTCGGGCCCTTATCTCAAATGGTGGAAACCCAGTTGCAGCTTGGCCTGATCAAGAGAGAAGTCTGGAGGCCATGGAGTCTCTGGAACTCTTAGTTGCCATAGATCACCGGATGACCCAGACAGCTCAATTTGCTGACTACATTCTCCCACCTCGCTTAAGCCTTGAGCGGTCCGATGTGCCACCGTTTATGGATAGATGGTTTCGATCTCCTTATGCCTGCTACACATCTGCAGTTATTGAAAACCCTGAAGGGGACCTGTTAAATGACTGGGAATTCTACTGGGAGATTGCTCAACGACTGAATGTGAAAATTCAACTTCCCGGAGGTGAAATACCAAGCGGAGAGCGCCCAACTGATGATGATGTGCTGGAGTTAATTTATGCACATTCGCTTGTCCCCTTTGATGAGATTCGCAATAAAAACGGACAGACTCTTGAATACCTGAAGCAGGAAATTGAAAAATCGGACCCTCATTCTAGTGGGAAGTTTCATTTGGCACTTGATGATCATTTAGCCGAACTTCAAGAAATTCTTTTACAGCAAACATCTGCGGAGCGTATGGAAGGTTTCGACCCTAGAATCCATACTTTTCGCTTAGTAAGTAGGCGTCTGAAGACTCACCTCAATTCTTTAGGAGGTGAATTAAGTAAGCTGAATAAAAAAACTCCTACGAACTTCGCTTACATGAATCCTCAGGACATGATTGATCTAGAGGTTGGAGATGAAGAACTCATCAAGATTGCATCCCCAAGAGCATCTTTGATAGGGGTGGCTAAATCCTCAGACGATATTAGGCGAGGCGTGGTATCTATGGCTCATTCTTGGGGTTCAGCGTCACCATCGGACGAGAAAGTAAGGGACATAGGTTCCCCAACAAATCGACTAATTGATGTTGAGAATGGTTTCGACACCATAACAGGTCAAGCTATTCAGAGCGCGATACCTGTATCTGTTGAACCAGCAAAAGAAGAAGTATTGATCTGAACTTGTGTGACTCACTAACCTTTACTCAAGCGGTTAATCGTTTCTTCGAATTCTTTAACAGCGTCACGAATAATTTCTGAAATTGGCTGTATCTTTTCAATTCTTCCAGCGACTTGACCGCTTAAAGCAACTGCGGCGTTCATATCTCCGCCGAAATATAGTTTTTGTGGGTCACCGAATTCACCAAAAATATTTTCTTCCATGTTAGACAGTCGCTCTGATCGATCAGTACGAAGTGCCCGAAGAGCAGGGGAGTGCTTTTGGTTAAGAAAGACAGTGTCTGTTTCGCGTGCATTCAAGATGGCTTCTTTCCAGTTCATATGAACTGGCGATTCAGCACATGACAACATTTGAGTACCCATTTGAACTCCTTCGGCACCTAAAGCAAACGCTGCAGCCATTGTTCTACCATCATTTATTCCTCCCGCAGCGATAATAGGTACATCCACATGGTCACGAATGAGGGGTAACAGCACCATCGTTGACACAGGAGTAGGGCTTTTAAAACCTCCTCCTTCGCCACCTTCAACAACTAACCCATCCACACCTGCTTCAACCGCTTTCAATGCTGCCTGGAGAGTTGGTACGACATGGTAAACCGTCAGTCCGGCACTCTTCAGAACTCCGGTATATTTGGTTGGCGAACCCGCTGATGTTGTTACGAATTTAATTCCTTGGTCAATCACGAATTCAGCAATTGATGGATCTCGAACAAAGGCTTGCGCAATGTTGACGCCAAAAGGCAAGCCGAGCTCTTTCATAATCCGCATTTCTTCTTTAACTACATCTAATTCTCCCGAAGACGTTTCAATAATTCCACATGCGCCAGATCTTGAAACCGCTGATGCTAATTGTGATCGAGCAATCCATCCCATCGGAGCTTGAAGAATCGGGATCGAAACCCCAAGATCCTTGCTTACTCGGTTATCAAATAGTGAATGGGTAGTCATGTATCACCTCTGTAGCAGCTCATAATCCCTCACAATTGCAGGTTAGTAAGATTAACGCATATCCTATGCGAAAAAGTTAAGAGACCCATTATGTTGTTCACATCCACGTTTTCCAGTCCTATAGGAAGTCTTCGTTTCATAAGTACGGAAGCTAACCTGAAGCAGATTATTCTTCCGACGCAATCCATTAGTTCCAGATTGAGTCACGAATTAGAATCAAAGGAAATACCAATTCTACTAAAGTGCGCTGAGCAATTAGAGGAGTACTTTATAGGAAGGAGGAAGGTTTTTACCCTATCTTTGGAACCAGAAGGCACGCCATTTCAGGTCAAAGCATGGATGGCCTTATGCAATATCAACTATGGAGAAACAGCAACATATGGACAGCAAGCAAAAGTTGTTGGGGTCCCAAACGGAGCACGACCAGTAGGGTCGGCAAACGCCCTAAACCCGTTACCAATAATTTTGCCGTGTCATCGCGTCATAGGTTCAGACGGTAAATTGAGAGGTTACGCCGGAGGGTCCGATCTCCTATACATAAAGCAGTATCTTATAAACCATGAGCGAGCCAATCTTTAATTTATTGACTGAAGAACGTCAATTGCTCGAGCAACTTCTTCCATTGTGTTGTAGTGAACCATAGATATGCGTACCACTCCATCTTCTGCGTTTAGACCGACCGCTTCAGTCAAACGATGGGCATAAAAGTTCCCATGGCCGCAAGAGACTTTAGCGTCGATTAGGGAGTCGTAAATTGCTTCGCTTGACTTTGTGTATGAATGAAATGCTACTGTTGGTGCTCTTTCGGTTCGGTTCGTTGAGTCCGTTCCAATAAGTCGAAAATCTTCTCTTGATAAAATGTAATTAATAAGGGGTTCCATGAGTTGTTCCTCGTGCTCACCGAACAGTTGAAAAACCTTTTCAAGACGTCCTCTTAAATTTTTCGAGTCCGACTGGAAGTGGTGATGATATATATCTTCGTAATAGTCAACCATCCCCGCGCAGGCTGCTACTGAGGCATGATCAGGACCTGCAGGAGTTAATCGGTAGGTAGGTTTGCCTGCATTAAAAAAGTGGCCTTGGTTGGTTACTTTGTGAGAAATATTTTCGGATGTGAACATCAACCCCAAATGGGGGCCGTACGTTTTGTATGTGCTGTATAAATAAATATCGCAATTTAACTCTTGAACATCAATGGCAGCGTGAGGGGCAAATGAGACGCCATCAGCTACTAGTAAGCCCCCGACACCGTGGATCAATTCAGCGATACTACTCAACGGATTTATGGTCGCTGCAAGATTTGACGCATGGGTTACAGCGACCAGTCTGGTCTTGCTACAAATAAGTTGAGTAAGGTCACCTATGTCAAGCAATCCAGTTTCTGGATTTACTCTCCATTCCCTGACTTCAATTCCAGTTTCTTCTAGCCTCCGCCAAGCCCCAATATTTGCTTCATGGTCTTGATTCGTGACGACAATGTTGTCTCCAAGATCCCAATCAGGTCGCAAAGCATTAGCTAAAACATACGTGTTTTGTGAAGTTGAGGGACCAAAATGTACTTCATTTGGACTTGCGTTGAAAGTAACAGGGATAATTTCCATAGCTCTGTCCATAGCTTGACCGGCCTTCGCTGAAGGTCCGAAATTCCAATATGGTTGAACCTTTGAGGTGGTGTAAAAGTCATTCAAGATACTAATTACTTGGTTTGGGACGTAACTACCCCCAGCATTTTCAAGATGTGCCCATTGTCTTGAGTCAGGATGAGCGAATGCGGGAAAATGAGAACGTACAAATTCAAGATCAAGTGAAACCACACTTCCAAACTACCCGAAAGACCTGTTTTTCAGAATAGAACTTTGACAAGAAACAGGATTGTTTGAGCGGCTAAACTATCTGGCTATGAAGAAAGACGATTCCTGTTGTGCTCCCCAGCGGACTAAAAAAACATTAATCACTGATAGAAGCACGGGAAAAGTATCCTCGCCAAATACTAAGAAAGTGGCACTGCCAGGTGGACCATTTAGGTTAGGTTCTAACTACGAATTTGCGTACCCCCAAGACGGAGAGGAATTTACTACGGAAGTAATTCTCTCACCTTTCCAAATTGAGAAACATTCTGTGACGAATCAACAATTTAAGACTTTCGTTGATGACACTGGGTATGTGACTGAGGCGGAAGAGATAGGTTGGTCTTTCGTGTTTGGCGGATTGCTTCCTGATGACTTCGAAGATACCAGAGGTGTTCAAGGCGCTCCTTGGTGGCGGCAGGTCTTTGGAGCTAGCTGGAAATCCCCCGAGGGACCGCATTCAACGATAAAGGAAAAGCTAAATCACCCAGTCGTTCAAATCTCATGGAACGATGCAAAGTCCTATGCAAATTGGGCTGGGGGAAGGCTCCCCACGGAAGCAGAGTGGGAATATGCTGCGTCTGCAGGATATTCCGGAACAACATTCCCATGGGGAAATGAACTGACACCTGATGGAAAACACCTAATGAATGTTTGGCAAGGTTCTTTCCCAAATAAGAACCTTGAGACTGATGGATGGTACGGAACTGCTCCAGTAGGCTCATACCCTCCAAATAAGTTTGGTTTACATGAGATGACAGGGAATACCTGGGAGTGGTGTCAAGACTGGTTCATAAACAAACGAAAACCAAAATTAGAAAATCCAACAGGACCTCTTTCAGGCACCGCCAAGGTGATTAAAGGTGGCTCGTACTTATGTCATGAATCATATTGCAACCGTTACCGACCTGCGGCAAGGAGTTCAACCACACCTACAAGCACAATGGGGCATTTGGGTTTTCGACTAGTCTATGACGGTGAGTAGGGTTTTATAGTTAAAGCAAATCCGAGGAGTCAGCCGCTTCAATCTCTTCACGAGAAACACCCAGCATAAAAAGAATCGCATCCAAATAAGGAACTCTTAAAGTTGTATTGGCCGCATCTTGAACAATTGGCTTGGCATTAAATGCAATTCCCAAACCAGCGATGGTCAGCATATCAAGATCATTTGCGCCATCTCCAACAGCGACAGTCTGATCAATCGGTACCCCCTCGATCTCAGCGATTTCACACAAAAATTCAGCCTTCGCTTTGCGAGTAACGATAGGACCAACAACTCTTCCTGTTAGACGGCCTCCAATGACCTCGAGCTCATTTGCCCTAGCGTGCTTAATTTTGAGTTCGCGTTGGAGACGCTCAGCGAAAATTGAGAACCCTCCACTTACTAACGCTGTTGTAAAGCCAAGCCTTCCAAGAGTCCGACAAAATGTTCTAGCTCCAGGAGTTAGTTTCAAGTTTTGCCATGCTCTTTCAATCCCAAGCTCATCCAAACCTTCAAGTAAGCTAACTCTCTGCAGAAGAGACTCTTCAAAATCTATTTCACCTCGCATCGTTAACTCAGTGATACCTGAAACTTCTTCACCACAACCCGCTTGTTCAGCCAATAAATCAATAACTTCATTTTGAATAAGTGTTGAGTCAACATCAAGCACAACTAAACGTTTAGCTTTTCGGCTCAGATTTAGTGGCTGAACTGCTATATCTAATTCCGGCGTTTCTGAAGCTACCTGCAAAAGCCCTTGTTTAATTTCATCCAGCTTTCCACCATTCACGGCGAGTTCATAACTCATCACTGGATAGCGTGAAAGACGAATTATCCGGTCAATATTTCCCTTACTATTAGAGATTGCTCGCGTAGCTAACATGAGTTCATTGGGAGTGATATCTCTTCCGATTAGAGTGACCACAGATTGCTCATCATATTCAGTCGGCTCACCATCAACCTCTTCAACGTCAATGTGCAACCCTCTCTGATACCCAAAGAGAAGAAGGTCTTTCAAAGCATCATCGCTCTTATCTACTTCGACCAATACATCTAGCGTTAACCTTCGACGAACAACAATTTGCTCAATATCTTTCACAACAGCACCGATTGCGGACAATACCTCAAATAATTCTGCTGAAACCCCTAATTGATCAGGTCCGGAAACCCTAATTAAAAGCGTACGGATAATTGACACACAATGACCTTACCCACTGGGTTCATGGTTCAGGTGGAATGCAACATTGAGTTTGTGACAAAAATATTGCATTGTCAGTTCTGCAAACAAAGTAAGGTAAATGTATTCGCAAAAAGGGGAGGAAATGCCCAATGAGTTCAGAAACAAAACAGGAAACGCGATCAGAAATGATCGTTTGCGAAAATGTAGATAAATGGTTTGGAGATTTCCAAGTCCTAAAAGGTGTGACAGCTACGGTTGTTGAACAAGAAGTTGTAGTTGTATTAGGTCCGTCAGGATCCGGAAAATCAACCTGGATTCGTTGCATCAATAGGCTTGAAGCTCACCAAAGCGGAACAATAGTGGTCGATGGTGTTGAGCTTACTAATGATTTGCGCAACATCGAAAAGATTCGCTCTGAGGTAGGAATGGTTTTCCAACAATTTAATCTTTTCCCACATCTTACAGTTTTAGATAACGTAACTTTGGCACCCAAATGGGTTCGCAAAACGCCAAAGGCTGACGCTGAAACAAAAGCCCAAGAATTGTTGGAGATGGTAGGGATACCCGAGCAATCATCAAAATTCCCCGATCAGCTTTCTGGTGGACAACAGCAAAGAGTTGCTATAGCAAGAGCTCTTGCTATGAATCCAAAGATAATGCTATTCGATGAGCCGACATCAGCCCTAGATCCAGAAATGATAAAGGAAGTACTTGATGTAATGAAGGATTTAGCACTAGGAGGGATGACAATGATGGTAGTTACTCATGAAATGGGTTTCGCTCGTGAAGTCGCAGATAGGATAATATTCATGGAGAGTGGAGAGATAGTAGAAGTAGGAACTCCGGACCATTTCTTCACTTGCCCAACTGAAGAGCGAACAAAATTATTCTTAAGCCAAATTCTTTGAACTAGTGCTGAATTAGGGCATAACGGGTATATGAAGTGCTAGACTCTCATTTGAAAATTTAATATTTTTTGTGATGGTTCCGAAGTCTGGTTAAATCCCAGCGCTGTCCCGCAACGGTAATAATGCAGAAGCATTTTAGCCCGGTCGAGTCCATGGCAAAACGAACATTCTCGAGGTAAGAACAAGTTCGTTGCTGGATATCCAGTCTGCGTCTCGTCTTCTACCCGAGAGGAGGATATCTAATGAAAATATTCAAACGGTTACTGCCGCTTATAGCAGTATTTGCAATTCTTGCGTTAACGAGCAGTTGTTCAAGTTCCTCAACACAAGTGGTTGCGACTGGAGAAGCTACAACTACTGATTCCAGCCAGCCGGTGGAGCCGATGAACGGAGTCGATGCCACCGAGCAAATAACTGCTTCTTTCCCAGTGACGCTTCAAACTCCAACTGGTGATCTCGTATTAGAAGATCAACCAACAAGAATATTATCGCTATCACCTACAGCTACCGAAATTCTCTTTGCTATCGGTGCTGGAGATCAAGTTATTGCTGTTGATGATCAGTCAAACTATCCTCCTGAGGCCCCGACTTCAGATATTTCAGGTTTCACACCGAACCTAGAAGCGATATTGGCTTTAGAACCTGACTTGGTTGTTCATTCTTATCTTCCAGAAGACATCGAACAAGGGCTATCAAACGTGGGCATACCTTCATTGACGCAATCCGCCGCAGCTAGCCTTAATGATACTTATCTACAAATAACTCAACTGGGAGCAGCTACAGGAGCAAGTGCTGGAGCTGAAAGCACAGTTCAGGAAATGCAACAGAGAATTGATGAACTTATGGCTAGGGTTAATGTTCCCGATGGCTATTCCTTGACTTTCTACCATGAATTAGACCCCACTTACTTCTCCGTGACGTCTTCAACATTTATCGGTCAAGTGTACGCAATGCTTGGAATGACTAATATTGCTGACCAAGCAGAAGGAGCTGGCTCGGGATATCCTCAACTTTCAGAAGAGTATATTCTTTTGCAGAACCCAGATTTAATTTTCTTAGGTGATACAAAGTGTTGTGCTCAAGGCATAGAGACAGTATCTAAGCGGAATGGATGGAATGTCCTTTCAGCAGTAACCGAAGGAAAGGTTATTGAATTGGACGATGATATTGCTTCAAGATGGGGGCCAAGAGTCGTGGACTTCTTAGAAGCAATCGCCATTGCTGTAGAACAAATGATTGCTATGGAAACCGTTGAATAATAACAAGAAGAAACAGCAGCAGGAAGCCCCTGCCGAACTAACCCCAGGGCTAGTTGCAGGGGCTTCCTTAATCCTCTTCTCAACAATTCTGATCAGCCTTTTATTCGGACCCGTATCCATTCGGCCAGATCGTATCTTTCTTGAAATTCTTGATCGACTTCCTGGTATTTCTATTGACTCAGGGCTCTCCACAATACAAGAAGCCATTGTGTGGGATGTGCGATTGCCTAGGATTATCCTTGGCTTGATAGTAGGGGGACTCCTCGCAGTAGCTGGAGCTTCTTATCAAGGGGTATTTAGAAACCCGCTTGCTGACCCTTACCTGCTAGGTGTAGCAGCTGGAGCTGGTCTAGGCGCAACCATAGCTATTGTCTCCGGTGCTACCAATGGAGAAGGCATGTTTGATGCACTACCAATAGCAGCTTTTCTAGGCTCAGCAATAGCAGTGGCAATCACATTGGCAGTTGGGGGTGCTGTAGGAAAATCTACTAGCACTGCAAGCTTACTTCTTGCCGGCGTGGCTGTTGCATCACTATTTACTGCAATACAAACTTATATCCAGCAACGAGAATCGGCGACATTAAGACAGGTTTATAGCTGGATATTGGGTCGCCTCAGCACAAGTGGTTGGGATGAGGTAATTATGATTCTTCCATATGCTGTGATTTCTTTAGTAGTTATGTTTTCTATGAAGGGAGCCTTGGACATTCTTGCCGTTGGAGAAGAAGAAGCGCTTTCGCTAGGTATTCGCCCGCGAAGAGTCCGCTGGATTGTCATTGGGGCAGCTTCATTAGCAGCTGCTTCCGCAGTAGCGGTGAGCGGACTCATAGCATTCGTAGGAATCATTGTTCCACACGCAGTCCGATTGGTGGTCGGGGCATCAAATCGAATTGTTGTCCCACTATCTTTTCTCATCGGAGCCTCTTTCCTCATCCTCACTGATCTTCTAGCAAGGACCCTACAGTCGCCGGCGGAGCTCCCTATTGGAGTGGTAACTGCATTCTTTGGGGCTCCCTTCTTTTTATTTGTGCTTAGTAGGAGGTCAGATGGCATCATATGAACCTCTTAACATTCAAGGACTTGAAGTGGAACTTGGTGGAAAGAAAGTTGTTAACAATGTTTCGTTAAGTGTGGACTCAGGGGATTGGCTTTCCATAATTGGGCCTAATGGTTCAGGAAAATCAAGTTTACTCCGTGCAATCGCTGGAATTATTCCTGCGCAGGCAACGGTGTACTTCCAAGGTGCGGACCTTATGCAAACCGAACCTAGAGTACGGGCTCAAATAGTCTCGATTGTTCCACAGATACCGGTTGTTCCTCCTCGTGTGCGAGTTATTGACTATATTTTATTGGGACGAACGCCATATTTGGGTAGAGGTTTTCAGCCCTCACAGGAAGATGTATCGCTTGCACTCTCTGTGATGAAAGACCTAGATCTCCACGATATGGCAAATCGTTTTGTGACCGAAATGTCCGGAGGGGAACGCCAAAGAGTGATTATTGCAAGATCGCTTGTTCAGCAACCAAAGTTACTCTTGCTAGATGAGCCAACTACAGCTCTTGACATGGGACACCAACAGGAGGTCCTTGAACTTGTTGATCAACAACGAAAACGACTGGGGTTGACAGTTCTCAGCGCTTTTCATGATTTGACTCTTGCTTCTCAATACGGGACATCAATGGTACTTCTCGTCAATGGCGAAGTTACTAAGTCTGGATTGCCGCAAGAAATTTTGACAGAAGCAACTCTTAAAGATATTTATGGGGCAAATGTTTCAGTCCATAATGAAGGGGATCGAGTCAGCATTGTCCCCAAGCGTGAGAACCGTTTGAAGGGGAATTCAAATAGCAACGACCTAGTATAATGAGGTAGATTTACATCTATTGTGAGTCTGATAAGGAGTCCGATGAGTCAAATAACTGAATCTGATGTGAAGACCGAGGTTGGTGAATGGATAGATCAGAACTGGGACCCTGACCTTACTGTTGCCCAATGGTGGCAGCTTATGGCTGATGCCCGACTCTCACATCCCATGCTCAATGAAGAAGCTGGTGGAAGAGGTTGGAGCAGGGCCCTCAATCATGTTGCTCTTAGCGTTATGGCGGATAAAGGGGTTTTGGGTCCACCGACAGGGCTCGGCATGATGCTCGCGGCTCCCACGATTGCCACACACGGTACTGATGCTCAGATCAGAGAATATATCCCTAAAATTCTAAACGGTCAGCATGCATGGTGTCAGCTTTTCTCTGAACCCGGGGCGGGCTCAGATCTCGCCGGATTGCAATGCAAAGCAGAGAAAGATGGGGATGAATGGGTCATTAATGGCCAGAAGGTATGGACTTCAGGTGGAAAAGTTGCAGATATGGGGATGCTTATAGCTCGAACTGATCCAGATCTACCCAAGCATCAAGGAATATCTTATTTTGCATTTAGCATGAATCAAGAAGGTGTTGATGTGAGGCCTCTCACAGAAATGACCGGACGCGCTCTTTTTAATGAAGTCTTCATTACTGACGGGAAAGTGCATGACAATGCGTTGATTGGTGGGAAATCTAACGGCTGGCGAGTTGCAAACTCAACATTGATGTTTGAACGATCTCACCTTGGTAGTGGAACCGTTCCGGTACCCACAGCAATTCCAGGTTCGATTGCTGGGCAGCTTGATCTAAAAGTCGGCGATGTGCTCTCATCTATTACCAGAGGCAGTGGTGGAACACCTGCAATCGGGCCAAGGCTCTTTGAAAAGTTAAGTCAACTTGCTCAGAAACTCGGTAAAAATACAGATCCAGTAATCAGGGATGAATTGATGAAGCTACATACACTCGTGGAAGTGAACCGGTTGAATATGATCCGAGCAAAAGCAAGCAGTGATAGGTCAGGCGCAGAAGGAAATATTGGCAAGTTAATGGTGAGTGAGTTGTATCGCCAATTCCGTGAGGTAGGCAATATGGTCATCGGAGCTGATGGTATGCTAACGCCAGCGGAAGTGAATCAAGGCGGTTGGATTCACGAAGTTACAACATTCTCACCTGCTCCCTCAATTTATGGGGGCACTGATCAAGTGCAACGCAATATCATTGGAGAACGTGTGCTTGGCCTTCCTAAAGAACCAGGACATCCAAAGGAAACGCCGTTCATTGACCTCCCGAAAAACTGATGGTTTGGAGCTTGCGCAGGCCAGCTGCTCGGGTAGTTCTTCTTGACGAGGCGAAAAGAGTTTTTTTGATGCATGGCTCCGATCCCATGCGACCCGAAAAGGGCACATGGTGGGAAATACCTGGCGGAGGTATTGAATCAGGCGAGACAAGCCAAGAAGCAGCCGCTCGCGAACTATATGAAGAGTGCGGATTTCGTGATGTGGAGGTAGGGCCTTGTATCTGGACTCAGTACGTTGAGTTTGACTTTGCGATGTACCATTTCAAATCTGATGAGAGAATTCATATAGCGCACACATCAGAATCTTCTGAATGGGATCCTCAAGGGCTGGAAGCTCTAGAGGCTGCCGCTTTTGAGGATGCTCAATGGTGGTCAATTGATGACTTAGTAGCGGCAGAAGTCCAAACTTTGCCTGACAGGTTGCTTGAGTTTCTTCCCGGCGTAATTGCAGGAAATATTCCAGTTGAGCCGATTGATATCTCTCCAGCCCAATACGGTAACTGACTAAAGATAAATCTAGTTCCCTAAGATAAATTCCGCTCTTCGCGTTCTGCGGCTCTCACTGCATAAGATAAAACAATCGAGGGCAGCAAGATAACACAGCCTGCAATGAGACACACAAGTAGAAGCCCCACCAAGGGGCCATCAAAATCGCCAAAGAATAGGCTAAAGAAAAGAATGATTGCCACTAGCCAGAGAGAGTACCCTGTGCGCTTTCCTAGTTTCACATACTTAGCGACTCTGGACCTTCGCTCAGTTAAATCAATGGACGTTGATTGGTAGTTCCGAAAGTAATTTTTCATTATTAAATGCCACTTCCTCTCATTGACCCAGACAACTGATTTCCTGGCGCGTAAACGTAACATGCAGTTGTTCTGTATAAACCTATTTCCCAGTCTTCTCGTTCGGGAGGAATAGACCCGATTTCAAGATCGGAAAGAACATAATCTGATCCGACAAAATCCTTAAAGCCTTCAAAGCACTTTATTGCAGACCACCTTTCGATTTCTGTTCGCCCGGGGTGTGGTTCGCCAGGAGCCGCAGGATGCACATATTCACCGTAAATCTCTGCATCATGTGGCCTGCGACAGTCTACGATGGTGGTCAAGTCTGAGATGTCTCCTGTTCGGTCGTCAACTAGACGATATTCATTGAAGCAATCCTCAGAACTTAGTTCATATAGAAAAG
The DNA here is from genome assembly GCA_002500385.1 of Candidatus Neomicrothrix sp. UBA7828. Lineage (GTDB taxonomy): Bacteria > Actinomycetota > Acidimicrobiia > Acidimicrobiales > UBA8592 > UBA8592. The sequence goes on along the minus strand of DLTU01000045.1, from coordinate 23,744 downwards.
CTACGATTTTCCCCTCAAGCACAAGAGTCTCAGCGTTTCCGGTTTTGGCAAGGGCTCCTGGAATAATACTGGGAGTAAATCTATTTTCTTCTTCGTCTGTGCTTGAGCATGACCCAAAAGTTAACAAGAGGATACAAAAAGCTAAGAACAGTGTGGGTGCGGTGCTGATCGAAAATGAACTCGCAACACTCTTACTAGGGTTATTAGGTTTTGAATAATCTTTTGGCATAGTTTCTAACTAATAGCTGGGTAATGCACGGTCAAGGTTAAAGAACCAGACAAGCATTACAGTAATTATAGGAGCTAATGAGAGGAAGTAAGTTGGCCACCGCCTCCACCTTTTTGCAATAAATCCCGAAGTCATAATAAGTGTTATCAAAGCTAACCCCCACGTAATTGATGGAGTTATCGCTGACCTATCACCACTTAAACCTTCACCGAAACCCGATACTTGTTGCGGTTGGGTAGTTGGGGTCAAATTCTCTGCGGTAGCCGACACGTCACTAATTTCGGAAAGATTACTTTTTGCACCTTGTGTTTCAACAATCGACTCTTCCGCATTTTCGACGCTTGGATCCTGCTCGATGGCGTCTTGTGGGGGACCTTCAAATCCATCCTCTCCCAACGCCTCAGCTACAACCTCTTCATCGAAAGCAAATGTGAATCGAGGCTGATTTAAGTAATCCGGTCTTTCAAATGATTCGGCTGAGTTCCCAATTAGCTCTGCAACAACAATGATTCTGTTTCTGGCCGTAAGTTTTGGGTGGCAAGAAACCAAAGTTAATCTATTAGGGGAACTATCAAAATTCTGATTAAGTACGTCGAATTCATTTGGGCTCACTATAAAATTGCCCCGTCCACCATTCTGTTCCAACACAACGTAAGTAAAACTCCCCTGAATCGTTTGAATCTTTATTTCATCACCAGGTTCTAACTTTTCTATATTCCCAAAAGGCGCCCCCCAGGTAGTCCTGTGGCCAGCGATTGCAGAATTCCCTGGCATGCCTGGCATCGGAGTGTCAGGGAAATGCCCAGGACCTCTTCTTAGAGATTCGGAGGAAACTCCAGAGACAACGGTTGCTGTTAATCCCATTTTTGGAATAACTAACTGTGCCATGGCCTGACCCTCGGGTCTCCATAAAAGCTCAGCATAGTTAGATTCGTTATTCCCACTCGTCTCGGGATTGGTAATTGAAGAAGTCGTATCTTCAACTACATCAATTAATTCGGAGAAATCTTCTTCAAGATCTGATTGATAACGGTCTGTGAGCACACCCGTACCCCACAGTTGATATGCCACAAATAGCAGAGTCAGCCCACCTAGAATAATTAGGCTACGCCCAAGTGCTTGGAATAGTTTTGAAACAAACATCAAAGACGACGTTAGCGAAAAGAAACTCTAATGACTTCTCGCAATCACAATTATTTCTTTTAGGGACCTAAATATCTAGAAATAGATGGAAACGGCATACTCGCAGTAGATTTTAAGTAGAGGTCTCTGAAATGAGCGAAGCTTGTCGACAGTAATCAAATTAGAACAAAGTATGGTTTTCCTTGGGCAATTTCCTGCTTTGACAGGTGCCACAATGAGTATACGACAGGGAGAAGTCGTACTCATAAAGGGGCCTAACGGGGCTGGAAAATCAACACTTCTCCGTCTTTGCGCTGGACTACTTCCTATGCGAAGTGGAACAGGGACAGTGCTTAATTTCGATCTGCGTACTCAACGGATGGAGTTGAGGGCACACATTGGTTTACTTGGGCACCGGACTGGTCTTTACCCCGATCTTACAGTTAGTGAGAATTTGAAATTCTGGGCGAGCGCATATGGTGCAAATAATGTTGAAGTTGATAAAGCTATGGCATTCTTCGGATTAAATGACCGATTGGGCTCTGTTCAAGTGCAAAGCCTCTCAGAAGGACAAAGAAGGAGAACGTCTTTAGCCCTCCTCTTAATTAAAAGACCCAGCATCTGGCTTCTTGATGAACCATATGCTGGTCTTGACAGTAATGGAAGAGAACTAGTCAACTCTTCTATCCTTCAAGCTAGCGAACTAGGTACCTCTGTACTGATCGCATCTCATGAGATAGATAAAATAGGATCAAGTCAAGAGCGAACTTTGCTTGTTAAAGGTGGCCGAATCATCAACGATTCTGACGAAGGTAGCGAAGGGTAAGTATATGTTTCGTGATGCTTGGTTAGTTGCAAAAAAGGACCTTCTTATTGAAATGCGTTCAAGAATACTAATTAATCAAATAGCCCCTTACACGCTTCTGATTCTCGTTCTATTTGGATTCGCGTTAGATGCAGATACTGAAACTCTTCGAGATACAGGACCCGGCCTTTTCTGGGTGTCTACACTTTTGGTAGCAATACTAGCTATCCAACGGTCTGTCGACGTAGAGACTTCTGATTCAGCCATAGATAGGTTGATGCTCTCCGGAATCTCCCCAACATCTATTTATGTAGGTAAGACGATAGGGCTATACCTCCAATTAATTATTCTTGAGGCTCTGTTATTCATAGTCATGGTCGTTTTGTTTGACTTGTCCGTCGTGAATTATCCTCTCGTAGTCGTTTCGGCCGTTGTAACAACTCTTGCTATTTCAAGTTCAGGAACGCTCTACGGAGTTATTGCTTCAGGACTCGGCGTGCGTGAAACGCTGTTGCCTGTTCTGTTTCTTCCAGTTCTTGTACCTGCTGTAATTGGGGCAACGAGGGCCTTCGGCGATGCTTTCGGTCGAGTTAATGCAGATGGCTGGGCATGGTTCGGATTACTCTCAGTGATTGCCATTGTCTACACACTTATGGGTATGTTGACATATGGGAATATAATAGAGGATACGTAATGCAGCGCACAGACAAGCAAGAATTCACAACTTCACGAGGAACCAGATTCATGGGAATTTCTTTGCTCCTAGGAATTCCAACACTTCTGATATTCTCTTTCTTCCTCAGCCCAGCTGATGACAATATGGACGATGCTGTCAGGCTGATATATGTGCATGTACCAATGGCAATATTCGCTTACGTGGCCATAATCACAACCGGAATAGGTAGTGTTTTCTACCTCTGGAAAAAATCTCGCTGGTGGGACACTGTCGCACATGCATCAGCAGAAATTGGCCTAATACTTTGTGGCTTAGTTCTCGCTACTGGAAGTATCTGGGGAAGGCCAACATGGAATACTTGGTGGGAATGGGGAGATGTTCGCTTGGTAACGACCCTTGTTCTGTTTTTGATGCTTTTAGGCTACTTAGCGTTGCGTCAAGTTCCAGCTAATCCCGATTTGAGAGCTAAGCGTGCCTCAGTGGTTGGCATAATTGCGGCAGTCAATATACCTATCGTCAACCGTTCAGTTGAATGGTGGGAGAATAATACACTCCATCAGAAGTCTTCCTTGACAGACGGAAAGCTTGAAAATCTTACATTGTTTACATTGTTTTTAGGTTTCGTAATCGTAGGAATTTCGTTTCTTTGGTTGATGACCCACCGATTCCGCGTGGGGTGGTTAGTTACAGAGATAGAAACAGATGGAATAGCGGGGGTAATTGAAGAAAGACTAAACGAAGGAAACTTTGGCGAAGGAAATTCAAACCATCAACGAAATGGTGAAGTTCAATGACTCATCTCGGTTATCTGATAGCGGGGTGGTCTATTTCTTTAATTTCATTATCTATTTATGCGTGGCGAGTGGTAAGAAAAGGAAAGCAGCTAACCCGACAAGTTCCCCATGGCCGTCAAAGGTGGATGACCTCATCAACAGATTAGGGTAAGAAATGGACGAACAAAATATTCAAATGGACCTCTCGCCTAGAGTTCCTAAAGCAAGGCTGACTCCTAAATGGCTTCCGGTGCTTGCATTGTTGGCTATAGCTATTGCTGTAATTGTGCTTGTTTGGTTTCTGATAACTAATAGCCAGTCCTTTCTCCCCGCTGATGAGGCAGTTGAGGAAAGATCTCAACTGGGGGACAGAAGATTTCAGATATTGGGATCACCAATTTCGAGCGCTACGTCAGACCAGACGGTAATCATAGATGGCAACGAATATACCTTCTTTACAATCTCCTTTGATGGCGTCCTTGTTGATATAGTCAGCACAGGGACTCCACCCGATCTCTTCGATGAAGGTATACCTGTGGTGCTTGAAGGTAAGTGGAATCAGGGACCTTTACCTAAACCGGGATTCATATTCCCAAACGGTGCGAATGATGGTTGGTGGTTCTTAACAAATCGAATTCTGGTAAAGCATGACAATGACTACCGTGAGGAACGATTAGACGACGCAGAGGAACGGGGGCAAATACCGAAAGTACCTGACTCTTAGGAATGTTATGAACCTTGTAATTGGATCCCTAGGTATAGTACTCACTCTTGCAGCATCCTTAACTGGATCGCTTACTATAGTCGCTGGGCTTAAAAAGTCTCGAGAGCGTTTACGAGCAGTAGGCGCTAAATACGCCTGGGTTGCCTTTGTAGGAATGGCAATATCAACTTTTGCTATGCAAAGAGCATTAATAACAAGAGACTTTTCTATTAAATATGTCGCTGAACAAGGCAGTTCTTTAACGCCGCCTCTCTACAATGTTGCAACTATGTGGTCAGCTCTTGAAGGGTCGATCCTTCTCTGGGGTTTAGTATTGGCTGGGTACTTAGCCATTGTTGCAAAGAAATTTTCTAACAGGCTTTCAGACCCGATGGTATCTTGGGCTTTAGTTACAATGTTCTTGGTCACAGCGTTCTTCGCACTGCTAATGCTTGGTCCGGCTAACCCCTTCCAATCCTTTAAGCCGCCGGTGGGATACGACGGGCCCGGACCGAACCCACTTTTACAAAACCATATATTGGTAGCCTTCCACCCCCCAATTCTCTATCTAGGTTACGTCGGTTTCACCGTGCCTTTTGCCTTTGCGATAGCTGCACTAATAACTGGCAGATTGGGTGAAGGTTGGTTACTAATCACTAGACGATGGACTTTATTCTCATGGGCATGCCTTACATTTGGGATAATACTCGGAGCTTGGTGGGCATATGATGTCCTTGGTTGGGGTGGATACTGGGGTTGGGACCCTGTTGAGAATGCGTCTCTACTCCCGTGGTTAACGGGGACTGCTTTTCTGCACTCCGTTCTAGCTCAAGAAAGGAGGGGGCTACTGCGAGTCTGGAATCTGTCTTTAGTCTGTTCAACCTTCTTATTGACTATTCTCGGCACATTCATAACTCGATCCGGAATTATCGCATCTGTACATGCCTTCTCCGAAGGCGGGATAGGTCCATGGCTATTATGGTTTTTCTCACTTGTTCTATTAGTCGTACTCGGACTTATCTTTTGGCGCGGGGACCGGCTTCGGTCACAAGGCGGAATAGATTCAGCTCTGTCTCGTGAGGGGGCCTTCCTAGCAAATAACCTTGCATTCGGCGCTTTTGCCTTTGTAATTCTTTTAGGCACGATTTTTCCATTAATAGTTGAAGCAACTCAGAACCGCCAAATCTCCGTAGGAGCACCTTATTTTGAAAAAATGTCAACGCCAATAGGATTCGTCATACTTTTCCTAATGGCTATCGCTCCTGTACTGCCTTGGAGAAAAGCAGGAACAGAACTACTCAGAGACCGACTTGAATGGCCTGCATGGGGGGGTGCCCTATCTCTCGTGATCGCAGTTTTAGTCGGTGCTAGGGGATTTACCCCTTTACTGGGGTTTGGTTTTGCAGGTTTCGCAGGGACGAGCGCTATTCGTCACCTAGCGCTGTCCGTACGCCGTAACAAAGTGAGAGGTTTTGTAGGAAGATCTAATGGCGGGATGGTAGTTCATCTGGGCGTAGTTATGTTGTCCCTTGGGTTGATAGCCAGCTCGTCTTACGTCTCTCAATCATCGTTTACATTAGATCCCGGAGAGACAGTCAATTTTGGAGGTGCAGATATCACTTACGAATCCTCCGAACAGATTATCTACTCAAATCGAATACAAGAAAAAGTCCAAATAAGGGTTGATGGAGACATACTTCAACCATCCATCGAGCGTTTCACTGCTTCTGGTCAATTAGTTCCGTCGCCAACGACAAAGACTTCATCCGTAAAGGATATTCAAGTGGCACTTCTAGACCCTCCGGAGGACGATGATCAATCCATAGTCCTACAAATAACTGAACAACCCCTTCTCGTCTGGATTTGGGTAGGGGGATTCGTAATGTTATTTGGAAGTGCACTGTCAGCCATCCCATCAACGAAGCGAAAGAAGACCTTAGCAATGCTGAAAAAATCTAGTGTGCAGGCAGAAGAGATGGAAAGATGAGTTTAGGAAAGTCCGGATTAATTATTTTGGCGGTTCTATCTGTAGGCTTTGTGACCCTTCTAGCGACTCGAGGTACACAATCTAATCAACCTAATTTTGACTTGGTTGGCGAACCAGCTCCCTTGTTCTTAGCAAACACGGTTACTGGTGGAGAATTTGACCTAGAGGATGTGTTGATTAAGAATCGAGCATTAATTCCAAAAGATCAGGTATGGGTCGCTGTGAATTTCTTTGCAAGTTGGTGCGCAGGATGCATTGTTGAACACGATGAGTTGCTTGCTTTCCATAATGAAGGCGTATTCTCAAGTAACGGTGAGAAATGCAATACTAATCTTGTATCTGTGGCATTCAACGACAACGCCAAAGACATTGAACGCTTCTTTGAGAAGTACGGCGGGGACTGGCCAGTGCTTCTTGATGAGGGGACTAATCGAGTAGCTATCAATTACAGCATTATGACTGCACCTGAGACAGTTTTAATTGCACCAAATGGATTAGTCGCTAAGAAAATTGTCGGCCCGATCACGTATGAGAAATTAGCGGCGGGTATCGAATGCTAGTTAAGGTTAATACAAGAATCCTCTCATGGGTGATGCTTGCGCTCGTATCGGTAGTCGCCCTTTTGTTTGGCTCTTTTGACGCAGATGATCCAGAGACGCCATCTGAGCGAGCGGCCTCACTAGCAGCGACAATAGCTTGCCCGCAATGTTCAGGTCAGCCAGTTTCTGAAAGTTCAGCACCTATAGCGCAGGTAATAAGAGCTGAAATAAAGGAACAAGTAGATCAAGGACGCAGTGATTCAGAAATTAGAGCGTACTATGAAGAGCAATACGGACAATGGGTAAACTTAAATCCGAGCGCGTCTGGGTTTGACTCTCTAGTTTGGATCACTCCATTCTTAGTAGTCGGGATTGCACTTGGTGGTTTGACATTAGCTTTTTCTAGAAGAAAAGCAGACTCTACGGGAATTGAGTTAACAAAAGATGAAGAAGAACAAGTCCGAGCAATACGTAAAAGTCACCGCTTTGACTCAGAAGCTTCGCCAAATGACCTCAGCACATAAGTAGAAAAAATGGCTCAAGATAGCTCTGAAAAAGAAAAGTATTTCCTTCTCAAATCACTAGACGACCTAGATCGCGAATTAGCCAAAGGAGACATTACTGAAAAGGACTATATTGAGTTAACTCGTAGCTACAAACGAAGACTTATTCAGTTAACGAAACAAGAAACCCCCAGCAGAAAAGAACCGGAGCTGCGAAACGCAAAGAAAACTTGGTTTACAGTCATTTTCCTCGTTGTAATTGCGTTTATCTCAGGTATAGCGATTGCAAACTCGTCAGGAGAGAGAAAAGGTTCTGAGACAATAACTGGGAGTATCAGGAAAAGTACTGTAACCAAACTCCAAGATGCACAACTGCTGCTCAGTGACTCTGGAACATGGGGTGAGGCAATCTCAATTTATGATGAAGTGCTCGAAGATCAACCGAGCAATGTTGAAGCACTAACATACAGAGCTTGGTTGCAGTACAGGATAGGTGAAGCTAGTGAACCGCTGATCAAAGACTGGAGAGAAGTACGTATACTTAACCCAGAATTTGCTGATGCAATAGTTTTCTTAACCATCGCGCTATCCGATGAGTCAAGGTTTTCCGAAGCCCTCATCGAGCTCAAGGAACTTCAGCAACTCGAAATCACCTCTCAATTGCGCAGTGTTCTTGATAGCCAAGGGCTAGTAGGAAAGGTATACGCAGAGGCGAAATATGACCTTCTTCAAAATACTGAGCAACCCAAGCTCGATGAATTAGAGATGAATACCCAAATTGCTCTCGAAGCAGCTAACTACCTTCTCCAGAGCGATAAGGAGCAAAGAAGTGTAAGCGCCCTTAAGCTATTCCGAGCCATTGTAGAAGAGGACCCTTCTAATCCAGAGGCATTAAGCCGACAAGCTTTGCTTTTGGCCCAAACAGGTGACGTGGCACTTTACCAACGCGCAATAAATCAAATCAATTTTGCAGTGAGTCAGAATCCCAGCAATATTGAGGTGCTTCTCACCCGCGCCATATTAATTTCTGGTACTGACTCACAAGTAGCATGTAGGGATCTGGATACTGTCTTTGGGCTCTTAGAGTTAGAAGCCACACAATCACCAAGCCAAGTGTCGGAGCAAGTTAACAACCTGTATTCATCCTTGAATTGTGGAGAATAAATGGGCTCTCGCTATATCTAAGCACTCTAAGCATCGTCCTAGAAAGTAATTTAACTATGTCAGCACGCGTTGAGATCAAGACTCTAAAAGGCGTACACTAGGTATCGGATAGGAAATAGTTAATGACCATAGAAACCGAAGAGATTTATGAAGTCCTAAAACCGATTCAGGACCCAGAACTTAATAGAAGCATCGTTGAACTAGGAATGGTTAAAAGTGTAGTTGTAGACAACGATCAGGTAACAATAGAAGTTCTGCTCACCACTGCAGGGTGTCCACTCAAAGCAAAAATTGAAAATGACATAAGTGAAGCACTGTTAGGAACAAATAAAATCAACACAGTCCAAGTTAATTTTGGTGTAATGAATGATGAAGAGCGTTCAAAAGTGCGTGAAATAGTTCACGGCGACCCTGCATCTACAGCAGGATCCCAACCAGCTCATGGTCATGCCGAGGGAAGAGTCATACCTTTCGCTGATCCATCTTGCAAAACTCGTGTGCTCCTCATTGCCTCTGGCAAGGGTGGAGTTGGAAAGTCTTCGGTATCTGCAAACCTTGCAATATCTCTCGCAAACAGAGGGAAAAGCGTAGGAATCGTCGATGCAGACGTATGGGGATTTTCTATACCTCGTATGTTAGGAATTGATAAACCTCCAACCGTTATCGACGATTTGCTCATACCCCCTCATGTGCACGGTGTTAAGGCTATTTCTATGGGTTTCTTCGCACGTGAAGACCAGCCGGTAATTTGGCGAGGCCCAATGCTACATAAAGCTCTCGAGCAATTCCTCACCGATGTCTTCTGGGACGACCCCGACTATTTGTTGATTGATTTACCACCTGGAACAGGGGATATCGCCTTATCACTAGCTCAATTTTTGCCTCGCTCCGAGCTTTATGTCGTAACAACCCCTCAACCAGCAGCGCAAAAGGTCGCCCAGCGAGCTGCTTTTATGGCAAAGAATGTAAATTTGGAAGTTAAAGGCGTGATTGAGAACATGTCTTGGTTCACCGGCGATGATGACAAACGCTATTACATCTTTGGCCATGGTGGCGGTGAAGATCTAGCTAATCGTCTGGAAGTGCCTCTTCTAGGACAGATTCCCTTGGTGCAAGAACTAAGAGAAGGGTCTGACTCGGGAAAGCCGCTAGCTGCAACTAACCCTGATAGTGAAGCTGGGAAGGTGTTCGCAGAAATCGTTGAGACTATTGATGTTGAGCTAGCTCCAACAAGAAGGTACAACAAAGGACTTAATATACTTCAATAACTAGGAGAGGAAACAAATGATTATACGAGTAGGAGTCGGTGAAGCCGGTAAAGAAATCCAACTTGAAATGGCAGAGGATACAGAACTAACTGCGCTCAAGTCGCAAATTGATAATGCCCTTGAAACTTCAACTGGGACTCTATGGCTCACTGACAAAGATGGCCGAATACTAGGAGTGCCTGCGTCAAAAATAACATTTATTGATATAGGCTCACAATCTGCGCCGAAAATTGGTTTCGGAGCTTAACTATTTCAAATGCCGGTAAGCCATGAATGATCTCACGGCGTTAGAGAAGAAACTAAATCAAGACGAACTCTCATACCTTGATGACCTTATTCGGTCATGGGACCTTCTCGCTGATCTTTCGTTCGCTGATTTACTATTATGTGCACCTGATCTCAACATTCCTGTATCACCCTATACTGTTGTTGCTCATGTTCGACCAACTACAAGCAGAAGCATCTATCGAACCAAAATGGAAGGAATGGTCTTTCAGCCAGGTGAACGTCCTTTCCTTGATCAAGCTCGCAAAACATTAGAAAGCATTGACGGAGGATTACTGTCAGCGACCAATGTTGAAAGAATTAGGACCTTGTGTATTCCTGTCAACTTCAACGGTAAAGTCATAGCCATACTCTCGCGTGACTTTTCGCCTGATGATCAACGAGTCGCAGGCGAGCTAGAAATGACCTACTTCTCGTTATTCAGAAAATTGGGAGTCATGATTTCGCAAGGGAAATATCCCTTTAAAGGAACTCAGGTAGAAACCGAATTTACGCCGAGAGTGAGTGATGGGGTAATTGAATTAGACGCGAGAGGATATGTCCGTTTCGCATCGCCAAACTCAGTCTCGGTTTTGAGCAGGCTAAAAGTAGATCAGGTGGAAGGAAAAAGACTTGGGGTGGAAGAACTAAAATGCGAATCAATCCCACTCATTCTTTCTACTCAGCGACCTCAATCTGATGAAATATCTTTGGGTGGTCAAACGGTCACCTTAAAGGGAATTCCCTTATTAGAAGGGGAAGAGATGACTGGAGCGCTACTCCTCATACGCGATATTTCTGAACTGAGACGGAGAGATAAACTAATCCGGTCAAAAGATTCAACTATTGCGGAAATTCACCACAGAGTAAAAAATAATCTACAAACAATTTCATCACTGCTTCATCTTCAATCTCGACGATTAGTAGCCGAGGAGGCACAAGAAGCAATAAATGATTCCGTTCGACGCATTCGCTCCATTGCCGTTGTCCATGAAATTCTCTCGCATAATCCGGAAGCAAGCATTTGCTTCGACGATATTATCAAGCCGCTTGTGCGACTGGTCTCAGAGGGGCTAACTAGCCCTGAAATTACTATTGATTTTATGATTGAAGGAGATGCCGTCAACTTCCCATCAGCAGAGACGACAGCCTTAGCAGTTGCCCTAAACGAACTCTTGCAAAATACAATTCAACATGGATTCAGGGATTTCCTCGCTCCAGAAAAACCGAAGGTGATAATTCACTTCGGTTCAACGAATGAGACCTTCCAGATTACGGTTACGGATAATGGTAGGGGACTACCAGAAACCTTTGATGAAAAAAATTTCGGTCTTGGGTTGACGATCGTTAGAAATTTGATCGAGACAGACCTTGGGGGCAATGTGGAACTATTCCCTAAAGATCCATCAGGGACTGTCGCCCTAATACGCATACCCCAATTAGGCGAAAATTCAGCTCTCTAGTTTCGTTTATGAGCAAATGTCAATTATGAACGGCGTTGTTTACGGATAAGCCTTCGCTCTTCCTCTGATCTTCCACCCCAAACACCGTTATCCTGATTAGAGTCAAGCGCATACTCCAAGCACTCAATTTGGGACGGGCACCGAGAGCAAACATTTTTAGCTAAAGAAATTGCATCTAATGCACTTCCGGTGTTGCCTATAGGGAAAAAGAGCTCCGGGCTAGTGTCCTTACATAGCGCTAACTCTCGCCAGTCCCTTTGCCGGTCATAATAAGGTATTGTTTGAATTGCCACAGGCCCTCCGCAAAGCACTAAGCGACTCTTACAGATCATTACTTAATGATCTTCTTTAGACGATACACGTTTTCTTATTGTGTGACAAGTGGCACATGGGGTATATGTTAATTTTGTTGAAACGCTGAAATGTATGGAAAAGCGTATGTCAGGTAAGGTACCAAAACATGGTTCAAGTTTGTGCCCATCGCGGAGTTTGCTCTGAATATAAAGAGAACACATTTGGAGCTT
>DLTU01000045.1:0-11421 GCA_002500385.1 Candidatus Neomicrothrix sp. UBA7828 | reverse complement strand
AGAGAACACATTTGGAGCTTTCCATGCAGCTGTCCATCAAGAAGCAGACATGATAGAGCTTGACGTTTGGCTAACCAAAGACAACCATTTGGCAATTCACCACGACAAGACTTGTGAGGGAATAGATATTGAGAAATCAACACTGGAGGACTTACCTAACTTCATTCCAACCCTAAATAATGTTTTGAATGACTTCAGTATGATTCCGCTTAATATTGAGCTGAAGGTATCTCCTGCCACAGACCTAAAACGTTTAACTGAAAAGGTCATATTGGAAGTCAACGGAAATATAAACTGCACGCCGCCAGTGATATCCTCATTTAATTTAGAGATTCTCCAAAACCTGAGGGAATATTCCCAGAGTATCAAGCTAGGGTATCTTTCGGCTCAAGAGGACTGGGAAAAGTCTATGTTATTTGAAACAATTGCAGAAAATAATTTTCAAGCCGTTCACCCCCACCACTCGCTCGTGGACGAGGAGTTCATGAGCGCTTCAAGGGAAACTAATATTGAAGTAAATGTATGGACAGTTAACGAACAGAGGTTGGTTGCAAGACTAATTAATTTAGGGGTAAATTCAATAATCACTGACGAGGTTGACATGGTAAAAGCGTTCATCAACGATTACTAGTCAAACATTCATTATTTTGGGCAAGGAATCATAGAAGAGGTAGGTCCAAAAATAACTGTAAAGACTTTATAAATTCACTCCAAAGAAATCTCTAAGGAACCTTCTCAGATAAAACTTTTGCTACGAAAGTATTGGCATACACACCAAAGAAAGTAAATAAATCACCGTAGTCGCAAACTGGAAACCCGAAATCTATCTTTGCTAGCTAGAGAGGCCGAGAAGTTCAGGATTTGGTGTGATAAGTTCAAGTACTCTTGGCGCATAACTAAACTCTAAACTTGTAACTTCACCCAAATAATCCCCATCCACTTGATAAGGGAACGGTCTATGTCCCTCAATTACGAAAGACGACACATCAGATTTGTAATCAATATAAGAGTAATTATGAAAGGCTGTTGAACCGCGAATTGCAGCACTAACTAATCCAAGCATTCTATTGACGCTGAGACTACTGATGCTTATCGTCACGAGCTCTTGATCAAGACCAGCATCAGAAGACAACTTCAGTGATTTGCTCCCAAGATACGTGTAAGGGTCAGTGTTGAGGCAGATTGCGAACTTGGAATTGGGTATAACTGACCCATCGCTGTGCTTTAGCCTGAAAGCCGGTCGCTTGCGATCATAATGCCTTAACCATGTATCTATTGCTGCGTAAACAAACAAGGCATGGCTTGCGTACCTTTTAAGACGTCCACGTTTTTCTACTTCGGCGACTACCGCCGCATCAAAGCCCATCCCCGCATGGAACAAGAAATATCGGCCATTAACGCATCCTAAACCGACCGACTTAGGGGTAGCTTTACCCATAGTTTCTAAAAGAATTCCTGTTGCTTCAACGGGGTCATCTGGAAGTCCAAGCGTCCTTGCAAAGACGTTAGTCGATCCACCTGGAAGAACTGCAAGGGCAGTTCGTGAATTAATAAGTCCATTAGCGGCTTCATTTAAAGTCCCATCTCCTCCCAATACGACAACGACATCAAACTCGTCCTCAACTGCTTGTTTGGCTAAGCGCGTTGCATGATCACGGCGTATCGTCTCTGCCAACACAACTTCATGATCAGCAGCTAATGCTTTTTGGATGACCACTCGGGTCCTCGGAGTGACAGAGGATGCTGCAGGGTTTACGAGGAACATTATTTTCACATAACCATTCTAGGAAATTTGTAAGCAAGCTGTGACATTCCTCACATTCTTCAGTTATGGCATACATGAAAACCTGCTGTAAGGTCTTATGAAGAAAAGACTTAATACACAAACTAGAAAAGAAGGAATAATGAAAGTAGCAGTTTGCGTAAAGCAGATTCCAGATCCAGCAGATCCTGGTGCAATTGATCCAGAAACTAAAACCCTAAAAAGAGATGTAAAGCTTATTCTAGATGAATCCGACTCGTACGGAGTTGAGATGGCACTCCAGTTAGTAGGAGAAGACGGCGAAGTGGTTCTTATCTCTATGGTGCCAAATAACGAGAGGAATGGGCTAAACAACGCTTTAGCCATGGGTGCTGATAGCGCCATCCTTGTAAGCGATGACGCCTTATCTGGTTCCGACGCCTTAAGTACAGCTAAAGTTCTTGCCGCAGCTATACAAAGAACAGAGCCAGACCTAGTCTTGGCTGCAACAGAGTCATCCGATGGATACACGGGCACAGTTCCCGAGCAAGTTGCAGAGCTACTTGGCCTCCCATCAGTCACCTTTGCAAAGGAAGTAACCGTTGACAGTGGGAATGTCGCCGTGAAAAGGCAAACAGAAGATGGATACGATGAGGTCGACTGTCCGCTTCCAGCTTTAGTATCCGTAACTGCTGGTGTTGTGGAACCGCGATATCCCTCGTTCAAAGGAATCATGGCAGCAAAATCAAAACCAGTCGAAGAGTTAAGTCTCGCAGACCTCGGGATTGAGACTAGCACCGTAGGTTGGGCAGGTGGACGTCAAGAAATAGTTTCGATCGATCCTGCCCCCGAACGGGAAGCTGGTGAGATTATAGAAGATGAAGGTGACGGCCATGAGAGAATCGTAACCTTTCTCCAAGAGATGAAAGTTATATAGGAGGCACCATGGTAAATATATGGGTACACGCAGAAACATCAGATGGGGTCGTTTCCTCAATAACTCTAGAACTACTAGCAAAAGCTAGGGAACTAGGAGATGTCACCGTTTTTCATGCTGGCTCTGACGCAGAACAAGCAGCAGGTGAATTAGGGGAGCACGGCGCTACGAGAATACTCACGACTGGAGACCTGAATAATGGGTTAACAGGACCGGCGCTAGCTTCAGCAGTTGCTGCCAAAGCCTCCGAAGAGTCTCCTGCAGCAATACTGTTTGGAACTACTTACGACGGTCGTGACGTCGCTGGGCGGCTTTCAGTCAAAATGGACGCACCTGTAATCACCAACATTGTTGATTTGCTAGATAACGATGGCTTAATCGGTGTTGAGCCTGTTTTTGGTGGAGCAACAAATGTTAAGACTAGGTTCACAGGAGAAACGCCCGGTATCTTTCTCATACGTCCCAAATCCTTCAATGCAGAAAATGTCGGAGGCGCCGCCGCCACAGTCGAAACAATAACAATTCCAGACCTAGGTACAACCGGATCAGCGAAAGTTACAAACCGTTTCGTTGAAGAATCGGACGGGCCTAAGCTAGATGAGGCTGGAATAGTTGTCTCAGGTGGGCGTGGGCTCGGAGAAGCCGAAAATTTCCAAATGATTGAGGACCTAGCAGGCAAACTTGGGGGAGCGGCTGGTGCGTCTAGGGCAATAGTTGATGCTGGATGGGTGCCTTACAGCTATCAAGTAGGACAAACTGGAAAAGTTGTGAAACCAGATGTCTATATTGCTGCTGGAATTTCTGGAGCTACGCAACATATGGTTGGTATGAAAGGGTCCAAAACGATCATTGCTATCAACAAAGACCCTGAAGCACCCATCTTCTCAATTGCAGATTTAGGAATTGTAGGGGATGTCCACAAGGTACTGCCGGCTCTTCTAGAAGCTATAGGAGACTAATTCCCACACGCTCAGGTTTCGTGAAATGAATATAGCCCTAAACATTGCTGCACTCCTACTAGTTATCGGCATCTCATGGTTCGGGGTGATATGGCTTGCTGGATTCTTTCACAAAGGCATCGAGGAGGATGGATTAGGACTACCAGATTCCGATGAGGAAAGATTTTGATCGGAAACAAAAAAAACGCTTGGTCTCCCAAGCGATTGAATTCTCTAATACTAGCACACCTAAAATTTCAATGTAGGGGAAAACGGCTTTTTTCGTGTTTATTCATAAAAAAAATTGAGTAGAGCTCTAAAATTTTAAGACAGTAGCTACTCAAGAGCACTAGAAGCCATTTTTGATCTTCTTTAGTAATGCAAAATTATACTTATATCGCTTTTAGAGATAGTTCTAAATTACTGGCCAAGGAAAGCGTGTACCTGTCGGGTCTTCTGGAAAGCAACCATTTCTCAGGAGTAATTTCGCACGGGAGAACATAGCGTCAAGCTCTTGTGTGCTTAGAAAGCCAAGAAGATCATCTCCTACCGCACAATTTATAAATTTTTCCAAGTCATCTGTTAGCACCTCAGGTATCTCTAATCCTGCCCAGTCCCAAATGACAGTCCTCAATTTGTAATCAACATGAAATGTCAATCCGTTATCTATACCCCAAATCTTTCCATTGCTTTCTTGAAGACAATGACCGCCTTTTCGGTCTGTGCTATTGGCGACAAAATCAAACAAACAAATCTGTTGCAACGTCTCATGATTCTTTGGATCCTCAAGCATATGAAAGTAGTGCTCATCAAAATCGCAAGGAATAAACAATTGGAGAGATCCAACACCGAACGGGCCATCGGTTTTAACGGTAGGAGGAACGATATCCCACCCAATCAATTGAGCGACCAGAAATGATGCGATCTCTCTTCTGTATAAGCCACTTGGAAAATCCCATAAAGGCCTCTCACCATTTGATGGTTTGTAAATCCCTTGTAAATCAGTCTCATCATTAAGAACATCGACTAAGTACGTGGAATTAGAGCTCCACGCCATTCTTCCGATAATTTTAATTTTGCTATTTTGAAGGACTTTAAGAGCATCGTCGCTAGCGATCTCAGGTCTGTCACGAAACGGGGATACCTCTTCCTGCATAGTTCAATTAGAACAAGGACACCAGCCATTGGCATAATTCAATGGCTCGCCACAGTAATTACAAGGTGGCCTTCCAGCGCTAACTACCTTGGTCGCCTTCACAATAAATGCTTTAACTTGACCAGGTGTTAGGTGAATTTGTGCCATCGCTGGCTCTTCATTCTCTTCGTTTAATTCTTCGGCTACAACAACAAATTCCGACTTATCCTTCTCAAACGCGACTCCGATACTGGAGACAACCCAATCTGGAGTTACCGGCTCAACCAAATCCAGCGCTAAAGGGATATCTTCGGGGTTAATCGGCTCAACATCCCCAATAAGCTGATCTAGAAAATCTGCCAGAGCTCTTACCTGCATTTTCTCAAGTTGAAGTGTTGCTAAGTCCCCAGGGTTACCAAATTGAAGGAAAAAGACTCTTTGCCCAGAAGGCCCGATAGTCCCAGTAGTGAAGTGTTGAAGCTGGCCGAAATGGAATGACTGGCTCATTATCAGGTTTGTCCTATCAAACTAGAAATATCAGATCCGGTTGAATTGACTGCAAGAACAAATGGGCTTTTAGTTCCAAAAATCACTGGGCTTACAGAACAAGGAGAAATATGAAGCCGTTGAAATAAGTCCAAAGGTGTCCCAAGTGCCGCAGTGAGAAACGCTTTAATCGTGTCTGCATGTGAAACCGCTACGATAATTTCCCCCCTATGATCCTCACAAATACTTGTAATCGCCGTTACCATTCTCGATTGCATCTCCATAAAAGATTCCCCATCAGGAAATCTAAAAAGTGAGGGGTTCTTTTGTACTTTCTCCCAATCACTTAACTTTCGTAACTCAGACAACTTCCGTCCTGTCCATTTGCCAAAATCAGCTTCAATCAACCCTTGATGCTTGCGAACTTTTTTTCGAAAAGCTTTCGCAATCGGCTTAGCAGTCTCAAGGGTCCTTTCCATAGGTGAGGAATAAACAGCGCTAATACTGTTAAGGGAACTTAAATGTGAAGCAACCTTCTCTGCCTGATCTTTACCTAACTCGCTTAGATGAAGCCCTTTAGTGCGACCCGGTAAGATTTTTCCTGTTGTCGGTGTGTGGCCATGTCGTACGAGGATAACGACAGTTGCTGACCTGTCCAACTGTGCAGATTTCGTTTTACTCGCCACAAAGCACACGTTACCGGCAGAACCGAGATTTATTTCAAGTCAAAAAAAATAACTTAACTTCGCTAAGCGAGTTGCCTGATTATCAACAAAAGCTATGGTGCATTTGATGAGTTTATTAAAGATAAACAACGACATAACAGAATGCCGTAAATGTCCCAGACTCGTAGAATGGCGCGAAAGAGTTGCAACAGAAAAGCGAGCGTCATTTAGAGATCAGGAATATTGGGGCAAACCAGTTCCATCATTTGGAGACCCGAAAGCTAAACTCCTCATCGTCGGTTTAGCTCCAGCAGCACACGGCGCGAACCGAACTGGTCGCATGTTCACCGGAGATAGAAGCGGCGATTTCTTATTCTCGGCTCTCTATAGGGCTGGTTATGCCACTCAACCAGATGCAATCAGTAGCGATGATGGCATGAAGCTTATAGATGCATATATAACGGCACCAGTCCGTTGTGCTCCTCCTCAAAACAAACCAACTGCTGAGGAACAAAAGACATGTAGCGACTATTTGAAACGCGAGTTTACCTACCTCAATAATGTCAAAGTAATCCTCGCATTAGGGTCAATCGGTTATACAGCTATTTCGAAAGAGCTCAATATAACCCCCAGACCTAAATTTGCTCACGGGTTAGAAGTAGAGCTCAAATCAGGCGAGATAGTTCTATGCAGCTATCACGTAAGTCAACAGAACACATTCACGGGAAGACTAACCGAAGAAATGTTTGATGCAGTGCTAGAAAGAGCAAAGGAATTAACGAGGAAAAAACTTACAAAGGGCAAGTAGATAGTCGTAGGAATCAACTTAACCCGATAGCGTCAAACATGATGACAAAACGAATTTCTATTATTTTATTAGCCGCTTTAGTCTTAACTGCATGCGGTTCCTCAGGAAAACCACAATCCTTTATTGATCAACCTCGTCCCCTTCAAAGTGAATATATAGAATTAGCCGATGAGTTACTTCAAAATGGTGCAAAGAAGGATGGAGTTCCACTAGCGCAGAGGAATTTCATCGAAGGTTGCATGAGCGCAGGACTGAGTGAAGATGGAGACATAATAGCATTAGCGAATTCATGTGGCTGCAGTTACAACGAACTCGTCAAGTTCGTAAGAGGATTGACGGATTCAGATATTGAAGCATTTAAAGCATTTGAAGCATATGATAACGAGCTAAAAGAAGATGACGGTTTCGCAAGCTTAGACAATCGAGTGAAGGATATATTCAAGTCTTGCCAAAGCTGATTTCACTTTGCTTTTTGGTACTCACAAGTGCTGTATTTTTACTTTCTAGTTGCGCAACAGACGAAAATGACGGCGGTTTTTCCAAGAACCCTGGGCCAATTTCAGCTAATCTCATAGGCGCACTTCAAGACGGAGAAGACCCCAATACGGTACCTGAAGTAAAACGAAACTTTCTTCAAGGGTGCGTAACTGGAGCATCAGGGTCAATACCAAACCTTGTTGCAATTCAGGAAACAGGCCTTCTTCAGGTTTGCGGATGTAGTTACGAAAGAATGGTTCAATTTTTAATTAATCAAGCAACTACTTTCGCTGACTCGTCAACCCCACTTTCAGAGATTGAAAATTCCGCATTCGAATCATTTAAAGACTTAGATGATGACTTTCAGAAGGGTGGCGGAGAGTTCAGCGATAAGTTGCTTGGGGTTTTTGAGCAGTGTATTCGCGATTCAGCCCCTACGACTTCCTCGTAGGAAGACCAAGTCTGGGACTTTCGTGAGCCCATTCTGGCCATCGAGTTCTACTCTTTTGAGCTAGTTTCTGCATGAGCGCTATTGCTCCTGGGTCATCATCACCAGGCCTAGTTTCTATAGCTCCATCCTTGATCATCGCCTCAATGATCGCTCTACCCAAGTCTGTTCTAACGACAGTAAGGGTCCAATCAGTCAGTTCCCCTATGCCACCTGTAGAGATATCAGCATGCTCAGCTGCAAAATCAGGACAGTGGTTACACCCTTCGCGGGTCCAAGCATGGCACTCTTTAAGGTTGATTTCGTGGTAGTCACCATTTTTCATCCACACTTGGAAAACTCCCTTAATATTCATCTTTGAAATCTCATCTTTATGTAAGCCATATTTGACCCAGAAGAGTTCATCAAACATTGAGTCGTCGAAGGACTTCGAGCAAAGAAGCCCTATGTTGAGCTTGATAGGCTTCCCGACTTTTCCTATCTTTCTATTCCACATCACAGGGGCGATAGATGTCTGACAGCTCATACCAACCAAAGCGAGCTGAGTTAATCCGCGCTCCTTAGCTTCTGGATAGGCCATCGTATTCGCAGAATACGTGTAACGGCTTCCAGAGCCAGCAAGAACTTCCTCCCGATTCGTAGCTACCATGGGAATAGCCTTCCAGCCGGCATCTTCCCCTTCTTTCGAAGATCCTTCAAGCCCAGAAACAAGAGCTCCGTCAATTATATTGTTCTCCAGACACCAGATCAGTATTGAAGAAACTAACCCACCATCTTGTCCGACGTCATAGACGAAATCGTCAGATGCCCTAACCAAGAGAATGTCCTTATAAATTCCTGCAATTTCTTCATCTTCTCTGAAACGCCCAAAAAGATGTTGATTAGCTTCAGTCTCCCAATCTCTAAATCGAGGACAGGCTCGAGTGCAGCTAGTGCATCCTTTTTCACCATGTACGCAATTAGACAAACCCAGTTCATCTTCAAGATGAAAAGGTTTATATTGACCCGGTTCATGCTTATAGCCAATGACATCATGAGGACAAGAGATAACACACCCTGCGCACCCTGTACACAAACCGGATGTGATTACTTCGTCGTAAAGCTCTTTCCATTGAAAGCTCCAGCGGGCCTTCTTTTCCTTAGGAGCAGTCTCAATATCTGTCATGATGCGATGATACAAGCCTGTATTCCAATTGAGTTGAATTAGTTGGAAGTTTGTCTGTATTTGAGAAAGCGCCCTCGGCAGGATTCGAACCTGCGCACATGGCTCCGGAGGCCAATGCTCTATCCCCTGAGCTACGAGGGCGAATAGTTTAGATTACCTTGATATAGCTTTTGGTCAAACGGCTGTATCAACCACCGGATGCAAATTGCCCGGCTAATTTACTCAATTCAAAATCCTCATAGGGATTTTCAAGCCACCCATCCGGTAAGGAAACATCCTTGGGCCCCCCTGTATGGCTTCTAGGGATGCGATAGGCATCTACGGGTAAATGCAATTCGTTATCAAAATTATCAATGACTGAAGCCAGATCATCTAGTGAATTTATTTGTTGTATATCTCTCCGGATATCTTTCCCAACCGCAAACCCTGTTAGATACCAAGATGCGTGTTTCCGAAACGTTCGCAATGCAGTTTGAGAGCCAGCCCATCCAACAACCGCTTCCGCGTGGGCAAGCATTGTCTCTCCAACTTCCCCGAGCGTTGGGAACTGGGATATCTCTCTACCGGAAAAGATTTCACCCAATTGTTTAAACAACCAAGGGCGACCAAGGCAGCCCCTGCCAATAACGACACCGTCCGCGTTAGACACTCGCATCATTTCAATAGCATCATGGGCTTCCCATATGTCGCCATTCCCGAAGATGGGTATTGTTTCTATGTGCTCCTTAAGTTCTCGTATAGCTAGCCAATCGGCTTGTCCGCTATACAACTGCTTAACCGTTCGAGCATGCAAAGAAATGGCTGAAGCTCCTTCTTCTTCAGCAATTTTTCCAGCTGTTAAATAAGTAAGGTGATTATCGTCGATACCCATCCTAAATTTCACCGTTATAGGAATTTCATCTTTTGCGCTTTCTACTGCGGATTTAATGATTTTCCGAAACAGGTTTTGTTTATACGGGAGTGCTCCTCCACCTCCATGCCTTGTTACTTTTGGAACTGGGCAACCAAAGTTTAAATCAATATGCTCAACATGTTCTGAATCTACTAGCTTCTGCACAGCTTCTTTTATGGATATGGGCTCAGTGCCATAAAGTTGAATAGATCGTGGAGACTCATTCTCAGCAAACTCAGCAAGTTTCATGGTCTTTTTGTTCTCTTCAATAAATGCTCGGGCTGTAATCATCTGATTTACGAATAAACCTGGCGTGTTTTTAGGCTTAACCTTGTCATCATGGCCATCAGTGAGTCCTTGATTCATGAACAATCTACACAATGAACGAAACGGGACATCTGTCACTCCAGCCATGGGCGCCAAGATTACTGGCGGCCATAAGGAAATTTTTCCTATAGATGGAACTTCAGGGGCTTTTGTTTGCAAAGTCACATTATCAACCTATAGGGCAACACTCCTACTTGGATAATGCAGGCATATTTTAACTGTGTTGTTAAATGAATAATCAATAAATGCAAGCGAAAACCCACGCTTAAACATACGATAGAGAATCAACCTATTAATACTCCACATGATTACTGAAATAATAAAAGATTCGTTAAAAGAAAACCTCAAAGAATTAGGAATTAACGTCCTAACCGATCAAATTAGTCTTGAACGACCAGCGAATAGAGATCATGGAGATTGGTCATCAAACATCGCTCTGGTAACTGCGAAAAATGCTGGAAGACAGGCGAGAGAATTAGCAGAAGAGATTGTCAATTCATTAACCGCTAACCTGCCTGATGGGGTCATAGAAGTCACGGCCGCTGGTCCTGGCTTTATCAATTTTCGAATATCGGCGGAGTTGAGTTATGGAATATTGCTCGAGGTTCTAGAAAAGGAGAGTAGCTACGGATCTTCTGATATCGGTTCAGGAGAGCAAGTCAATGTTGAATTTGTTAGCGCCAATCCCACGGGCCCTCTTCATGCAGGCCACGCCCGAGGTGCCTGCTATGGGGATGCAATCGGGAACCTACTTGAATACGTGGGTTACAGCGTTCATAGAGAGTTCTACATGAATGACAGAGGCTTACAAATGGCAGCTTTCGGAAGATCACTAGAGGCTAGAAAGAACAACGAATCACCCCCCGAGGATGGCTATGGAGGCGAATATGTGAGTGAGTGGGCTAAAGAAATGCCTGGAAACTTAGCATTAGAGGAAATTATTGAGTGGGGTTGCGAGTTCGCAAAAAATGATCAGCAAGACACTCTAAGTCAGCTAGGTATATATTTTGACACGTGGTTCAGTGAAAAATCTATGATTGATAACGGTGAAATAGGTCGAGTACTTGCGAATTTAGCCGAAAAGGGAATGGCATACGAGAAGGATGGAGCCACGTGGCTATCTTCGGTTGAATTCGGTGACGATAAAGACAGAGTGCTAATAAAAAGCGATGGCGAATACACGTATCTAACTCCTGACGTTGCGTATCACAGAAATAAATTTGAAAGATCTGATTGGTTGATAAACGTTTGGGGTGCTGATCATCATGGCTACATAGCGAGAATGAAAGCTGCCATGCAGGCATTGGGATATGACTCTGATGCACTAACGGTTCAAGTAACACAGCTCGTCAAACTTCTTCGGGCTGGGGAGGAAGTGAAACTCTCCAAACGACAAGGTGAC
>DLTU01000085.1:0-2536 GCA_002500385.1 Candidatus Neomicrothrix sp. UBA7828 | reverse complement strand
CTTTGTTTAATTGGTCATTTTGGATTCCAGAAGGTGGCTATGTAACTGAGGTCCAAGAAAATATGAAACAACAAATTGATTGCTCATCCTGTAATCAAAAGTTAAACGTCCCTTTTAGTTATTCAGGGAGGATTTCTTGCCCTGCTTGTGGCATTAATATGGAACTAGAAGAAGGGATAATACAAACAGAGGGAAACCCACCCTATTGATTAAAAGAAACGCTATGCCGATCCTTACACTCGTATCTAATAGCGTAGTAGATGCTGTGTAAGAAATACTAAACACTCGAGTAGCAACCAAAGGATATGAGTCAACTAAAAACGATGATTATTGTATTGCTGACGCTAACTTCCACTCTTGTTGGATGTGTTGGTAGTGATGATGACAGCGCACCATCTACAGCGGAAAAAATACCCCCTCTGACTGCTCCTAACCAGCATGGAGATAATGTAACGCTATCTGATATGGGGGGAACTATGCTTGTAATCCTCATCAATATGGGAGAATGGTGCTCCTATTGTATTCAGGCAACGGAGAATGCCACGAGCCTAATTCAAGAAATGGAAGACATTGATAATCGTTACAACATCAGTTTTGTAGAGATTCTTGGAAGCAATGAAACATCGGAGGCAGCCAACCAAACCTATGCCATGAATTGGTCGATGCAATATAATACAACACATTCAATTCTTCACTCTCAAGTCGCTAATGATTACGCTAGAGATAACATCGACGTAGGATTTCCTACATATTGGATAGTTGACCCTGAAGGATTTTTGAGAGTCGTTTCACCAGCTGTGAATTCTATCACGGCTGAAGATGTGCAAGAGCAGTACGACCTTTTTCTCTTGGAGAAATAACCATTATTCCTTGACTGCAAATCAAAGGGTACCCTTTGCTTCATGTTGAATCAGTGGGTTAGCAAAGGGGCCAGTCGATCTCTAGGGA
The DNA here is from genome assembly GCA_002500385.1 of Candidatus Neomicrothrix sp. UBA7828. Lineage (GTDB taxonomy): Bacteria > Actinomycetota > Acidimicrobiia > Acidimicrobiales > UBA8592 > UBA8592. The sequence goes on along the minus strand of DLTU01000085.1, from coordinate 1,588 downwards.
AGATTATGCCCTCTTTGTCGGATAGAGAGTTATGATCACTATTGTCTGAAGAACCCAAGTACTTAGTAAGAAATAGAGAAAGGATCTCTCTACTATTGGGGCTACAAGAATTACGCCCAGTAGTGAAGCCCCAATCAATTGACGGGGCGGTAATGGCAGACTCTTTTCCTTTTCTCCATCCTCCATAGAAATGTCCACGCTAAGCTTTGAGTTAAATCAATTGGTGGCCAAACTCTCAAATGATATTTGCATGGATTTAAACCTACACTGATGGGTTACAGTGCCAATCCCAATGGTTCAGAGCATTGAAAGGGCGGATAGATAGCCGATAAGTTCAGTCTTATTTATTGAACAGTTTATTGGATAGTTTATCGAACAATACGAAAGCACCCACCAATAATCCTGCGAACATCACTCCAATGATACGCTCGGCGAGAAAATCTATTGAGTCTTCAAACCCTCTTTCCATGTAAAGATATAGAATAAATGGCGTGAGAATTAACAATAAGATTGCTACAATGATAATCGCACGTCGGAACATTGCCCATCCTTCATTCTCTTCCATATTCGTCACTAAGGGAGCCACTCTATGATGTATGCGTCCTCTTCCCTACCTAGATTACGCCAGCACGGCTTAATTCTCTATACACGATCACTATGCAAATTATGCTGATTAGTATTCCAATAGGCCCTCTTTTGATTTTAGAAGATGGCTTGAAACCCAAGATTGGCTCGGCCTTACTTGCCAGTTTTTCCTCTATTTCGGCTATGGGCTTCATGATAATAGCGTAAGATACCCACTTTATGAAATACGCTACATGACATATACATCTACTTCTGTACCGATTGTTACGTATGCATCAAAGAGGGGAGCATTGAAAAAACAAGGCTGTCAGCTCAGAGACATGGGTAAAGCAGGAAAGATTTCAGGGGCCCTTTCGCTAATTCTCGGAGTGTTATTTCTGATTGGTTGGTTTGGAGCAGTAATAGGGGTTGATTACATCGATAATCAGTTAGAAGAAAATTGCGATAGCACGAGTGGACAAATTGGACAAATCACCGGCTGGGATGAGGGACAGTGTCAGGATGGAAGAGATACACGGAACCTTCTTTCTTCATTACAATATTCGTTGCTACTGGGTGGAGCAGCACTATGCGCCACGGGTGTCTGGATGTTAGTTAGACTTTGATTTTTAGTTTGGAATAAAGGGTAGCGAAGAATGTGCTGCCGTAGCAAAGCATATCCCTGCAGGGCTCTTAGGGAAATTAATGGCACAAACACCGACAAAAAAAGAACTTGCCTCCATTTTTGCACCAGCAATACTTTCACTTCTATTTGCCATTACAACTTATATTAGCTACACATGGGAATGGACTCCGGAATGCTCACAATCAGTAAATGCTGGTCAATGTTGGGACTTTAGGCCTCTGCTAAGTCATGCATTCTCGTTTCTAACGCTAATACTAACTATTTTTTCTCTAATACTAACATTTTTTTCAGTACACAGGTATAGACTTCGGAAGTAGATTCGTGCTTAACTTCATAATACTCTACTTTAGATTAGTTAAACCACCATCAACAGGAATT
>DLTU01000113.1:2738-7194 GCA_002500385.1 Candidatus Neomicrothrix sp. UBA7828 | reverse complement strand
TCAAAAGATTCATTTGTGCTTTCGTTTATCCGAAGAATTGCTCCGTCATTAGATAGAGTCAGCCGATGGTTTTCTTCAGGCCGTACTTCGCTAAATACTCGATCAGTACTATTTGAAAGACGTATTTCAGAATTAGACTCTCTTTCTGTTCTTATAATAATTTCTGAACGCTCTACATCTGAGAATCGTATTTCTCCTGTTGCTTTTCCCTCAACGATTGCAACACCCGTATTTTCGGCTCTAAATGCCCTAATCCATGTTCCTTCTGAATTAACAGTGAATGAAATATCACCCAGCCATTCCAGTATCACAGTGTTTAATTCCGTATCGCCTTTTCCCGAGTTCTGTGACCGATAGATGTGATAAATGAAATCATTGGTTACGGATAGGCTCTTTCCATCGAGCACTTCACCATCTTCAGTCGTTACCGTCCAGTTATTATCAATGCTTGAAATCGCTAGAAAATTTCTAGTTGGGGATTGATCAGTAGGGAAAGGGATTGTAAAAGGTTTTTCTCGGGAAGAGAGAGGTGTTATATCAAGGGTTTGTCCAGTTCCTTCCCACTTTTGATTATCAAGTTTTTGATTTGCTCCAAAATACGCGTAACTCCAAAAATCTTCTTCGATATTAAAATCGATATATCTTTCCTGCTTTGGCCAATTTGGGTCATACACCCAGATCATTCCCGTTCCGTCATCATTTATTTCGATTGCATACGGAAGCAAACTATGCCCGCTTACATCGGTATAAATACCAAGTGTGTATTGCTCATGGCTTGCATCGCTCAGTGAGACTATGAGTTCGTTAACGATATTATCTACGCTACTTAGTTGCCATCTTTTAGTTTGGTCTATCACCTCATCAAGAAATTGTGTAGCAAATAATCGATTAATGGCAGTTCCTACTTCTAAGTTCAAAGAAAGATCAATTGTTTGAGGTGAATTTTGAAGAAGAAAACGACTTGCACTAAATACTGTCATTCCCTCACATACTCCTCCTTGAGAAGCAACATTGATAAAGTCAATCCATTCAAGGGTTGCAGGGGATGGTATGCAAGACTGATCTAAATTTCCACAAATTGCTTCTTCATTAAATAAAGCAACAGCATCCCCTAATGTAAAGGATTCATTTCGGTCAGGAGCATAATTGGGAAACTTCCATCCATTCACCATTGGTGAGAAACCACTAGAATATTTATCAATCTGTGTTATTGATTCTCTGTCCTCTTCGATATCATTCGTTCCTTCACTTACAGGTTGTTGATTACTCGCGCAAGAGAGAAGAAACGTGATTATTAAACAGGAGATTAAAGACCTTTTCACCAAATGTAGATTATCTGAATATGATGCGTACATCTAAAAGTTTCTAACTCTTGAGCGAAAGAAGATAAATTCTAAGAGATTGATTCAGCTGTTTCAATAAGTGATTGCTCCATCGGAGTAGGTTCCCACTGGAGTATGTCATAGGTTTCTTTATTCGCAACGGTTTGCCGTTCCCCAATCATCGGGAGTAGGCCTTTGACTTGATCGTCAAAAAGACTCATTATCTTTAGTAAAAATTTAGGTGCCTGACGAGTGGATGCTTTTTTATAGCCAGCATTCTTTAGTATGCCAGTTACTTCTTTGAAGTGAAGTGGTTCATCCGATGAGGCAATAAAGCGTTTCCCAATAGCTCCCTCAGCAGTCATTGCTGTGACATGAAGTTTGGCAACATCTCGAACGTCAATGAATCCGATGCAGATATCAGGAACGAGAGGATATTTTCCATTAATGATGTCAGAAATCATCGTTAAACTTTCACCCTCAACTCGCCCAGTTAATGTCGGCCCCATAACACCACCAGGGTTAATCACCACCAGGTCTATATCGTTTGATTCGGCAAATTCCCACGCAGCCTTTTCTGCTAAGGTTTTACTCTTTGCGTACGTTCCAATATTTGTATCAGGGTCAGACCATGAGTCTGTTCCATAATGTCCTGATAATTTCCCAGCGATAATCGCTATTAGCGACGAAGTTATCACTACTCTTTCAACTCCGTTTGCTTTAGCTGCTGATAGAACACGCAAAGTCCCATCAACTGCAGGAGAAATCATTTCATTCTCATCCTCTGGATCTGCAATGATGAATGGGGACGCCACATGAAGAACATATGTACAGTCATTCATTGCTTCATCCCACCCCGTATCACTAATTAGATCTGCCACAGCAAAGGTTAGGTTATCTATTGGGGCCACCTCTGCTATTCCTTCACGAACTGCTTCGGCTTTTTTCATTGATCGAACAGTTCCAACAACTTCATATCCTTGACGAAGAAGCTCAGCACCACAATGTTGACCGATATACCCGGTTACGCCAGTTACCATTACTTTCTTCAATACATTTTTCCTTTCAAGAACAAACGAACATCATAATAAAATTATTTCTAAATTTAGAAACGATCAGTTACACTCCATTAACCCAGGATCAGGGCAAGACCTTAAAGCAAAACCGGAAACATTTCCGTGATAATCAACAGCTGCTATTTGGTAGTCCGCTGGAGCATGATCGAAAGGGTAAATTATCAAATCAACCCCCCCTGTAACTGCATTATTTTGCTGATTAGATATCGAAATTTCCTCAAAGCCTGTCCCATTATCTACTAGAACTTGATAGAAGGAAATATCTTCAGCAGGAGCTGGATCGCTACCGTTAGGAAGAATCTGAATAGATGTCTCCATTGATCCTCCTGCAGGGCTGATTATTCCAATATTTGGGGTAGGCGGTGGACCGGTAAAACAATCTAGACCTGATCCGAAATACGCATCAATTGGCCACCAACCAGACTCATTGGAACTCTCATCAACTGTCGTCACCGCTAACATCAAGGGTGCACCACTGGGAATGGGGTACGCAGTGACACCCCATCTCGTTCCACCATCAATGGTTGTATTTACCTGACCATCTGAGATAGCAGTATCAATAAGTCGGTTGAAAGCACCACCGTTTTCCGAAACATAGACATAGATTCCAAAGACGTCATCTGGGTCTGATGGGGCATCCCACTCCAAGAAAAACTCCATACTCCCGCCCCCTGGAGAGCAGGAGACATTCACTGGAGGTTCCGGAGGTGCAATATCGGTTTCTACACTTTCATTGATGACGAAAGCATATGAAAATCGCTCAAGACTTTGATAATTCGTAGCTCCAATGGCAGCAAACGTGAATGTGCATGTTTTGGTTATCAAATTTTTATCTGAGACAATTGTTAAACCAAATCCTCTTCCAACGTCCCAATCTGCTACTCCTCCAGAATTAAAAGTTGCAATAGAATCGTCAACACCTTCAGTGACGCCTTCACAGCCACTTGATGAACTCTCAACTTCCGAGGTTTGTTCAACATCCTTGATAATTATTGATACCTCATTATTGTCCGTTGGAGGACTCCCAAGTCTGATATCGAACCCACAGTAATCACCTTCTGGGTAGCACTCAGAAACAATATTGGTGACAATAATCTTGGCCTCCAACTCAGGAAGAGGTTCAAGTTCGGTGCTTGGTTCTGTAATAGGTTCAACGCTTGGCTCTTCTTGCGGCTCGGAAATAGAGTCTGTGATTACACTTGCAGAGGGAATTTCTTCATCGATTGTTTGTGAAGATTTATTGGTACTTGAAGAACTGCAAGAAGTTGAGATCAGAATTAATGCTGCAACAGAAATAAATAAATACCGTATATTTTTAATGATCTGTAACATAAATTCTTTCCTTCGGAAATTAAGTGCCGCAGTTATTCAATAACACTTGATAATCACTGGAAGAACTAAGCACCCCTCCATCTTGATAACTCACAGTAACAACTGCTACAGCACGCCCATTAGCAGTCGGTCCTGGTGGCCAAACCGTATCATTAGGATAGAACTCAGAAACCGAGAATGTATGATTCGTAGGGTAACTAGCGATAGGTGTAGGGAAAGTTTTCTCAACTACAGCAGGTCCCAAGTCAGAATCAACTTCGACCTTTATATGCCACCGTTCAGGCTCAAATTGTGAACCCCCACCTGGTTCCCATCCAACATACAAGCTACTACAACTTGGATCGGTGTATATGTAAGCCGGTACATAGTCAGGGATTGGTGTTGGAGTAACTCTTGGCGTAGGGACCGGTGTTGGTGTCGCAACAGGTGTAGGAGTCGGTTCAGGAGTAGGCTGTTCTGTTGTTTGATTAGGTATATCGAAACAAGAGTCAGACCAGCCCGGGAGATCCCCAGCCCAGGTATATGAATCATTGAAGTCTTCAATTGCGTCTAAGTCATCATCGAGTGGTCGCCAGATTCCTTGGACTTCGCCCCAAATAGTTCCATCGGGTGCTTGCCACTCTAGAATTCCATCACCATTGAGATCAACCCAGCCCCAGTTTTGATCGTCGCAATGACATTCTTGACTCCAACCAGGAAGGTCATCATATCTTGAGACATATCTGG
>DLTU01000113.1:0-2303 GCA_002500385.1 Candidatus Neomicrothrix sp. UBA7828 | reverse complement strand
TCTTCACAGTCTTCTATCCAACCTGGCAGATCTTGATAATCTGAAATCCCATCTAAATCGAGATCTCCCCCCATTTCTGCAACATCGTTTGGTACCCACACCCAAGGGCTTGATGCTCTTAGTTGTCCGTTCGAATTATTATAAATTAACGTAAATACGGTTCCATCTGGTGAGTGCCACTCCCAACCACCATCTTCTGCTTCTACCCAACCCCAATCAGGGCATTCAAAACAATCTTCGTCGAATCCTGGTAGCAAAGATATATCTTCTACAGGGCTGTAAGTCCATTCTTCAAAAGAGTCCTCTTGTCGCTGGAAATTGATAGGTTCGATGTAGCCTTCTTCTTCCTGAAAGAAGATGGGCTCAATATCGCCCATAATTGACCAATTCCCCATGAAATCATAGGACCAAATAGTTCCATCTGGTGCATGCCATTCCCACTCACCTGTCTCTGTTTCTACCCAACCCCAATCAGGACATTCAAAACAATCCTCGGTCCAACCAGGCAGATCTTTATAATCTTCATAGACGACACCAAAGTCAGGGTCATCAGCTAAAACAAGGATTCGTTCCCAACCATACCCATTCCAAGCCCAAGCTCCAAGAACATCCTCAGTGTCACTACCCGGCTCATGCCACACAAAACCTGAATACAAAATACCATCTTCTAAATCGCGATCTCCTCGACTTCCTTCGTCAAATAATGCGAAATCAGATATGCTCCATCCCCAATCACCTTCGTCAGGGCAGGGTGGGAAACAGCCCTCAAATGTTTTCTCAGCATCGTATCCTTCTTCAAAGTCATCAGAGAAACCTTCGTCAACTTCTTCAACTGTTACTTCTTCACTGTCGGGTTTTGGAGTGATAATCACATATCTTTCGGTTCGATCATCGTCTTCACGGCGAAGCACATCATCACTTGTCCGGTAACTTCCGTCTGGATTCCAATCATATGATGGGTTGTAATCAGAATCAGATGAGTCATCCGGGCAAGGAAAACATTCCTCAATATAGCCAGGAACATCTAATTCTGTTGCGTACACATTTGATGAATCAGAAAGATCTTGCCAACCTGGGAGGCTTGTTTCCCATATGAATTCTCCCTCCTCAGTGGTAAGAATCCATTCATCATCACCATTCTTATGAATTCCATACGGAGGATTAGGTTCCGGACATGCATCAAGAATTTCCGGCTCGTCTGGCGTGGGAGTTGGTACAGGTTCCTCTTCCTCTTCCTCTTCCTCTGGAACCAGAAGTGGGTTACCGCATGCACATCTCGCTCTTGGAATGCCGTCTTCATCGACGAGAACAGCTGTACCGGCTTCAAGAACAGCAAGGAATGGTGTTGCTTCACCATCTGAATAACCATGATTTGTTACTAACGTATTTTGAAGCAAAACTGCTGGAGTTAAACCGCGTATGAAGTCTTCTAACTCGCTTGGATCTATACCTTGAACCTCAGCCCACGCAGCCCCAATATCAGGATTCGCTAGAAGAAATGCCACAAGCTTATCTATGTCACATGCATTCTCACCTGTACCGCCATAAAGGCCTGTCGAACTTCCACTTACAATGCCAGACTCTAAATTTTCTGTTGGCACATCTAGTATGTAGTTAGCAAAAGAGGGTGTGAAAGGGTCGGGTCCTAATGAATCCGCCGGCTGAAATAAGAAATCACTTTCGGGGGTCAGATCGGAGAGTCCACTTAAGTCCGATTTAACGGTGTCATCTTCACTTGACACATTGATAATCACCAAAGTGGCTATAAGAGCAATGATTACGATTGACGCTAACGCGACAAAACGTTTAGAAGACGATTGAGAAAACCACTCTTTCAAATTAGTTCCGCCATTTGATTGATCGCTCATATTTCCTCTTATCGATATAGTTCCAAAATCCCATAAAGAATTTATCACAAGAGAGAGGGAAAAATAAAAAAAAGTTGGGTGGGTTCGCTAGAACCCACCCAACTAAATCTTCGTTCTTTACCTGTTCATTTTGTGAAGTGCTACTCCAGCTGAACCGATTCCAAGTGCTCCTATTATCGTTACGAGAAGGATCATTCCCACTGAAAGGCCTGAATCATCAGACTTTCCTTCAGTTATCTCTCCGATAGCAGATTCGCCATCAACAAGAGGTTGACTGTTTGAAGATATAACATCTGTCTCAGTATCTGAATCTTGCTTCACTTCTGTTGAGGAGTCATCGACATCAACTGATACTCCATCACTCATCGCTTCGAGTGTATTTTCAGCGTCTGCGGCTGCTTCCTCTGCAGCTGCTAGATCAGCTGCTAGTGCTTC
>DLTU01000065.1:2087-5414 GCA_002500385.1 Candidatus Neomicrothrix sp. UBA7828 | reverse complement strand
TGCCTTTGATGCTATGAAATCAGGAACAGAAGCCCGTACAGTGCTTCTGCCACACAGTTAAAAATACGGAAGTAAATAAGGATGTTTGACTATCTCATAAAAAACGGAACGATTATTGATGGATCCGGTGACGCTAGGTTTCAAGGTGACATAGCGATTCAAGAGGATCGCATAGTTGCTATCGGAAATATCAACGGTGAAGCGAAAGAAATAATTAATGCCACCGGATTAGTTGTAGCTCCGGGTTTCGTTGATCCTCATACACATTATGATGCTCAACTTTTCTGGGACCCTCGAGCCACTCCTTCAAACCTTCATGGTGTCACAAGTGCCGTCATGGGAAATTGCGGATTTACTCTAGCCCCTGTTAATAATGAGCACGATGCTGATTATCTTCGACGAATGATGGTCAAAGTTGAAGGGATGCCACTTGAAGCTCTCGAAACGGGTGTCAGTTGGGATTGGAATAGTTACGGCGAATACCTCTCAAAGCTTGAAGGAAATATTGGTTTAAATGTTGCAACGATGGTCGGACACTGTGCACTACGACTAGCAGTAATGGGTCCAGACTCCACAAAAGAAATCGCTACCCCTGAACAAGTAGCTGAAATGCAATCTCTTCTCAAGCAGTGTATTGAGGAAGGTGGCCTGGGATTCTCTACAACACGTGCGTTCACACACAATGATGGCAATGGCGATCCAGTTCCTAGCAGGGTCGCATCGGAGGATGAACTACTGGCGCTTTGTGCCGTTGTTGCCGACCATGAAGGCACAACATTGGAATGGGCTAGCGACGGTTGCTTGAATGGATTTACTGACGATGAGGTTGACTTGATGGCCAACATGTCTTTGGCAGGGAGACGACCGTTGAACTGGAATGTCTTAACGGTTGATTCGGCTCGGCCATCTGACTACAAAAATCAATTGAAAGCTCTCGAGACTTGCACTGATAAGGGAGCCAGAGTTGTTGCGCTAACGATGCCGGTTCTCGTTGGAATGAATATGAGTTTCCTCACGTATTGTGGATTAAATATGATGCCTGACTGGGGTCCGATTCTCGGGCTTCCTGTTGAGGAACGCATAGAAAAACTTCGTGATCCGGAGACTCGAAGATTTATGGAGGAACGCGCTGCCTCTCCTGATGCTGGTGTGTTCAGCCGTTTAACTGGTTGGGGTCGCTACATCATTGGCGACACATACTCGGAATCGAATGAAGGTTTGAAAGGCAGAACTGTTGGAGAAATAGCATTAGAACGTGGTGTGCGTGATTTCTACTGCTTATTAGATATCGTGCTCGCAGATGAATTACAGACAGTCTTGTGGCCAGGTCCTACTGATGACGATCCTGCGAGTTGGCATATGCGAACCGAAGCGTGGCAACACCCTGATGTCATGATCGGTGGATCAGATGCTGGCGCTCATCTCGATCGTATGTCGGGTGCTCCCTACACGACGAGTTGGTTACATGATTGCCTTCATGGAAAATCACTTATTTCACTTGAAGAAACGATTAAACATATTACACAGGTTCCTGCTGAATTATTTGGACTTCGTGATCGCGGTGTTCTCAAAGAAGGAACCTTTGCAGATATTGTCATCTTCAACCCAAAAACTATTAACGCAGGTGAAGTCATTCTTCTCAATGATCTTCCAGGTGGAGAAGGACGCTTATACGCAGATGTTGAGGGAATGCACAGAGTGTTTGTGAATGGGATACCAACAGTTGTTGATAATGAACCTACTGATCATTTGCCAGGCACTGTGCTCAAGAGTGGACGTGATACGTACACAGTTGCAATACCAGCTGACGCTTAAACGGTAGACGCCCAGTTCTAGTTATATTTTTTTTGGCCACCCTATGCGAACTGGAACTCCTTCAGAGTACATCACATGGGGTGTCCCTTCAGGTTGAGGGAGACCTGCTGCGGTGACGAGGGTGTCATCAAGATGAAGAAGTCGCGCACTGTGTAGTTGCCAAGGTGGATGATGCACTTGCGCCCAAAGAAATTTGTTACGCTTCGATTTTGCTATTAGCCCCCATCGGGCTGTCAAAAACCGTTCAAGATCTCCATCTGTAGGCTCATCAGTTTCAATAACGATCGTTGACGACGCAGATGTCTTGGGCCATTTTCGGTTCACATTTGTTGTCACGAAATTACCTGTTTTACTATGGCTAACATTGCCATAGCAATATGGAATTTCATATACGGTTCTTGCCGTCACTGTTGGCAGTATCTTATTTATATCTAAAGAGAAAAACCAAACACCTGAGTATTCTCCATAGCGTACGTAGGTTCTGACATTAACCTCAGGAAATGATCCAACATACGGCAATGGGTGAACTAGAGGGAAGCCAAGATCGTTCATGTGGAAAGGGATTAAACCCACCCAAGCTGATCCACCAAACTGTTCAACCTCCACTCCTTGCGGTAGAAGGTTTTGCACAATTTCTGCAGGGTATCGCCAATGGATAAACACGAGGTCACTCCAGTGTTGAACCATCACTGCGTTCTTGACTTCCTTATTAGCAACATTAGGTAAAGAAATAGTCACGTTTATCCTACGCTACGATCGCTACTGCAATACCAGCTCGAACTGACCAACCTATTGTTCGGACCCAATTGGAGGTGACGAGCTTTGTTATAGTCTCACGGTTATATCCCCGGATGAGTTCTCCATGGCGGGGAACTTGAAGAAAAATCGTTGACAAGTGAACCTTGGCTAGAACAAGACCTCCTATGAGAGGTAGGACTCTGCTTCCCACTGGGTCAAAGAAAAGCCACACGGTGGTGATCCCTTCAATCAGCATTGGTAAGCCAACAACCCACGCAGTTCTAGTCTGATGTTCATCAGCGTATGCAACGGAAGTATCTTCAGAAACCTTATGGAAAAGAGGGTAATGAACTATCTGGACAAACCAGATAAGTCCAGCCATAAAAATCGTAGATACTAGATGAGAGTAGGCAATGAACACTATTTAAATCTACTCAGCTACAGATTCGAGTTGTCCAGCTGTGACCGATTTAACGACTCATTCATGCTTTTCTGTATTTCAATTATTTATTTTAGATGCAGACTATACATGTGAGCAGCGCACAGCAAAGCCCTAAATCAACTGTTCTTATCATGGGTGACCAGATCAACAGAGGGATTGCTTCTCTGGCAGAAAAATCACCTGACGATACCCGCATTCTATTCATTGAATTAGCTACAAAATTTTCAGATAAGCAGTGGCATAAACAAAAGGTTCATTTATTGCTGTCAGCGTTAAAGCATTTCGCGAAGGAGTTGCGAGAAGAGGGCTTTGAAGTTGATTACAGAATTGCA
>DLTU01000065.1:1832-1969 GCA_002500385.1 Candidatus Neomicrothrix sp. UBA7828 | reverse complement strand
TCATGGGTGACCAGATCAACAGAGGCATCGCTTCTCTGGCAGAAAAAACATCAGACGATACCCGCATTCTATTCATTGAATTAGCAACAAAATTTTCAGATAAACAGTGGCATAAGCAAAAGGTTCATTTATTGCTG
>DLTU01000065.1:0-1776 GCA_002500385.1 Candidatus Neomicrothrix sp. UBA7828 | reverse complement strand
TTTGAAGTTGATTACAGAATTGCAAAAAATCTTAGTGAAGGAGTGACAGCCCATAAGAAGGACTTTGATATTTCACATGTTATTGCGATGGAACCCATGAACTGGAATGGGAAGAAAATCCTCGAAAATCTAGATATTGAACTTGTGAGAAATAACCAATTCCTCTGCCACTATGAAGATTTCGCAGAGTGGACCTCAACCAAAACGAAGTTCAAAATGGAAGACTTCTATCGATGGCAAAGAAAGCGTCTTGGCATTTTGATGGATGGATCATCACCGAGTGAAGGGAAATGGAATTTTGATCATGACAATCGCGAACGCCCACCACGCGACGAAAGGGAATGGCCGTCCATAACATTGTTCGAACATGATGAGATTGACAATGATATTCTCAAAAACCTTGATGACTTTTGGGGTGCTTACCCCAAGGGTGTGTGGCCAGTTACTCGAGAGCAAGCGCTTATCCGGCTAGATGAATTTGTCAATGGAGCGTTAAAGCCATTTGGTCCATACGAGGATGCAATGTTAGGGAAAGAATGGAAACTTGCTCATTCAGTTCTTAGCTCAAGCCTCAATATTGGGTTGTTACATCCGATGGAAGTTGTTCGTGCAGTTGAACAAGCATATACAGACGGTGACGCTCCCATTAATAGTGTGGAAGGCTTTATTCGACAGGTAATCGGGTGGCGAGAATATGTGTGGGGCTTGTACTGGCTTTGGATGCCAGAGTACAGATCAGAAAATTTTTTAGAGGCTAACAGGGATATACCTCCTGCTTTTCGTGAACAAGGCTCTACAGAAATGTCTTGTATACGGGGCGCAATGGATCACCTACATGAGTACGCCTATACGCACCATATTGAACGGTTGATGCTATTCGGTAATCTAAGTTTAACAACTGGGATTAACCCGCAAGAAATGACAGATTGGATGTGGTCCCGTTTTATTGATGGCGCTGAATGGGTGATGATTCCGAATGTGATAGGTATGGCTACTTTTGCTGATGGTGGGAAAATGGCGACAAAACCGTATGCGTCAGGTGGGGCGTATGTGAATCGTATGAGTGATTATTGTTCGGGGTGCATTTATGATCCAAAGAAAAGAACCGGAGACAACGCTTGCCCGTTTACAACGCTCTATTGGGATTTCTTAGACCGTAACGAAAATCGTTTATCGGGAAACCCAAGGATGGGACAACAATTTGGTGGACTCAGGAGGTTAGCTGACCGACCTGATCTTAAGGTTCGCGCTGCTGAAGTGCTTACCAAACTTGACGAAGGGACGCTTTAAGATAATGTCAGGTTTACAGGGGGACAAATGAGATTCACTGGAAAATCTGTGGTTATTACTGGAGCGACTGGTGGGCTGGGACGCGCTGCGGCACAAAGATTTTATGATGAAGGAGCAAATATCGCTCTTGTCGATTTACACCAAAAAGATATAGATGCGTTTTTGCAAACTTTTGATGCGGATAGCAAGCGCATAATCGGTATTGAAGCTGATGTATCTAAAGACACTGATGTCAAGAACTATGTCAAGGAAACGATGGCCACATTTGGACGAATTGACACTCTCTTTAATAACGCAGGAATTGAGGGAAGTATCTCTTCATTAGAAGACTATGAAGAAGATATCTTTGATCGTGTTGTGCAAGTGAATATAAAAGGAGTCTGGTTAGGTATGCGATATTGCGCTGATGCTATGCGTAAAAGTGGAGGCGGATCCATCATTAACACTGCCTCTGCAGCAGGGCTTATGGCAACCCCTTCGTTAATT
>DLTU01000115.1:0-2522 GCA_002500385.1 Candidatus Neomicrothrix sp. UBA7828 | reverse complement strand
ACCCACGGCTCAGCTCCATGGAAATGACTGTATTGAATATGGAGCGGAGCAAACGTCAAAAGGGTTGCAGCGATTAAACCTGCTGCTCTCGAAAACAAGGCGCGTCCCAAAAAATAGGTAAGTAGCACAGTACCGGTATCAATTAAAGCTGCTAATAGCCTGCCAATATTTTGGACTTCAAACCCGCTATTGAAGGTTTTCGCTACGTACATCTCTCCATTTGCAGATAACCGGTCCTCTTTCAAGTTAATCCCAACAGAGTCAACGGCCGATACAACCCAATTGGAAAGAAAAAAATCTGCTTCTAGGAATTCAGCTGCTCCCTTTGTTGCTAACAAGGGGAGAGTGCCATATACCCATGAGCTGCGGTAACGATATGGATTTAATTCTGAATCCTCAGAATTAAAGTATGTCACCGGATCCTCCCATTGAATATCTGCGGTCACAATGCTCCAGTAGCGTTCGTCTGGATGTTGGTGGGTCCCTTCATCCCAATCCAAATTCCACACACGCAAAAGGAAAGCAACCAAAAGCAAAGTCACAAGACCAACCCGTCGAAGGGAACTTTGCTTCTTTGTCTTAAGACACATGGAATTAGCCATGGTAAACATTAGATCGTCACGGCAATAGAAATGAAGTTTGTGGCGATTCAGTTTGATCTAGCGCTCCACAATAATCTCCACAAAGAGAAGCGAACTCATCCAATTAACTGAAATCAGCCGGTATTATCGTTATATGTCAGTTGATGAAACACAGGTCAGCGCCAATGCGTTAGAAGTTACCGACGCCGCTTTATCCACGGTATTAGAAGTGCGATCAGAGGAAGAGAACCCAGAATCCACAGCTCTTAGAGTAGCCATTACTGGAGCAAACGGACCCGAATTCTCCTATGACCTCTCTTTCGAAGATATTGACGAAGCTGGACCTGAAGATCACATATACCAAGTCAGTGAACTAACCATCATCATCCCCAAAGCTGATCTTGAGAACTTGATAGGAGCCACTCTTGACCTTCCAAGCAATCCGATGCAAGGCGGATTAGTGATACGAAACCCTAATCGTCCAAAGATGTTAGAAGGCGAAGATATTGAGCTCACAGGAACGCCTGGACAGAAACTTCAGCAACTACTCGATACACACATCAACCCATCCTTAGCAGCCCATTCAGGGTATGCAGAGCTAGTTAAAATGGATGGAACGGTAGCTCACATTCTCATGGGAGGTGGTTGCCAAGGCTGCGCAATGTCAGCAGCTACCCTTAGACAAGGTATTGAAGTAATGATCGCAGAAGCAATACCTGAAATCACTGAAATTGTTGACGTCACTGACCACGAAGCGGGAGAGAGCCCTTTCTTTGAGTGATTCAAGATTTATGAATGAGCTTCAAGGATTGTCTTAACTATCCCGTCAGAGTCAAGACCTAACTCAGATAGAAGATCTTCAGGGTTTCCTTGATCAACGAAGGAAACAGGGACGCCTTTCGTAATTATAGTTGGGGCGGGTCCAGTTAGTTCTCGCAACTGATTCGCTATAGAGGACCCGACACCTCCCTCAACAATGCCATCTTCAAGGGTCACAACAATTGAATGATTGTGCGCAGCAGCTATCATTTTAGAATCTAGTGGCGAGACAGCACGGACATCCCAAACGCTTACACTACGACCCTGTTGCTGGAGTGCCTCAGATGCGCTGATCGCGGTCTCCAACATTTTCCCTACAGAAAGAATACATATATCGGACCCTTCGGAAACCATACGCGCATTTAACCCTGACCCAACCTCGGTTTCCGGAACTGAAGGGGCAGGCGTTCGTGGGTAGCGGATTGCTACAGGTCCAGAGGTAATTTTTAAAGCGTCAGAAAACATCTGCTGCAGTTCCTGATAAGAAGAAGGAGCGAACATTGTCATTCCAGGCACCTTTGTAAGTAACATCATGTCCAACAAACCATGATGGGATGCGCCATCCGGCCCTGTGATTCCAGCCCGATCAATGCAGAAAATTACAGGTTGCTCATGCAACGCAACATCAAAACTGACTTGATCAAAGGCCCGATTCAAGAAAGTAGCGTAAACAGCGATCACGGGGCGAAGCCCGCCCATAGCCATTCCAGCAGCAGCCGTAGTAGCATGCTGTTCTGCTATGCCAACATCAAAGAAGCGATCAGGAAAACGTTCAGAGAAGGGAAGCAGACCGGTGCTGTCTGGCATCGCTGCTGTGATTGCAACTAATTCAGGATGGTTTTCAGCCTCTTTGATAAGTATCTCTGTAAAAGCAGCGGTATAGCTCCCCGGTTTGGGAGCCCCGATGTCATGCAGTCTCTTAATCGGATCATTTTCAGCTGGACCATAGCCTCTACCTTTTTCAGTAAGGACATGAATAACAGTAGGTCCTTCGAAACCGGAGGCATTACGAAGCGCTTTCTCAAGTCCCTCAATATTATGCCCATCAAAAGGTCCGTTATAACGAATCCCCAAATCTTCAAAGAAAGATGTCGGATCCCAAATTTCTCTAACAGCAGCTTT
>DLTU01000122.1:0-2750 GCA_002500385.1 Candidatus Neomicrothrix sp. UBA7828 | reverse complement strand
TGATGTGTGTTTGGGCTTATCGGGTGGCATCGATTCTGCAATTGTTGCTGCTATTGCCTGTGATGCCATAGGGCCAGACCATGTCCACGCTATTATGATGCCTTCTCGCTTCTCAAGTTCCCATTCAGTGAGCGATGCTCAAGCCTTAATCAACAATCTCAAATGTCACCAGATGAATATACCTATTGAGCCAGCTCACGATGCTTTTCTTAGCATGACAGAAGACTACTTTGCTGATCTTCCGGAAGGGATTACCGAGGAAAATATTCAATCTAGAATCCGCGGCACTCTACTTATGGCCCTATCCAACAAGTTTGGATGGCTAGTTCTTACAACAGGAAATAAAAGTGAACTAGCTGTTGGTTACTCCACATTATATGGGGACACTGCTGGAGCCTTTTCTGTGATCAAAGATCTATGGAAAACAGAAGTCTTCTCTCTATCTAGTTGGAAAAATAAGATTACAGGCTATGAAGTAATTCCTAAGACAATCATAGCAAAACCCCCATCTGCTGAGCTGAGACCAGATCAAAGAGACGACCAGACTCTTCCTGATTATGCGATATTAGATGAACTACTTAAAGAGCTAGTTGAAAATGATGTTGTTAAACATGAACTTTTGAATATGGGTTATGACCCTGAAGTCGTCCATCAAGTATCTCGCTTAGTTGACTTAGCAGAGTACAAAAGACGGCAAAGCCCCCTGGGGCCAAAAATTTCAAAAAAATCATTTGGGCGCGACAGACGACTACCAATAACCAATGCTTACATTGGCGATAATCGTCAGATGGATGAAATTTAAAATTTTAAAGACACTAATCAATTTAGACATTAAAAATTTTTGTGTAATGAGTTTGCGAGTAGCTTCTATCTCGGTAGATTGAAACTGCGGAGCGTGAGACACAAATGAGTTTCACACGATATGAGAAAAGAGCGTACTTTGCCTAAAGAGCGAGTCGAACGAGATGAAGAAGACCTCGTAAGGTTGTATCTCACTGATATCGGACAATACCCACTTCTAACGAAAGAGGATGAGGTTCGACTTGCACAGAAAATTGAGAAGGGTGTCGAGGCAAGAGAAAAGCTTTCAACCTCGGAAGAGTTGACTGCTAAAGAAAAAAGTGATTTAAAACGTCTTGACCGAAATGGCGCTCGAGCAGAAAAAAAGTTCGTTCAGTCTAACTTACGACTAGTTGTTTCAATAGCAAAGAAATACCAAGCATCGGGACTTCCATTACTTGACCTAATCCAAGAAGGAAACCTTGGCTTGATGCATGCGGTGGAAAAGTTTGACTGGAGAAAAGGGTTTAAATTTTCAACCTACGCAACTTGGTGGATTAGGCAAGCCATAACAAGAGGAATTGCAAATACCGGAAGAACAATCCGATTGCCAGTTCATGCTGGTGATACTCTCGCACGTCTACAAAAGGCGAGAACAAGATTAGAACTTAAGTACGGTAGACCCGCAACCATGACTGAGTTAGCTGCTGACGTAGAAATGCCAGAGGATAAAATCACTGAAGCGTTGAGGTTTGCAAATGAACCGTTGAGCCTTTCAGAACCTCTGCGTGAAGATGGTGATGCCGAACTTGGAGATGTAGTAGAAGACCGAGGTGCTGCTTCCCCATTCGAAGTAGCAGCTACGTCATTGCTTCCAGATGAAATTGCAAGATTGCTCGCTCCTCTTGATGAACGGGAGCGGGAGATCTTAAAATTGCGTTTTGGTCTGGATCGAGGAGAACCAAGAACTTTGGAAGAAGTCGGCGAACACTTTAACCTTACCCGTGAACGTATAAGGCAAATTGAGGCTCGAGCAATGTCTAAACTCCGTCACCCAAGTAGTGATACCGGAGCCCGAGATCTCTTAGCAGTTTAGTAACAGAAACTTCAAGATAAATATCGCGGAGGTGGACGGGAATCGAACCCGCCGGACGGGGATCGCCCGTCCCACCCGCTTTGAAGGCGGGGGAGCCCACCAGGTACTCAGACACCTCCCGGATATTTCATTTATAGTATTACCGATGTTTAGCTAGAAGGCGACTCAAGGGTAATTGAGTAATTAAAAATTGAAAGCAAAAGGGGATTTGATACTTACATGAATTTTTACAATTGCAGATTTCCGAGGTGGCTCAGAGAACCCAACACGAATAGGTTCTGTAAATTTAGAACGAGATTCTAAATTAATGCCGTTTAGTTTTACTGATCCATCCTTAACCCATCTCCACCTCTTTGCTTGGTACCACTCCTCAACTCCTCTAGAGCTCGTCCCGTAGGTTTTAACGCCCATGAGTAAATTAGCAAATGGATTTTCAACATACTTTGTGAAAGCCAACGGCCTAGTCGGCAATATCCCCCCTAGTAATCCCCCTAAAATTTCAATCTCAAGGTTAGGTGCTTTAGCTTCAGTTCGTTTTCCATCTGATGAAGTATGAAGATTCTCAATTTGGATACGGTCGAAGTCGTAGATAGCTGATACAAATTCTGCAACCTGCTCGTTTCCTGCTACCAAAATCTTCTCGCCATCAGGAGTTCCCCACATGATGTCACCAAATTCGCCTATTGGAGACTCTTTCCAGTGGCCTATTACAAAGCGATTTCCGTCTGAAAATCCTATTGAACTTATAAATCCCTTTATCTGAATCATTTCCATACACAAAAATGTAGATTATCTAATTCTGACTAGCCCAACCTTCCTGAACTAATGTCATATCGATGACTAATGAACTAGAACCTCAGCGTACTTCTTTAGA
>DLTU01000015.1:4729-7634 GCA_002500385.1 Candidatus Neomicrothrix sp. UBA7828 | reverse complement strand
CCAACTGGTGTCTTGGAGGATGTTCAATCGTTAGTTCAATGGGGAAGGAACAATGACGTCCCCATCTTCAGCGATGAGTGCTACGTAGAATTTATTTGGGAACAAGAACCTTCGACAATCTTGCATCATGGAAACGAAGGTGTAGTCGCAGTCCATTCTTTATCCAAACGTTCAAATTTGGCGGGTATTAGAGCCGGATTCTATGCCGGTGATCCAAACATCGTCCAATGGCTTAGTGAAGTTCGAAAACATAGCGGGAAGATGATTCCTGGTCCTGTACAGGCTGCATCAGCACTTGCTTGGAGTGATGATGCTCACGTGGATCAGCAGCGAGATATATATAAAAGCAGGCTCATGGTGCTAACGAACTTATTCCAGAAGTTGGGTTATTCAGTGAATACCCCTGAAGGTGCGTTTTACCTTTGGGCTGGAAAGGGTGGACTTAACTGCTGGGACATAGTCTCTGAACTCGCCGATGAGTTTGGTGTAATTGTAACTCCAGGAGATTTTTTTGGATCGAATTGCTCCAATAATATCCGCATTGCTGCAGTCCAACCAGAACTAGTTATTACCTTACTCAAGGACAGAATTCACACACATTTGTCTTGAAAGAACAAGTAGGATATAGCTATGTCGGAAGATAAGACTGAACTTGCGGATCTCTTCAAATTAACACATGAGTTGGTTTGCATTCCGTCAGAGAGCTTTCAAGAGAAAGAAATAGTAGATTTTGTCGCACATAAGTTATCCGAAGCTCCGTGGTTAGATGTCACCAGAATCGGCGACAATATAGTTGCTAAAACAGGTGACACAAAAGGGATGCGTCTCCTATTAGGTGGGCATACCGATACCGTTCCGGCCCAAGGAAATGATCAAATTAGGCTATCGGAGGATTCTATTTGGGGAATAGGGTCTGCCGATATGAAAGGCGGAATCGCTATCATGCTATCCTTGGCCCTCAATGTTCCAGATAGCGCAGTCGATATGACGTATGTCTTTTATGCTCGCGAGGAAGTGGCGCATAAGCACAATGGATTGCTTGAAATAGAAGCTAATCAACCTGAATTACTCATTGCTGATCTAGCGATCCTTGGTGAACCTACCTCGGGAAATATTGAAGCAGGATGTCAGGGAACAATGAGATTTACGCTTGAACTGAAAGGAGAGCGAGCTCACACAGCTCGGCCATGGATGGGCAGGAATGCAATCCACAGGCTAGCAGGCGTATTGACTGCAATAGCAGATTATGAAAGCCGAAATCCAGTAATTGAAGGTTGTCAATACCGAGAAGCACTGCAAGTGGTGAAAGTTGAGGGAGGAATAGCAGGAAATGTTATCCCTGATTCAACTACTTTGACAATTAATCACCGCGTGGCCCCAGACCGGAGTCTTGATATCGCAGAGAAAGAGATTAGAGACCTACTAAAACCATTCATGGAATCTGAGGATGAACTCAAAGTAATAGATGCTGCCCCTCCCGCTAAACCTGGACTATCTAATCCGATACTAGCTTCAATGATTGAAACGCATCAGCTTGATGTTCAAGCAAAATTAGGATGGACAGATGTGGCTTTCTTCGACCAAAAAGGGATACCGGCGGCAAATTTTGGGCCTGGAGATGCTACTTTGGCCCACACAAGCAATGAACAAGTAGAGCGCTCATCAATAGATCAATGCTATTTAGCATTGAAGCAAATTATCACTGAAGGTGTCTAAAGTTTTCGAAGAACGGAGACGACCTTTCCATAGATCGTTATTTCATTCGCTGAAAATCGCATCGGCGACATTGAGGGATTTGCTGGGGTGAGAATAACCTGACCGTTACTTTGACTGAAGCTTTTGACCGTTGCCTCGTTATCTGGGATTCCAGCTATTACCACGTCTCCGTCATCCGCCGTTGGTTGTTTTGAAGCGACGACGAAGTCGCCATCAAGAATTCCAAGCTCGATCATCGAATCGCCCCTAACGCGAAGCATGAAGAGATCTCCTTCACCAGTGAAGTCTGAAGGGAGAGGCATGACTTCTTCAATATTTTCAGCGGCTAGGACCCCCGTCCCAGCAGCGACATCCCCAATCACAGGCACATGAGTAACAGGTCTTCGATCTATGATAGCTCCTGAGCCAGCATCCCAATGGACTTCAATCGCTCTTGGCTTTGTCGGGTCTCGACGAATGTAACCACGGTCTTGCAGAGTGCTTAGATGGGTGTGGACTGTGGCTGGGGAGTTTAAGCCTACCGCTTTACCTATCTCTCTTACAGTTGGTGGGAAGCCATTTTCTTTTATCGTTTGGTCAATGAATTCTAGTATTTTTCTTTGCCGGGGGGTTGGTTCCGTGGTGGACATAAAGCTCCTCTGATTTACAAATTCAAATTACATAGTTGTAACCGAACATATGTTCGTATATAGTGAACATATGTTCGTAGAACTAATGTTCGCCGAACAATTGTTCGCTGTCAAGTAATTATAAAAAAATGTCACACCGCTCTGAGAGGATCAGAATATGCAGAACACACTTAACTTCAACTCCAGATTAGAAGAAAGCTACAATGATCAACTTATCCTTGACGTTTATAGGCCGAATTCTGAATGTCACATAGTAACTCCAGACCGTTCTCCCCAAAAGACGTCTACCTCAGTGCAGTCTCGTAAGCGTCAATATGGAATCCGCAGATTAGTAGCAGGTATCATTCTCTCTATCATTGGCGCCCTTGTCTGGACGGTATTAGCTCATGTTGCCGGGCTGGATAACGACATCGTAGGAGCGGATATATCTCCCAACGCTCCACAAGAAATTTATGTCGTTCAGTCCGGTGACACTCTCTGGTCTATTGCTATGTCGTTTGACACGGATGGAGATCCCAGAGACACCATTGATCGGCTGGCGGAATTAAATGGAGGAAGCA
>DLTU01000015.1:1451-4340 GCA_002500385.1 Candidatus Neomicrothrix sp. UBA7828 | reverse complement strand
GCGAGATTCATTTGAATTCATCGTTTCCGAAGATAGCGATAAAAAGTAAAATCATTAACTACAATCCTTCTTGTTTCTTCCATATCCCCATGAGGGTAGCTTTTGTCCGTAGTAACCAGTTCACCGTTCGCATCATTTGAATGGAAAGGGCTAACGGTGATACATAATTCATCAAATAGGTCCGCAGTAACCAACTGCTTATTGATAGAAGGACCTCCCTCCACTAAGACAATCCCTCCCTTTCCTTCCGTCAAAGCATCGATAGCTTCTCTAAAGTCAACCCGCTCTTCTCCCGATAAGACAATGTCGTATTTCTTTGCAAGACTTTCCCTTTTCTTTAACGGAGATGATTCAGAAGTGATCAAAATAGGAGAGTGGAGTTCTGATGCGAAAAGAGGAATTCCCGAATCGATTTCTAAACTGTTACTTACAACGACAACCCGAGGTAATCTGCCTTTCCCAGAACTCTTACGAAACGTTGCCAATTCGTCATCCAATTTAGGTGGGTTGTATCGTTCCTCTAAAACTGTTTTCAGTCCAACTAAAATAAAGTCAGCCATACCTCTTAAAGTCCTGAACAGCTCTCGATCTTCATCGCCGCTAAGTTTTCCCGAGAGGCCATCAAGAGTAGCTAGCCCGTTTGATGAGGCAATCATGTTCAACATAACCCAAGGCTTATTATCGTTATGAATTCTTCTGTCGCTGAGGTAAATTTCTTTGAGTTTGCTTATATTTGCTTTAATTGTCGTATCTCCTCTTTTTTCTGTGGAAAAAACATAAGTATTTCCACAAAGAAATCCCCATTGAATTCCTATAGTAATCCACAGTCCACTTTAGCTAGATTACATTTCAGTGACGGATCTAAACGCCGATTGGCGGAATGGTGGCAGATTGAAATGCAAAAGATAGCTTTGCTTACTTCTTGTACATCTCTTTGCTTGGAAGTTCCAAAATGAAAATTATTCAAACAGTACTTCCAACCTGTCTTTGGAGCAGGTCCGTCACAACATTCGAAGTTGTTAGATTCAAAGAGGCATACATACTATGAAAGAAGACAGAGAGTCCCCGTCAATAGGGTTCAGTAGACGCCTAACTGATGGAGAATCAAATCCATTTACTTTGGTTGAATGGGAAAAACGAGATGTGACCATCACTAACTGGCAAGATGATTCAATTGTATTTGAACAGAAGGATGTAGAGTTCCCGACTGTTTGGTCATTCAATGCAAGCAATATAGTGACTCAGAAATACTTTTGGGGTGCATTAGATTCAGAACACAGGGAAAGGTCACTAAAAGATCTTTTGAATCGTGTCGTGAACCAGATAGTTAACTGGGGAGACAAGGGTGGGTATTTTGCTAGTAACGATGAAAAGGGTGTTTTCGCTGATGAACTGATGTCATTATTGCTAGTCCAAAAAGCATCCTTTAACTCTCCTGTTTGGTTCAATATTGGTGTACCGGATGTCCCCCAACAAAGTAGCGCTTGCTTTATTCTTTCCGTGGATGACACTATTGACAGTATTCTTAACTGGTATGTTGAAGAAGGAAAAATCTTCAAAGGCGGATCCGGATCTGGGGCTAATCTAAGCCGAATTCGAGCTAGTTCAGAGGAAATTTCAGGCGGAGGCTCACCCAGTGGCCCAGTAAGTTTCATGCGAGGCGCCGATGCTAGTGCTGGAACTATCAAATCCGGAGGAACGACGCGCCGTGCCGCAAAGATGGTAATGCTAGATGTTGATCATCCCGATATTGAAGAATTTATTTGGGCAAAGGCTACAGAAGAAAAGAAGGCTCGCGCACTCACCGACGCAGGTTTTGATATGGGAATTGATGGTAAAGACCTATTCTCTTTGCAATATCAGAATGCCAATAATTCTGTTCGAGTAACTGATGATTTCATGGAGGCAGTTCTAAATAACGAAGATTGGGAATTAAAGGCAAGAACAACCGGTCAAGTAGTAAAACTGATTAAAGCTAAAGATTTGTTCGAGCAACTAGCTCAAGCATCCTGGGAATGTGCCGATCCCGGTCTTCAATTTGATACGACTATCAATAGGTGGCACACGACTCCAGTAAGTGGGCGTATAAACGGGAGTAATCCTTGTAGCGAGTATGTTCACTTAGATAACTCTGCGTGTAATTTGAGCTCATTAAATCTATTGAGTTTCTTAAACGACGATAATGAGTTTGATGTTGATGGATTCAGGCATGCGGTGCGAATCATGATCACGGCCCAAGAAATACTGGTATCACCGTCTGATTACCCCACAGAAACAATAGGTGATAATGCTAGAAAGTTTCGCCAATTGGGTCTTGGCTATACAAATCTAGGTGCTTTGTTAATGGCGTTGGGTCTTGCGTATGATTCTGATGACTCAAGGAGTCTAGCAGCGGTCATCACTGCGATAATGACTGGGGAGGCATATAAGACCTCTTCTCAGATTGCTGCGAGATTAGGCCCATTTGAAGGATATGAACTAAACAAAGAGGCTATGTTGTCTGTGCTTAATGCACATAGAGAAGCAATCGCTGATATCCCTGTCAACGAGGCGGTCCCACCTGCGCTTCGTGCTGCTGCGGTTGAGGTATGGGGTAACGTAATACGATTCTCCGAACAAAGTGGTGTTCGCAACTCTCAAGTTTCTGTTCTTGCTCCGACAGGAACTATCAGTTTCATGATGGATTGCGACACAACAGGGATTGAGCCTGACCTTGGTCTGAAAAAGACGAAGACCTTAGTTGGTGGTGGAACAATGTCAATCGTTAACCAAACGATATCAAGAGCGTTAGAGACACTAGGGTACGACTTGATACAACGAGATGAGATAATTGACTGTATAGAGAGAACTGGAAGTGTAAAGGAAGCTCCTCACCTCAAGAAAGAGCAT
>DLTU01000015.1:0-1043 GCA_002500385.1 Candidatus Neomicrothrix sp. UBA7828 | reverse complement strand
CCATTTCTATCTGGAGCTATTTCTAAAACCGTTAACCTTCCGCAATCTGCTTCAGTAGATGATGTTCAAGATTTATACAAGGAAGCATGGCAATCTGGAATAAAGGCGGTTGCGATCTATCGAGATAATTGCAAGGTTGCTCAACCTTTGACTGTTGACGGTAGCGAAGAAACTTCACCAACTAGTATTGTGAAATCTATTGGAGCTAATGTTGCACGCCCTCAAAGAGAACGCTTGCCCCGTTCTCGTTCAAGCAAAACTTTTGAGTTCCGTGTAGCTGACTGTAAGGGTTTCGTGACTATAGGGGAATATATTGATGGGCGACCAGGAGAGATCTTTATTCGCGTAAGCAAGCAGGGGAGTACCTTGGCCGGGATAATGGACGCATTTGCAATGGCTGTTAGTCATGGTCTGCAATATGGTGTCCCGTTAGACGCTTATGTTTCCGCGTTTGTTGGAATGAGGTTTGAGCCTGCAGGAATTACTGATGATCCCGAATTGCGAATAGCGTCAAGCCTCATTGACTATCTCTTTCGACGGCTAGCAGTAGAGTACTTACCAACCTCGAGACGAAAAACATTAAATATTGTCACTAGCGATGAGAGAATGCAGCCAACTTTGCCGGGCGTGGAAGAGCTAGCAGAAGCCTCAGCTCAACAGGTAAATATTCTTCCAGACCCCCCATCCCAAGAAATTGAAGTTGATAATGAATTCGCCAGCTTCGACGCCCCATTCTGTATGCAATGTGGAACAGGTATGCAAAGATCTGGCAGTTGTTTCACATGCCAAAGTTGCGGATCTACCAGTGGTTGTAGCTAACGTCTCTTTTGAAAATAGATATGGCTCTTGAAAGTGTTCTAATGAATGACTCATTACACGTAGATATTGATCGATTGCACTCTATAAAAGGAATGAAATGGAGCAAGTATGCAAAGGAAGTACTTCCGGCATTTGTAGCCGATATGGATTTTGAGCCTCCAAACTCGTCCTATGAAGCTTTAAAAGAAATGGTGGATATTAAAGACTTCGGCTATAAATTCGAT
>DLTU01000134.1:0-6350 GCA_002500385.1 Candidatus Neomicrothrix sp. UBA7828 | reverse complement strand
AATGAACTAAACGAAATCCCTGGTTTTGAAGATTTAACACCTGAGCAACAGGAACAGGCTAGAGCTATGGCTGCAGAACTGGCAGCAGCGAGAGAAAGGCTGTCTCAAACTCCAGCAGCAGAAGTGATAGCCAACCATGTGATGGGAATCTATGAATTAGCTGCTATTCACCTCAGTAGCGACGTTCCCAATCTCAGTGAAGCAAAAATAGCTATTGATGCAATGTCTGGAATCGTTGCTTCTTTAGTTGGGAGACTGGGTGAGAATGAAAACGTGATTAAAGATGCGCTTCAACAAATACAAATGGCATACGTGCAGATGGCGGATAGCAGCAACCAAATGCAAAGCGAAGAGTCGTAAGATGCGGGTAAGAACTCAAGACATCTTAGTAGGTGGAATTAATGACTGATCAGGATCAATTTGCGACCGTTAATGGTATTCAAATCTGCTATCGACACACTGGCAATGAAGATGGAATTCCGCTTCTTCTTGTCATGGGTTTGGGCGCTCAACTCATAGGGTGGCCTGAAAGATTCGTTGATCAGCTAAAGCAGAGCGGATTCTGGGTCGTTTCATTTGATAATAGAGATTGCGGATTGTCTTCAAAAACTGAAGGCAGTTCTCCAAATGGAGCTGACCTTCTACTTAGATCAACGCTAGGCGAAGACATTATCTCTAATTACTCGCTTTCTGAGATGGCTCTCGATGCTGTTGGGCTTCTGGACTATTTGAAAATTCCATCTGCGCACATCGTGGGAGCGTCCATGGGAGGGATGATTGCACAAACTATAGCCATTGAACACCCACATAAGGTTCGTTCGCTTACCAGTATCATGTCAGCTACAGGAAATCCAAATGACTTTACCCCTACTGACGAGGCATTATCAGCCTTACTGTCGGAACCACTTACCAAACGTGATCAAATCATAGAAGCAAATGTTGCAGCATCCAAAGTTCTTGCTGGGCCCCTTTGGAATGAATCGTACGCTCAAGAAATGGCGGAAAAGAGTTATGAGCGGAGCTTTTACCCAGAAGGCATCGGGTTTCAGTTAGGAGCCATAGGAGTGAGTGGTGACCGTTCAGAGAAGTTATCTAAATTGTCTATCCCTTCGCTTATCATCCATGGCGTGGTGGATCCATTGCTTCCTTTACATTGTGGGGAAGCTACGGCCTCAGCTATACCCAAAGCCAAATTACTTACGTTTGATGAGATGGGTCATGACCTACCCGAAAAGTATTGGCCAAAAATCATCGAAGAAATACTAAATTTTTGCTAGACAGTCAAATCCTTGGTGGAAACTTGTTCTTCAAGAAGCATCTCGTAGATTCCCCATTATCCGATTAGTAGGCGATCCGTTAGGGATGGATCCATTATTGCTTCGGGGTTAAAAGGAACTCATCGTTAGATGAGATTAGCGAACGATTTTTGAAATTGGTATTTCGACAATATCAGATGCCCCTGAACCTCTAAGTTCAGGGATCAGTATATTGATTTGGTCCTTAGGGACAACAGTCTCAACTGCATAGCCTTGACCACCAAATAATTCATTGACAGTGGGGGCCTTCATCGATGGCAGAATGTCAATGACTTTATCAAGGTTAGATTTTGATACGTTCATCTTGACCATAACTTGCCCACGTGCCTCTAAGACTCCTTGAAGCAACGTCTGAATTTGCTCCATCGCTCTGCGCTTATCCGGGTCAGCGTAAGCTTCAGGGTTAGCTATGAGTTCGGTGAAGCTTGTCAGAACTGTTCCTATTACTTTTAGTCCAGCGGCTCGAAGCGCCCGCCCAGTTTCTGTTATGTCCACAACAGCGTCTACGATTTCAGGTGCTTTTGCCTCTGTGGCACCATATGAGAGTTGAATACTCGCCTCTATTCCTTTGCTCTCAAAATATGATTTTGTTAATTGGGGATATTCGGTGCTTACTTTTACTCCTTGGGGGAAGTCTTCAATGGTGGTCCAAGGGCTATCCTCTGGCACAGCGACTACTATGTTCACTGGCTTAGCTGTGTTCTTGCTGTAATGCAGTTCGCATAGTGTCTGCACGTTACTTTCAGTTTCCTCTATCCAATCCCTGCCTGTTATGCCGATATCGAAAAGACCATCCGACACGTACGAACCTATTTCTTGAGGTCGTAACACTCTTACAGATTCAATTCTTGGATCATCGATATTGCCTTTATAATCAACAACCGAACCTCGGGTAACAGGCAGGTCGGCATCGGATAACAACTCAAGTGTAGATTTTTCCAGAGAACCTTTAGGGATTACTAGTCGCAACATACATACAACAGTACAGGCTTTACGTCGTTCACTAACACTATTTAATTATGTTCTGGGACTAGGGTGACTTTGATATCTTTTCCGAGTTCAACCACGTCTTGTATTTTTCCTCTCCATAGATCGCTAATCGTCTGAGTGCTATCCCCGGAAAAGATACTTACTCCGTCGCTACCTCCCATAAATGCAGGAGCTAGGAACAATTGGTACTCGTTTGCCAACCCTAAATCATGAAAAGCTTTATAAGTTGAAGAGCCACCTTCCACTAGAAGTTGGAGCACTCCATCATCCCCAAGTTCTGATAGCAATTCAAAGATATCTCCGCTGAATTCATAACATGGGTGAACTGCAGCTTCAGCAGGAATCTTTCCTAGAACTATGCGCCTTGGATTAAGGTTTTGGACAATGCCATCATCGGGCACCCAGTCTCTGACAGTTAATTTCGGGTTATCGGAAATTATCGTACCTTTCCCAACACATATAGCATCCGAATACGCCCTAAGCTTGTGACCTTCTCTTCTTGCCTCTGGCCCTGTTATCCACTGACTAGAACCATCAGGAGCGGCAACCTTTCCATCTAAAGTCGTTGCTATCTTGAGAACCACATAAGGCCTGCCCGTCTTCCTGTGATGCACATACGGAGCCAGTTGATGTGCCACAAGTCCTTTCAATACACCTACGACCACGTCTATCCCAGCCTTTTGTAAAGATTTAATCCCCTCTCCAGATACATGACTGTCGGGATCTTTCATCCCTATAACGACACGACTAACACGGCTTTCAATAATTCTTTCTACACATGGCCCAGTCTTGCCGATGTGAGAACAGGGTTCCAAAGTTACGTAGAGTGTCGCATCTTGCGCTTTCTCCCCTGCTTCATCAAGACAAACGGTTTCTGCGTGTCCGAGTCCAAACTCTTGAGTGAACCCGTCAAACATTTGCCCGTTTGGGGATACTAGAACCGCCCCGACCCAAGGATTAGGCATACATCTTGGTCTAGCTTTAGCTGCATTATCAATAGCACGTGACATCATTTGCTCTTCAAGGGCCAATTTCCTCTCAATCATGATGGTGTCCAGCATTTGGATGAGGGTCACTATTGTCCTGAAGCAATTTAACTGCATGTCCGAGAACATCAAGTACCGATTCCAAGCACTCAATGCTTCCTTTAGTTGAGCCAGGTAAATTTACAATAAGGGAGTCGCTCAAGGTTCCAGCCGCTAATCGAGATAAACGGCCGAGCGGATTAATTAACCTCATGGCTTCTGCTATTCCAGGTGCCTCACGTTCAAGTACAAGTTTCGTTCCTTCTGGCGTGAAGTCTCTAGGGCCAAAACCAGTACCCCCTGTTGTCACTATTAGCCCATGAAAATTAGAAGTTGCCTTTACCAACTCTTCTGAAACGCTCTCCATGCCGTCAGGTATCACTGATCGTGAGACAATCTCCCAATCAGAATCCTCTAGGAATTCCTGTATTTTCTTGCCAGAGACATCTTCACGATGGCCATTTGAAACACCATCAGATACTGTTATGATTTTTGCAAAAAGCTTTGCTTTATTTCCCATATATCAACTCTACAGATGATCGGACCCGACATCTCTTTCAATCTAAAATGCTAACTTCCATTGAAATATTGACATTCCATCTGTACCTGAGTCTTGAGGTAGAATTTGCAAACCATTGCCAATTTTTCGCCATCTCTCATGAAATAATCTTTTCGGAATGAGGTTTGGGTGAAGGTTTTCTAATGACCTCACAACGTGAATTGTTTCCTGGTTCGTCACTGTACAAACGCTATAACTTAACACGCCACCATCTTTGAGTAGCCGAACAGATGAATCAAGGAGTTCAATTTGTAGTTTGGCTAAATTTTTCACATCGCTCTCTTCAATTCTCCATCTTGAATCTGCTCGACGATGCAATACTCCTAAACCAGAACAAGGCGCATCTACGAGTATGTGGTCAAAAACATGCGATGAAAATGGTGCACTCCTGCCATCACTCACCACTTGAGTTAGATTTCCGAGCGATAAGTTGGTCTTATTTTCATGTATCAACTTGTGCCTTGATTCATTAACGTCGCAGGCTACGACTTTACGGGCTTGCGCTGCAAGTGCGGTTGCCTTTCCTCCTGGAGCTGAGCACATGTCCAATAAAAGGTCTTGCTTCGAGACACCAATAATATCGGTAATCCATTGTGAAGCTAGGTCTTGGCGATATCCATCGTCTCTAACAGAGACTGATGGCGCCTCATTCATCTTTTCTAGCATCTCAAAAGCATTCTTTTCACCTATATCTTTGATGAGCATTTCAATTATCCATTCTGGGTAGCTGAGTCTTGTACCTTCATTTGGCCAATTGATTCGTACTTCTTCAGAAATGCGTCGAAGTATTGCGTTGACAATACCTTTATTTTTTTTTGATGATGCCGAGACTGTTGCACTTACTGCAGCATGGCTTGGAACTCTCATATAGAGTATTTGGTAGGCGCCAGCCCGCAATGAGGAACGTAACTTAGTTGGTGGTGGAACACTTAAATAACGATCAATGACCCAATCAAGTGATCGCCTCATCCGCGTTGTTCCGTAAACAATTTCGGTAATCAAATTTTTATCTCGCTGCTCCAATGATCTTCCTTCTAAAAGGTTCGGGAGAATTATGTTAGCGAAGCTATTCGTTTCTTCGATTCGATAAAGGCATTGAATTGCTATTTCTCGTGCTTCTACGCCTGATTCTTTCATTGACCCAGCCTTGCTTCAGCACCAAGACGTAAGCCATTTATCCAATCTCTTGCTGGCAATTCTTTCCGACCTTCAGGTTTGACAGTGATCAAAGTTATTGAGCCTTTGCCTGTCCCCACGACTACACCCTTAATTTCCCCAGGTTCTTGGTCTCCTAGGTCATCGAAGTCGGCTTCAAGAATACGCAACCGTTTACCGTCTAATAGAGTCCAAGCATTTCCTAATCGAATCACACGGTGGATTTGTGAAGCACTTTGCGCCCATTGTATCTGATGCTCTTCTGACTTTATCTTGCTGGCGTAAATGGCATCGCCAATTTGAGGTTTAGGCACACCAAATCCAATGTTCAAGCAATCAATTAGCAGTTCTGTTCCTTTTTCACACAACTCATTTCGCACCTCATCTAGTGATGCCTCAGAGCTTAAAGGAATTACTTCTTCTCGGTATATGTCACCGGTGTCTAGGGTTGTTTCTATCTTCATGACACAAACGCCAGTAAATTCATCGCCTTCGAGAATTGCACGCTCAACAGGTGCTGCACCACGCCATTTTGGCAACAAAGAAAAATGCAGATTCACTAGAGGCAAATTTGCAAGAATATGGTGAGGAATTATCTGGCCGAATGCAACCACTATCCCTAAGTCAACATCTATCTCTGAAAGCACAGTAAGGTCATGCGCTACAGGTATCCCTATTCTTTCACTTTCAACTTTTACGGGACTAGGGGTTACTTTACTTCCACGCCCTCTGCGTTTATCTACTCCAGTAATGACTATTGGTATCTCTAGGCCAAAATCATGAAGAGCTCTCAGCGGTGGGACTGCTACCTCAGGGGTCCCAAGATAGGCAATTTTTTTTACCTCCTGAGGAACATCAGGAAGCACTATCGAATCCAGTTAGACCGGTTCCAGAGCTTTGTTGTTGGTCCATTATTCGTGTACGAAGAATTCTCTTTGCCTCCAGTTGCTGGCCTTCATCTAGGTATTCCAGAAGCAGTCTTCCATCAAGGTGGTCCATTTCATGTTGGTATAGCCTTGACTCTAATTCATCTGCCTCAATTGATATTTCATTCCCGTTAAGATCAAATCCGGTTATGTGGATTAACTTCGGTCGGATTATATTCCAAGACAGACCTGGCACGCTAAGACACCCCTCTTCGAATTCCCATTCTCCGTCACTTTCTTTGATCACAGGGTTGACTAAGACTTTTGGGCCATCACCATAGTCATACACAAAAAACCGTTTACTTATTCCCACTTGAGGAGCTGCCAACCCAATTCCTGGTGCCTGGTACATAGCAGTCAGCATACGCTCACACGTAGA
>DLTU01000057.1:0-2752 GCA_002500385.1 Candidatus Neomicrothrix sp. UBA7828 | reverse complement strand
ATAGTGGGGTGATGTGCCTTGCCAACCCACATAACATAACTAGTTATTCGCTGATCTATCAATACCACTTACTTCATCTTCAAGAACATCAATGACATGAACGATTCGTGTGAAGGAAGGGTCGACCACCTCTCGTTGGTGCATAGTGCTCAGGTTATCCCAAACTAATAAATCACCAGGTTCCCACTGGTGCTTGTAAATAGATTGTGTGCAATGAGACAACAATAAATCACTTAAAGAAATCGCTTCCTCTTGATCCATCTCACAAATTTCTTTGAAAAAACGCCCCCCAGGACAATAAAGCGATTTTCTTCCTGTAACGGGATGAACTCTAACGAGAGCGTGTTCAGATTGAGGCACAATCCCACCAAAGACATCCTCACCTGGATACACGTGATACCCGCCTTGAGACTGCACTATTCTCAAATCATTAATCTTGTCTTTCAGTTCATTTGATAATGAGTCATATGCTTGTCTCGTGTCAACAAATAATGTTGCTCCACCACCCTCTGGCGGAGTCGGTACTTCCCCATATAGAAGAGCGATAGAGGCTACTTGAGGAAGATAAGCCAGGTTTGTATGCCATGGCAGTTCAGCTGAAGCACCCAGAGAGCCCAACTCCTCAACGTTAGAAAGAATAAGAATTTCATCAGTATCAGGATGGTTACGGTCCTCTTTACGAAAATATTTTGATAGATTTTTCCCAAATATTTTTGCAATGTCTATCAAATGGCCTGAATCTAAATTTTGTAAGCCACGAAAGATGAGAAGCAGATGATCCTCATAAAGGGCCTTCCTTATCTGCCCCTGAGTAGATAAGTCATTTGGGTCAAACCCATGGACAAATGCACCAATACCATCACCAGTTTTTTCGAACCTTAACATTACTAGACTCTCCCATTAATTTTCTTTCGAGTAAAGATAATGACATCACTGGGTTTTCATTTCGATGAAGAAATACCTAAGTAATTGTTCTGCCTGAGTTACCGAAAAAAGCTTTCATTCTCATCTTTATAGAGAGAATAAAAGAAGTCCATATTGCGGTTCCTCTAGTAGTTCTTTAATCTAATTTTATGAGTGAAGAAAAAATAACCACATGGAAACAACAAATCCGAGAACTACAAGATGCCTACTCCTTGGCCATGGACCACGGAAAATACGAATATTTTGATGATATTTTCCTTGAAGATATTCAAGCGGACTATGGGATCGCTGGAATAGGAGAAGGCCTAGCATCACTGAAACAACTCTGCAAAGAGGCGTTAAACCCACTAGACAGTGTGCAACATATGAACGGTAATCATTGGGCCCGTATTACAGAAGGAACGGCTGAAGCAGGATGCTATTTCCGAGTTCATATGACAAGAGAGAGTGCAATCGGTGAACCTCATTTTGAAATGGGAGGCAAATACACAGACCAACTAGTCCTCACGGATGCGGGGTGGCGGATCGCTAAAAGAAAAATAGATTTAATTTGGAGCTCAGGCAATCGCGAAGTCCGTTATCCAAACTCTTGATTGCTTGAATAGGGATAATCATAAAAGCTATACATGCACGTATGGGGGCTCAAACATAGCCACAACGATGGACGTATACGGACACCGTCTGAACATTATTTTGGGTTATGTTGTTACTATGACCTAGAACTGTGGCATTAATCTTCAGACGGGTAGGTTATGTCCGTTATTATTCCTCCTCTTATATTCTGCACCAGACGAACCTTAACATCATCGATTCCATTTAGGCTTGACAGTTTTTGGTGTAACTCAACAGCTAAATGCTCACCGAAAATCCTTTGATTTCGATATTGGACAAGCCATAATTTCAATGATTTGCTTTCAATAGCATGAGTCACTGCTCGATAACTTAATGTTGCTTCATAGATGTCAGGTTGTATTCCTTCGACTGAGGGACATAACGCTTGAAGTTCTTCAGTGTAGAAGTTGATCCTCATGGGTCCTTCAATCTCGAACGTGTCAAGTCGGCCATACTCATTCTCATCAATCTCTCTACCAAGCATTGTTTCGTCCATCCTCTTCTCCTTTCTAGAAAAACATTCCTCTAACTTCCACTATCAATAATCATATTCTTGAACCCTTAAAGATACATAGCCTCTAGACCCACTAGCACCCACGCACATGCAATAAAAGTAGAAAACCCTCTCGCTATGGATACTGCTTACTAACGGGACTTTCTTTGAAGCGCTTTCTAGCTTTTGCCAACGCATTTATTTGCTTTTAATGTTTACAATCATGCTGTTGGATTTGAGGTTTGACTCATGATTGCTCTTCAGGAGAAACAATATGATGTCGTAGTAGTTGGATCTGGCATAGGCGGACTCTCAGCTGCGATACGTGCCTATAGTTTAGGTGCTTCAGTATGCATAGTTGAAAAGTCATCTCATCTTGGCGGCGCAACCGCATGGTCTGGCGGTCAAGTTTGGGTTGGAGCAAATCACGTTTCTAAGAGAATCGGAATCGAAGATTCAATTGAAGAAACACTTCAATATGTCAGCTCCATTGCTGATAGTCACCCAGAGCTCTTTGATACCCTTTTAGCTACCGAGTGGATTAAGGGAGCAGTAGAGGCAGCGGAGTGGTTTGAAAAAGAAGGTGTTATCAAATGGCGTCTAATACCAAACTACGAAGATTATTATTACCCTGATGCGCCTGGTTCTAAAGCAACTGGTAGATACCTTACTGGAGAACCAATAGACGGTGGCATGCTAGGCGAAAGCAGAAAACTTCTGGTT
>DLTU01000120.1:4747-5730 GCA_002500385.1 Candidatus Neomicrothrix sp. UBA7828 | reverse complement strand
CGAAGCAATAGAAGATTACTGCTCGTGGGCATATGACAGAGCAGATCTTCTGGAAAGGTGCCCTAACGACCAAGGGGTCGGGATTTACGAAATGGCCTACTACGGGGGGTCGAATGCGTTCGCCCAGCATTCTCGGCGACGTTCATCACCTACTCAGTCATTTGTCATTGGCAATCCCAGCAATATGGGAGACTATGGTTCCAAGATCTCCGCCCACGAATACGTCCACATCTTCCAGAATGCCCATAACCTATACCCGGAAGCAGACGTATTTGGATTAGAGTCACCTATTTGGATGGAGGAAGGTGCAGCCGAGTTTCTCGCGTTGTATCTCGCTGATCAAAAAGGGTGGATTTCCTTCGAACAAGAAATGGCTTTCGCACTAGAGCAGACACAAGACCTGAGAGATCTCGTACCGGACCTGACAATTCGAGATCTTGCTGATAGCCGAGAACGAGTAGGGAGTTACTGTGGGCTCTGCTTCGGAGTGATGCAGTATGCCACCGGCCAATGGGCAACCGCTTGGCTTGTCAATCAAAGTTCGCTTGACGACTTTTTCTTTACGTTCTATCCCAACGTTTATGAACTCGGAGTCGATGGGGCCTTTGAGAAAGCCTTCGGGCTAACCATGGAAGAGTTCTATGTTGAATTTGAAGAGTTCTTGGAGCTTCCAGCCGACCAACAAATGGCTATCCTCCCAAACCCATAAAGATGGGTGCTAGAGGGCATGTGTTTGCAAGGGGTTTAAGATCAGGTGTTATGTTGTGCTAATGAGGCGATCTCTTACTGTTATTATCACATTGGGTTTAGTGACTGGTCTTGTCGCCTGCGGTAACTCCGGTGATGAGACAGCTGAACTAAGAACAGAAATACCAGACCTAGAAGTTAAAGATGAAGACAAAGAGTCGCCAATAGATAGCGGCACCTCGCTTGGAAATGAAACGGTAGAACGTAAAGGGGAAAATGAGCAAGAGATAGAAAAT
>DLTU01000120.1:0-4419 GCA_002500385.1 Candidatus Neomicrothrix sp. UBA7828 | reverse complement strand
AAGAGATAGAAAATGAGCAAGAGACAAAAGAATGGTTTTCTGGAAGGTATCTTCCTCGCCATTGTCCAGAAATCGCAAGCGAAGATGAATATATAACCCCATCTAAGAGTGAAATCCTAGAGTGTGAACCTGACCACATGCTTGAAGTCAGATTGGATGCTGAGGTGGTTCGGTCAGAAAATTCTTCGGAGGACGTGTACGGAATTCAGCAGTATTTAAGAATCTTCCAAATGATGGAACATGTCCCAACAACAGGGCAGTTTGGTTTGTGGGGGCAATGGATTGGAGATGATCGAGCGCGTCCCCACGGCCCCTTTAATTCTATCGAAGGAGGATTATTCATACATGACAAAATGGGGCGAAGTAAATTCCCGAAGTACGGGGCCTCAGCCGCAACACATCTTTATAGCCCATTAAGTGACACAGGAGGAGGGTGGGGATTCTACGAAGCTCGAATCGACTGCACTGTTCTCGGAAGAATCACGTTATCGAATAACCTTATTGTGCCCCCGAACCTTATTTCCTTTGATGAAGACCAAGAAACCTATGATGACGAAGGGGGCATTTTCTTGGGGACATCATGGGTTGGATTACCGATCTTTGGTGGCGCTGAACGAGTTGACGAAGAACCCTGGGATATCAATAGTGGAAAATTAACCTGGACTTTCTTCTTAGATGCAGCGAACTTCTCGGGTCCAGCAATAGCGTATGTTCCAGAACATTGGTCGCGAAGAGTTGATCGATGGAATTCATTAGAGTTCCTAGATGACATTTACGATTGGGATTGGGACGAAAGTCCGGCCGCTACTGCCATGTTCGAGTTCATTGAAGGCACAGTAACTAAAGAAGAACTTTACAACGTGATCGGCGATGAATCATGGTTTACCGCCCAACCAGATGACCCAAATTGGGAAGATAACCCGTACTGGGTTAAAGCTGAACAAACACTTGGGTATTCTCCGGCCCGCCCCTACCTTCCAATTGGAAGCGAAATGCCTCCGATACCGGTCTTCTCAGAAACCGATGAGAATGGCAGAGTATTTTTGAAGATATTCCCTCCTCTCTTTCCCAAAGAACAAGAAGTAGAACCGTTCGTTCTAAACGTTAAAACGTTTGACGTAAACCTATATAACCACTTTTTAGACACATTTATGCTTGACGGTGACTTTGGAAACTCTCAGACATCTTTCGGCGAATTCGGAATTCCGATGCAGATTCAGGGATGGGGAGAAGAACCCTGGCATGAAATTCAAATTCAACCTAAAGAATATGAAGACGACCCTGAGTTCATCATTAATACACCGCTACGTCCCCGCGAAAGCAATGGAGAAGTAAACATTTACTTCGAATGGGAAGAAACAGGTGAATCTGAACGAGGTTGGGGGCAATACTATGAGATACAAGGAACAAACGTGACACCTGCTAACCCAGATGACGTTCCACCTTCGCTCACTCAACTTGAATACGGGACGATACCGTACACAACTTCTCTACAACCACACGTATTAGCAGAAAATGGAATAGAAAAAGAATATATCGAGGATCAAAGCGATAACTCATATTGGTCATACACGCCAGATTACTCATGCTTTGGATGCGAAAATGTTGAGGCATGTGATGAAGAAATTCAGCAGAGCGTACTTGACGATGGGAGCATAATTTCCTACCGGTGGTACCGGTTCAAGGACCAACCTGTATTCCAAAGCCTTATAAAGGATTATCCGGAAATATATACCAACGAATATCTTATGGAATTACAAAATCTAATCGAGCGAATGCATGCAGAATGGGGGAATTCGCAACTTTTTCTTGAGCGACCATCAACAATAGAGAAAATCCATCTTGCAGAAATAGACCATGGCTTGTTAGTTGAACCACCTGAAGGGAAAGAAGTCGGATGGGTCCCCATTGTTACTCAGGTAGACCAACCCGATGGCACCCCGGCAGATTTTAATAACCTTCGAGAAACTCCGTTCGGATCGCTAAACTCTTATTAGGTGGTTACATTCGTTGAAGAGATAAGTATGAGTTTCGTGACGTTTTGCTTGTCAGAGATTACAGTTATCTATATGGGAAAACCTCCGAAGATGAGAAAAGGCAATGGCCGTGTTACCGCAAAAGGTACACAACCCAGAGGGCAAAAGTCGAAGACTGAAAATTCGAAATGCTGCACCGATCCTGATTGCAAAAGCTAGTCCTTAACTTTTTGTTACATATGTAGCGGCTTCATATTCACAAGGGTTCAAGAATATGATTACTGGCTTAGCGTGATGGGTGCTGTGCCTAGTCGTTAATTTCGATTTGGATAATATCGCCTGTTAAATTCGCTTCTTGAACAGTGATGGTTACGTTCTCGTAGGTTAGCGATTCGTTAGGTAGTAAAGCTTGTGCGTTGTTCAGTACTTCCATAGGTCCTTCCCCACTTCCTCCGCCGAATCCATTTTCAGTATCGACGATGTACACAACCGCTCCTTCACGCTCTAAAGCTATGTCGTAGCCGATTTTTCTTCTGCTCTCAATTACAAGAGCACGTGTTTGGTCAAACGGAACAAGTGCAATTTTGAGTCCGCCATGTGTTTCAATTGGAGTAAGCGCTACGGTGGTGTTTCCATTAATGCAGGCTATTTGTGAATCATCTAACCACTTAAGAATCCACCGGGAGTATCCCATGTAACCGGGTGCTGTACTTCCAATGTCATCCATAAGGCTGAAGGGTCTTGTGAAACCAGCTCGGCCGGAAATTGTTGCTCCATATAGGTCTGGCAGTCCGAGTGAGTGACCCATTTCATGTGGGTACCAGAGATCTCCCCAATAAGTGAGATCAGCGCCTGAAGTTACTGCGTTTGCTATATATCTTCCGTCAGCGTTAAGCGAACCATCATCAGCGTAGGCTGCAGACCATCCCATAAGAGCCGGGCCGTAAGGTATGTCTCCAGCGTTCGGTGGCGAAACCACTAAAACCGCATCAGTATCTGAGAAATCAACACTGTCATCAGCTAAATTCATTGCCTCTTGGATCCAGTCTCTATGCCCAGTATATGAAGTTAGAGCATCACGATAAGTCGATGTTGGCCCACTGAGTCGTAACCATTCATGATGGGGGAAAAGGGATAGCGATAGTCGCCCGTAAGACTGGTCTCTAAAGAAGTTCTCTGCTCCAGGGGAGATAATAGAAAATATGTCCTCAGTGCTTTCATTAGCTGAAACATTTGCAAAATCAGCGAAAAGAACCACTGTTTTGATAGAACCGACTGTATTCAATCTATGTATCGGCCTGTCATGAGCTAGTGAAAGTGCTCCATCTGGCCCAATCAACTTACATGCGTCAATTTCTTGGGTGCCGCGCAAGTCTTGGGACTCAGCGGTAGGTAAGGTTTCTCGTCCTGAGGACTCTCTATATAGACCGTTAGGGATTCGGGTGGGGAGTTTAAACCCTTGATTATTGAGTAAATCATAAGCTTTAGGATCTACTTGTTGTAGCTCCTCTTTTGTACAGACATACCATTCAGGTTTTGATCTTTCACATTTATCTGTATATTGCGGATCTAAAGCGCCGATGTTTGCCATAAGAATCCAGTAAAAATATTCATATATTTGACAGGCGTATTCACAGGTGGGGTCATAGTATTTGTACCATGCTTCTTCTGGGTAAGTTTCAGGAGGAACTTGAAATTGGCCACCTCGAGCTGCATCCATGGCTTCACCGATTTGGCTATTCCCTCGCATAACACCGAAATCTACCGGATAGACGTGATCCCAGCCCCAAGTAATAATATGCCAGATTTCTTCAAGGTTTGTATCCCAATCTCCGGAAGTTTCTATTCCCCCTAACGCCCATCTGTCATTGAGGAACATACTTGCTCCGAAGGTAACCCTTTCTTCGCATAAAGCTCCTCTGTCAGTATCTTCGAAGAAACTTTCCGAATCGCTTTGTGACCACAGCGGGACAACGCGGTTGGCTTCAACTAGGAAATCTAGGACCTTTTGGTTGTCAACATACCCATCTTCGTCATTATCGAGGTATTGGGCAAGTACACCCGCAGAGTGATTAACAAAAGATTCAGGAGCTTCGGGAGTTGCCACCACGTACATGCCAAAGACATTGACGAATTTATCAAAGACCCCATTTAGGCAATCAATCGTTGGATGTTTAGAGATGATCGTCAGGTCAGGCGCTTCTATGTCTTTCGTTTCAGGCTCTGCATCAGCTATTATGCCTTCCGGTTCTGCATCAGTTGTTGTGCTTTCCGGTTCTGCATCAGTTGTTGTGCTTTCCGAATCTAGGTCATTTGAAGCGATTTGCTGTTCCTCTAGTTCCTCTTCCAAATCTGCAATTTTCGCTCGTAACTCAGCGTCACTGTCTGACCCCGAACAGGCTACGAGACAGCTCATCAGGGTAGCGATGGTGATGATGCTGGT
>DLTU01000031.1:0-2712 GCA_002500385.1 Candidatus Neomicrothrix sp. UBA7828 | reverse complement strand
GCGCTCGCTGTTAACATAAAGCATACCCACTATGGAATTCTACATTTCTTTTGGTTTTTAACCTAGGAAAATACGGATAGTTTTATAACCCGTTAAGGGCTATATCCTCTGGCTTAACGGGTACCCGATTGAGTTCAAATCCAGTAGCGTTCCGAATTGCTGCGACAATAGCCGGAGTGGATGAGATGACAGGAGGCTCGCCAATACCTTTAGCCCCGAATGGAGCGCCGGGTTCGGGTTGTTCAATAAATGCGGCGATCTCAATCGGGGGAGTGTCCATCGCTGTGGGAAGCAGATAATCAGTGAAATTAGCATTAGCTATTTTGCCATCGGTGAGAATAAGCTCTTCAAGTAAGGCAAGACCTAATCCTTGAGCTACTCCTCCTTCGATTTGGCCTCTGGCCTGTACAGGATTCAAAATTCGTCCAACATCCTGGGAAGTAGCGATTTCAACGACGCGCACCAAACCTAATTCTTGGTCTACGTCAACTACAGCCCTGTGGGCTGCAAAGGCAAATGAAACATGCGCATTTCCTTGTCCATTATGGTCAAGAGGAAATGTGGGTAAATGCCGATGTGTGACATGCTCATCAAAATTTCGTCCACGCAGCGCAACGGCAATCGCAATTGAATCTGAGCCATCTTTTGGAACCAGATTCAATCCAACTCTTTCGTACTCAACGCCACTCTCTTTCTGCAATTCCAATATCAATGCATCGACCACCGCCTCGCAGGCTTTCAAAACCGCCCCACCAGACATCCAAGTTTGCCTGCTAGCCGACGTAGAACCTGCAGAACCTATTGAAGTATCCACTGGAAGAATAATGGCTTCGGGTACCCCAAGAGTCTCCTCAACGATCTGGTTCACTAGAGTAACGAAACCTTGACCAACCTCAACACATGCTGATTGAATCGATACTTCACCGTCTGTGACTATGCAACGTGCTTCAGAAAAATCATCAAAGCCCTCTGAAAACATCAAGTTCTTTATTGAAGCTGCATATCCAATGCCTCGCTTCACATGCGAATTGTCAGTTGTTCTTCCTGTTCCCCCCGGTAATTCCAGTAGGTCACCTTTAACGCCTTGTGGGATGGGATGTTCTGAAAGAGAAGTTAGTACTTCCTTTACCGGAGCAGTGCCATTGATCTTCTGACCAGTAATGAGAGTATCGCCAGTCTTGAGGGCATTTAGTAGCCTTAACTCAACTGGGTCCATGGACAAAGCGCTAGCTAATTTGTCCATCTGTGCCTCAGCAGCAAAACATGTTTGGACGTTTCCAAAACCTCGCATCGCCCCACACGGTGGGTTATTCGTTCTGACACCCCACCCTTCAATGAGAGCATTGGGAACACGATAAGGGCCTACGGAAAAGCAGCATGCGTTTGCTAAAACAGCAGATGTTGTAGAGGCATACGCCCCTCCATCAAGGATCACCTTAGCTTCGACCTTGACCAGTAAACCCGATTCGTTTGCGGAATGGCGAAACCATATTTTGGCAGGGTGACGATGCACGTGACCAAGAAATGACTCGTTACGATCATAAACCATTTTGACTGGTCGCCCTGTGTGCATCGCAAGCATGCAAAGATGCACATGCATGCTGACATCTTCTCTGCCGCCAAAAGCACCTCCAACTCCTGCGAGAGTTACTCTCACAAGGTCATCAGGTAAATTTAAGGCGGATGCTACTTGGTCTCTATCAGAATGAAGCCACTGTGTTGATATGTGCAGATCAACCCCTCCATCAGCAGAAGGGAAAGCGATTCCTGACTCGGTCCCAAGAAATGCTTGATCCTGCATGCCAACCTCGTACTCGCCTTCAACGACGATATTTCCAATAGCATCAGGGTCGCCATGTTTTATTACCAAATGGCGTATGACATTACCTTCCGGGTGAATAGGCGCAGCTTCGATCGCTTCTTGGCTGTTGACTAGAGGGTCTAATTGTTCATAATCCACAGAGATTGCATCAACAGCTCTTTTAGCGACTTCTGGGTGGTTCGCAGCCACAATAGCGACTGGTTCACCGACATATCGAACGATATCAAAGGCTAAAACAGGTTGATCAGGGTGCTCTAAACCGAATATGTTCTCTCCGGGGACATCATCAGCAGTCAGAATTGCATGGACTCCCTCCATTACAAGGGCTTGAGAAAAGTCAATTTTTCTGATCTTTGCCGAGGGGTAAGGCGATCGCAAAGTTTGCCCCCAAAGCATGTCCTCAGAACTTAGGTCATTTGAGAATAGGAAATCGCCTCGTGCCTTTTCTTTCCCATCTGGTCTAGTGGCAGATATTCCAAGCCCTGCAGTAGATGCGATACCCTCCTCAAGAAGTGACATCAGGTATCCCGCCTAGATCGTCTTATAGAAACCAATTGAACAGCCTCAACAATGCGTCCATAGCCTGTACATCTGCATAGGTTTCCCGAAATGGCTTCCTTGATTTCAGATTCCTCGGGCTCTGGGTTTGA
This sequence comes from Candidatus Neomicrothrix sp. UBA7828, assembly GCA_002500385.1. GTDB lineage: Bacteria > Actinomycetota > Acidimicrobiia > Acidimicrobiales > UBA8592 > UBA8592. Next base: position 240 of record DLTU01000031.1, on the reverse strand, counting down.
GTCTAGAAAATCATGAATTGTCACCAACAGTCCCGGTGTGCAAAATCCACATTGTATTGCCCCGGTATCAATGAATGCCTCTTGGACATCTGAGAGTTCATTTCCATCAGCAACAGATTCGATAGTCTTGATTTCTCGACCTTCAGCGTTGGCAGCAAGAACTAAACAAGAACATACTAAAACATCGTCCATCATTACAGAGCAAGAACCACACTCGCCTTGTTCGCAAGCATTTTTTGA
>DLTU01000128.1:0-4012 GCA_002500385.1 Candidatus Neomicrothrix sp. UBA7828 | reverse complement strand
CGAAAAGAACTTGCTTCAGAGATCTGGAAATCAGTGAATAAGCCCAACCTGGATAGCTACATTTATCCGTCAAAAAAATACGCTGACTTAATAATCAAGAAAGGCCACGGTCATTTAGTTTCGTCATTGCAAGTTCCGTTATCTTGGCTGTCTTCGCTAAAGTGACGACTTAAGACTGTATGCAGTAGTCTTAACATTCAAAGGAGTTGAAATGGGTATAAATTTAGACGCTATTGGCATGGAATCTGAACCGCATGAAAGTTCGTGGGATTCGAAAGATTGCTTACTCTACAGTTTGGGTGTTGGAGCTGGGGCAACTGACCCAACAGGATTTGAATTAGAATTTACAACAGAGAATACAAAAGATGTTCAACAAAAAGCTCTACCAACTATGTGTGTTGTTTTGGGTGGAACTGGTGGACGGGGTCCTCTTGCACATTTAGGTGATGTCAATTACTCAAAAATGGTCCATGGGGAACAGGGTGTCATCCTCCATAAGCCGCTTCCAACGCAAGCCACTATCTCCTCAACCAGCAAGATTTCTAATATTTATGATAAAGGGAAAGCTGCTTTGGTGATTCTTGAAACCACCGCTCTCGATACCGCTGATAGCCTTCCAGTTTTCACTAACATCAGTAAGTTATTCTTTCGTGATGAAGGTGGCTGGGGTGGCGATCGCGGACCTGTAGACAAAGTTGAATTCCCTGATCGGAAAGCAGACAGTGTTATTAATTATGAAACTAGAAACGATCAGGCTCTTCTTTATAGGCTAAATGGGGACCGTAACCCTCTTCACTCTGACCCATCTTTTGCAGCTTTGGGTGGTTTTGCTAAACCTATTTTGCACGGACTTTGCACATACGGCTTTACTGGTAGAGCTCTCGTTCACCTAGCCTGTGATGGCAATCCTGATAATTTCAAAAGTATGGACGGGCGTTTCAGTTCCCCTGTAATCCCCGGTGAGACGCTTGAAGTGCACGTTTGGGAAGATAAAGGTCATTTTAAGTTCCGGACCATGGTTGGAGAAAGAGTCGTGCTTGACAACGGAATTCTTCACACTCGGTAACGAAGGAAAGATTTATGAGGAATAGAGATATGTTCTTACCACAAATGCCAAGTGAAGAAATGGCTCTGCCCGGTAGAACCGCCCAAATGCAAATAACAGATAGCCATTACATATTAGGGTCTTCTCAAATTGCACCAAAGGGAAACAACTTGGTGTACGCCATGTTTGGGATGGGATGCTTTTGGGGCGCAGAGAAGAAATTCTGGGATTTAGAGGGCGTAATGACTACTTCAGTTGGATACGCCGGTGGGTTTACTTCTCATCCTCTGTATGAGGAAGTTTGCTCTGGAATGACTGGCCATAACGAAGTTGTGAGGGTCGCATTCAACTCTGAAGTAGTGGACTACAGATCCCTGCTGAAAATCTTTTGGGAGAACCATAACCCGACTCAAGGCATGAGACAGGGTAATGATGTTGGAACACAGTACCGTAGCGGGATTTATTGCTTCTCTGAGGAACAATTTAGCGATGCTGAGGAGTCTATGGTCATTTACCAATCAACTCTCTCACAGGAAGGTTTTGGGGAGATAACTACGGAGATTGTAATGGCGCCAATATTTTATTTCGCTGAGGATTATCACCAACAGTATTTAGGCAAGAATCCAAATGGGTATTGCGGATTGGGTGGCACTGGACTGAGTTGCGCTATCTAAATAGCTAGCTTTGAAAAGTGACTCTAAATTCTATTCTCCGGTTCGCTGCTCGGTCTGCAGCAGTGATTTCTGGATCAATTTTCAAGCGGGTCTCACCGTAGCCTATAGCCGAAAGACGGCTTGGATCGACTCCTCTGGAAATGAGGTATTCTAGGACAGCTTCAGCTCGGCTTGCACTTAGATCTAGATTTATATCTTCAGCTCCATCAGTGTCAGAATGCCCTTCTATTTCTAAATTTCCTTCAGAGTTCTCAATGAGAATTTCTGCCACTTGATTGAGAATCGGTTTAGAACTCTCTGCCAAAAATGGGCTTCCAACTGCAAACAGAATTGGATCAGAACCCACTATCTGGTTCAACGCTATTTCTGTTTTAATTGTTCCGGGGATCAAGACAGCATCAATGATATGAATTACACCGTTAGCTGCTGTGATATCTGCTTGGGTGACGAGGCTATCTTGAACTCTAATAGTTGATTGGTCTCCTGTTTGAACCTTTAACGATTCGCCTTTGAGCGTCGTTAATCCAGTTCCGTCGGATAATTGTGATGAGTAGAAGTCTCCTGGCACTATATGAAATTGGAGTATGTCACTAAGCTGCACTAATTGAGCGAACTCTTGGAGAGCAGCGATATCTAGTGCCTCCATTGCAGCGTTTGTAGGTGCAAAAATCGTTATAGAAATGACTTCATCACCAATTTGCTCCTCAACCCCTGCTGCGGAGAAGAAATCAGAAACTTGGCTGAGGTTAGGCAGATCTTTTATGACTTCAAAAACTGTTCTCTGTGACCCCTCAATAACAAGCTTGTCAACTATTTTTACACCAAGAGCTTCAAATTTATTCAAAACTCTTAAGCGGTCTGATTCATCGATGATTTCTCCCGATATTTCAAGGTTAATGATTGCCAAATCAACACCAGTCAAGATCTCAAATTCAGCGGTTACTGTACCATCTGGGATTAGTTGATTTGAAACTACGATCATGGCGTCAGCAAGCGCTTGGGCATTAACGCTACCTGTCAATGCAAGAGAGTCTTTCGAATATTGGGCATATGCAGTGATAGGTGCGTTTTGTGATAAGTCATCATCATCAACAGGCAAGAGTGGTTTCGGTGTTGGCGCTAAGCTACTGTCAACTGCGTTTGTTGAAGTAAGAAGAGTTAATTCTGACCCATCGGTATCTCCCCATACAACAAGGCCCAAAAATGATGCCAATACGCCAAACAAAAAAGTTCCTATATATTTGATACTTGTTTTCATATTCCTAAGACTGCTTCAATAGTAATGCCGATATGGCTAAAGGCAGCGAAATCGTTTGTAATGTTGTTTCCGCTGTGATTCGTAGTGCGAATCAGGCTTGATTCATCAAGAAATCCCGTCGGCCAGAGTGCTTTTACAAGTAAGTAAATGATAAGGATAGTGGCTCCCCAAGTTATAGCTCTAAGAGCGAGTCTGATCCATAGTCGATCAAACCGTGCGCGCAATATGGGGTCTGTACCAGTAGCACCATAATGAGATACGTGTTTAGTCCATTTCTGACCATCCCAGTAGCGAGCTTCGTAGCGCCCAGTCGGATCAGAATACCATCCTTCATCCAGTAAAGGAGGAGGTGGAAAAAAAGGGCGATTCACATAATATACATTAGCTGTCAGAATCAAGTATTAAAGGTCACTTACTTATTACAACCTTCGCTTAAAGTTGTTGTTAGTTATCTTCCGTAAGGTCTCTCGTTTGCTTAGGTTTCGTAGTGTAATTGCGGCTTTTCCACTCAATACTCTGTCCGGTCATTGCAATAATCATTGACCAAAACAATGTTGCTCCCCAGAAAAGCATTGCAAAGGGGTGGAAAATAACTCCCCAAAGAGGATCCCTCCCAACTGATGATGTGATAAATCTTCCAAGTATTAATAGGACTACTTGCCATAAGACTTCCATCGGCACAGGGGCTCCAAAGAAACCTGCAAGAAGCCGTAAGAACGGTAATGCCAGTAACGGGGCCACTAGGAATGTCACTAGGAGAGACAACGAGGTCCTATAACTAAGGGCCCCATACGCATTCTTTGAGAATCCTTTCCATATATCTCTAAACCCTGAATACCAGGTGGTGGTAGCAAGATCGGTACCGTTTATTAACCTTTGCTGATAACCCGCAGCTTTGACTGAGCGAGCAAGTTGCACATCATCAACAATGTGATCGGGGTGAGCTGCATGGCCACCTGATTCAACATATGCTGTTGCGCTAACTCCGATGAATGGGCCAAATGCCAGGGCGATATCAGGATTTGAACTTCTATG
>DLTU01000088.1:0-3030 GCA_002500385.1 Candidatus Neomicrothrix sp. UBA7828 | reverse complement strand
AAAAATGTTGATGAGCCTTTTGGTTTTCGTTTGCGAGAGTTATTGATTGATGCCGGTTATTGGAAAGAGATTTCACGAATGGACAAGGCAGAAGACAAAATAAAAGTGCTAGAAAATTTGTTAGCCACCCTCAATGAGTTCTCAACGATAGAAAACATCCTGACGACACTAACAGAACGCCAAGAATTAAAAGACGCACCAAAACCAAAGACAGCTTCACTGCTTGAGAAGATGTCTGCTGAAACTATTACTATAGAAGACGCAATTAACGTTCTAAGTCTTCCCAGAGAACTGTCATTACAGGAAACAATCACTGTTGAAATAGACCCCCCGCCTAAAAAAGGTGAAGCTACATTCAATCTTCTAAAAGGTGAGATGATCACAGTTCACAACGGCCCTTTTGGCCCATATATTCGAATAGAGGGAGATGACTGCGGAGTACAAACACGAAGCATCAGCGAAGATGATATCTTCTCAATTGACCTTGATGGTTGTTTATCTCTACTTGCGACCCCTAAGAAATTTCAACGTCGTCAAACGAAGACAATTATTTTGAAGGATAATGACGGGAAACCTGCCGTTGATAACGTTTCCGGAAAGCCAATAGAAGTTAAGACAGGAAAATTTGGGCCATACGTAACAGATGGCACTACGAACGCAAGTCTCCAACTCGGAGATTCCATAGAACAGATAACAAGTCAGCGGGCAAAGGAATTATTAGCCGATCGGCGTGCCCAACAAAACTAGATACTTTTCACACACAACATGATCAAGAGTCATTAAGACGATATTCTGTGGTCGTGGAAAATGGTTCATCAAACCCTCAGCGATATGGAGATCGCGTTGCCGCTTACCAGAGAGTTGCTGCCACGCAATGGGTTGAGAAGGTTTTCGGAAGTTACCAGTATTTTCGCCTCTGGCTAGTTCAGTTAGTTGGATCATTAGGCGATTGGTTAGGATTCTTAGCCATAGCTGCAGCAGCAACAGAGCTAGGAGGGGGAACACCAGAAACAGCTGTCGGGTTTGTTTTCACCGCCAGAATTATCCCTGGTTTATTTCTTGCCCCACTAGCAGGAGTTTTAGTCGATAGATGGAATAGAAAAAAAGTCATGATCTTATGTGACCTTGGACGAGTCACCATTCTTCTTATGCTTCCATTTGCAACAACCGTCTGGCACCTAGTACTGGCATCATTTGCATTAGAAATATTCACCCTTCTTTGGATTCCTGCCAAAGATTCAGTTGTACCTAGCATTGTTCCTGAAGAAAGTCTCACAACGGTGAATTCGCTGCAAATGGCAGCTACATATGGGACAGTTCCGATTGCTGCGAGCTTGTTTATATTCCTTGGCAGATTTGCGGACAAAGTAGAAACGTGGCCCGGAGCAGAAAGCATTAATGCAGATCAGATAGGTTTAGGCTTCTATGCTGACTCATTAACCTTCCTCTTTTCAGCTGTGATGATTTACTTCATTTCTATTCCACACAGAGCACCGAAAAAAATTGTTAAAGATAAGCAAAAACCAAAACTGGATCTGAAATCAACAATCGATGAATTGCGTGAGGGATGGGAATTCATATTTGTTAATCCGGTCGTTAGAGCAGTATGCGCAGCTTTGGGTGCTGGTCTTATTGGCGGAGGCATGCTAATCCCATTAGGACCAATTTTTGCTAAGGATGTACTTGGTGAGAATCCAGCAGACGGGATGTCAGTCCTTCAAACAGCGCTTGGAATAGGGGTTGCTATTGGAGTAGCTTTCATTGCTTTGTCGCGACAACGAATAAGTCAAGTAAGGTTGTTTGTCGTTTCAGTGTTCGGTGCGGGAATATCACTTTTTATTGCTACATCTATGTCAGGACTTTGGCCCGCAGCCTCACTTATTGGCCTACTTGGTGTTTTTGCCGGAGCTATTTATGTCCTAGGATTTACGCTTCTCCAAATAAGCGTCTCGGAAAACTTGCGAGGGAGAATATTCTCTGCGGTTTATACGATTGTCAGACTCTCACTAATTATTGCAATGTCAATAGGCCCTTTTGTCGCAGCTACTTTTAATGGTCTATCGGAAGAATTCTTTGATAAACGAACCACTATTTTTGGATGGGAAATATTTGTACCAGGTGTCCGTGTGACGCTATGGCTAGCATCGCTTATCATTATTGGTGCAGGCTTTTTAGCCTTGACATCAGTCCGCAACATATTTATTGACAACCCAGAAAAACGAAAAGAGGAGAGTCCGAAAAGTGAAAGCTAAGTTTATTGCTTTTGAAGGCGGAGATGCTAGCGGAAAAACAACTCAGGCAGAACGCGTTGCAGCAAAAATAAACGCTGTGTTTACTAGGGAGCCAGGAGGAACGCCAGTTGGAGAATCATTAAGATCTATACTCCTAAAACCAATATCGCCTCTTGCACTTAGAACAGAGGCACTTCTCATGGCAGCTTCTAGAGCACAACTTGTCCAAGAGTTAATCAATCCGACATTGGCTAAAGGTCAGCATGTCGTAACTGATAGATACATTTCATCCTCACTGGCGTACCAAGGTTATGCGAGTGGTTTGCCAATAGATGAGGTTCTATACTTATCGCTCTTTGCTACTAAGGAACTAACTCCCGACCTAACTATTTTGATCGATTTACCGGTCGAGGAATCCATTAAACGTCGAGGTAAAAGTCCGGATAGATTTGAGCAAGAAAACATTGATTTCCACAAAAGAGTTCGAGATGGATATTTAGAAATGGCTCAGACAAACAATGATGAGTGGGTCATAATAGACGGAACAAAAAGTCAAGAAAATGTAGCAAAAGATGTTGACCAGGCAATCCATAAACGTCTTCAACTTCCATAAGAAAAGGACAAAATGAGCCTCAGAGACCTATTCGAGGATGTAATCGATCAAGATTCTGCTGTCGCCCACCTACGTAATTCCTTTGAAAATCCTGTTCATGCCTACTTGTTTGTGGGACCAAAAGGCTCCTGCAAATGGGACGCTGCAAAAGCTTTCGCAGCGATGATAATGAATCACACGAATCAT
>DLTU01000111.1:2247-5562 GCA_002500385.1 Candidatus Neomicrothrix sp. UBA7828 | reverse complement strand
GGTTCTTTGGGCAATAACGAATCGGGTGCACTGGGAGCGCGATGTTTTCCAAGTAGGTGAGGCACAAGGTCACGAAATGGATCCGACAGCTGATAAACGTGGAATAAGTACAAAGGTCGGAATTGATGCCACCTATAAGAGAGAACGGCGTGAATATGGTGAACGGGTAGCTTACCCTTCCATTGATCTATCTAATTTTTTAAAAGGATAATATGAGCCGGAGGAACGTGGTGGTTGGTATCTCTGGAGCTAGCGGCTCAATATATGGGATACGTGTTTTACAAATGCTCCAGCAGATAGAGGATGCAAAATCACACCTTGTTATAACTCCTTCAGCAAAAAGCACCATCGGGGTTGAGACTGAATATAGTGTTTCAGAGATTGAGGAATTAGCTGATGAAGTACATAGTGCTCGAGATATCGGCGCCTCAATCGCTAGCGGGTCATTCAAGACATCTGGGATGATTGTTGCTCCTTGCTCAATCAAAACGCTCTCTGCCATAGCGAACTCATTTGGTGCTGACTTAGTCTCCCGAGCGGCGGATGTGACGCTGAAGGAACGACGCCCCTTGGTACTTATGGTGCGTGAAACCCCGTTTCATTTAGGGCACCTTCGTCTTATGACAAAGGCTACCGAAATCGGAGCTGTGATATATCCTCCTATTCCCGCTTTCTATAACAACCCTGAAAACCTAAAGGACATCGTTGATCACTCTGTAGGCAGAGCATTAGATCATTTAGGCATAAATGTTGCTAATTTAAAACGCTGGGAAGGGCGATGAGCCCTAATGAAGTTCGCCATTAGAGAAGCTAGAAACTCGTTCAATGTCTTTTTCGGCAGACTTCAATTCGTAAACAGGTAGTTGATACTCATCTATCCCCGCTTCAAAGAATCGGAACAATTCTTCTCTGCATGATTCCAAATTCCCAGTTAAAGTAAAATCCTCCACCCATTCTTCTTTGACGAATTTCCCAGCTAGCTTAGGGCCGCCTTGTTTAAGTGCATCCTTAATTTTGACCTCGTCTTCTTGAGTCATCCCAATTTCTTCTTTTATGTTTAGTGGAGAGTCCACAAGTCTGAACGAGAGTTGAGCTTTAGCATCTTCTAATTCTTTATCTTCAGTGACGAGCATTGTTGAGTAAACGATGTTGAATCTTTTGCTATCTGACCTGTTCTCTGAGCGTAGCTTAGCGATAACATCCGGAAGGTGTTTTTTGTATATGTAGCTTAGGTAAAACCCATCAGCTTTTTGAGCTCCCAGTTCTAGGATCTTAGGACCTCGCCCCGCTAAGAAGATATCTATTTCCTTACCTCCATAATTAAGCTGAGCAGGACCAAGTGAAAGTTTCTCTCCCGAGAAATTCACTGTTTCGCCGCTAAATAGCAGTCGGAGAACTTCAACCATCTCTCGCACTAACGTTAACGGCTTGTGCCGGGTGATTTTCATTGGGTCAAGCGTTAATCCGCCTCCGGAACCCAAACCTAAAAATGCGCGTCCGTCGCTGAATTCATCAATTGTAGCTATCGCAGATGCCGTAACTCCCGGGTGTCGAACATAGGCATTCGTAATACCGGGCCCAATTAATATCTTTTCTGTCTTAGCTGCAATAGCAGCAAGAACCACATATACGTCTCGGGTAACTAGCCCTTCGTCGTAAACCCAGCAACGAGAAAAGCCTTTACTTTCTGCGTAAGCAGCTAGTTCCGCAATCTCTTCCGCAGGAGAAGTAGGCATGATATTCACGCTAAGTTTCGTCATCGTCATGAATTCCCTATTGACTTTAGAACTGTTTTCGCTGTATTTGTTCCTGGAGCACCGAATATTCCAGCACCTGGAAATGTGCCAGCACCAGTTAGATACAGCCCCTTGATCGGTGTTTTGTATCTACTCAACTCACGGCTCCTTCCGACGAGCGTTGCTAAAGGAGAAGCTACGTATCCGGGACTGTGGCCTTTGGGCATAAAGAAGTCTCTTTCATAGACATCTGGGGTCATAGCCCTCCACTTCGTGATTTGTGACCTAAAGTCTCCATCCATAACATTTCCCCAGATATTCAACCAGCGATCTGGCTGATTCGATTCTTGCCATCCCCCGTTGAGAGAATAAGGAGTGAAAAGAACTTCTAAACCAAATGTATGCAGGCCATTATCTGCTTTCATTTCTGGGTCCAAAGCTGAGGGTATGCTTGCTAACATGGTGGGTTGGTCGGAGATGAGACCTTGGCCTTTTAGAACGTGTGCTTCCTTTAGCTTCTCAGGTGATGGTGAGATGATTACTGTTGACTGTGACAAGTCTGTGTGGTCGAATTTCCCCGCAAGTTCGGACATAAATTTATATGTAGGCAAATTTTGAACTATCCCATCTAGTTTTGACTCGTAGCCTTCTGGGGCAGGTTCCTTTTGCCATCTCGATATTAAAGATTTAGCGGGTAGTGGTGCTTCGTCAATCCAATTAACGAGAACATTGTGAGGATCGCAAGCAGCTATCACAGTCGGGGCTTCTATGACATTACCGTCTTGGAGTTGAACCGCTTTCACTTTATTGTTTTCGATTTGGAGTTTTTCAACAATGCTTTTCAAACGTACTTCTCCACCATTACTGAGATAGCTTTTTAGTATGGCGTCTGGAAGTGAGCCACTTCCCCTTCGCGGTCTACCACTAGCTATTAAATGCCTAGTTGCGTAGACAGTCGCAGCTAAACCGGTTCCTGGGGCTTCTGGAGGCGCACCCCACACAGTGGGCCCTGTGCTGATGCCCGGCATATAAAGGTGCCAGTCATCAAAATAGTCTTTGAATACCTCAACTGCACTAGCTTTGCTCCAGCGAAGAAGCTTAGATATTCCTTTCATCTTTTGCCGAGTTGCAGCTTGCAGGAACTCCGGCATCGAGGCCCCGCTTTGCGCTATTTTGATAACAAGCTCTGCTACTGGTATCGCATCTTGCAAATATCGCTTGTAGTTCTCGACTTCGGATGGATGTGTGATTGATAACCCATCAANNAGTGAGCCACTTCCCCTTCGCGGTCTACCGCTAGCTATTAAATGCCTAGTTGCGTAGACAGTCGCTGCTAAACCGGTTCCTGGGGCTTCTGGGGGCGCACCCCACACGGTGGGCCCTGTACTGATTCCCGGCATGTAAAGGTGCCAGTCATCAAAATAGTCTTTGAATACCTCAACTGCACTAGCTTTGCTCCAGCGAAGAAGCTTAGATATTCCTTTCATCTTTTGCCGAGTTGCAGCTTGCAGGAACTCCGGCATCGAGGCCCCGCTTTGCGCTATTTTGATAACAAGCTCTGCTACTGGTATCGCATCTT
>DLTU01000111.1:0-2212 GCA_002500385.1 Candidatus Neomicrothrix sp. UBA7828 | reverse complement strand
ATGTGTGATTGATAACCCATCAATAGTTTGGTTAGCGTCATGGTAAAAAACCCAGGAACCATTATTCTCATGAAAAGCGTTCACATAAGTAGCCTCCGGTTCTAGATAATCCAAACCATGGAAGCTCAGGTTTAATTCATCTATTAAAGGCATTGCCCTAATCAAGCTATGGTCACAAGCACAAATATTAAATCTTGCACCCAGATCAGAAACTGTTGAGGCACATCCCCCAACTGAATCTCTCGCTTCCACAAGGATTGTCTTGACGCCTGCTTTTGCTAGATATGCAGCGCAGATAAGCCCATTATGGCCTCCTCCTATTACAATCGCTTCGGCATCATACATAAAGAAAAGTCACCCGTATCCAGTCCTTGTGGATAGCCTACACTCTTTGCGGTTCTCACTTAAGCGAATCTTTGTATTTTGATCTGTTGTGCGCTCACATTTGATGTACCTTCATTTCATGGCTTATTTCAATGATCCGCTGCTCACGGAATCAGGCGAACAGGTATGTGAAAGATTCGGAATTTTTCCACCAGAGACAGAGCCCATGCCAACTCTTGTAGAGCCATCGAATTTCCCTGATGCTCCGGATATTTTGGGGAACTTAGAAAAGGTTGAGCACCCTCGGATCAAGACCATCGCAAGTTATCTAAACGCAGGTTGGGTTAATGCTCAAAATGGGACTTGGTTACGTCCGGAGGCAAATACTCTTCTATGCAAAGTCGTTGATTCACTTCCTGAGCCATGGGGTTTATGCGTTTTTGATGCTTGGCGACCGTTAGATCTCCAAGCAGAGCTATTTAATGCAGCCTACAAGGATCCAATTTTGCCGGAAGGTTTTGTGTCGCCTGCTAATAGCGAACCCCGGCTTTGCCCACCTCACTTATCTGGAGGGACAGTTGACTGTAGCTTCACACTTCGCGGAATCCCTCTTGGGTTAGGTACGGGTTTTGATGATTTCACCGATTTAGCGGCTGCTGACGCATTAGAGACTAAGAAAAGCATTAATAGAGATTTACGGAGATGGCTTTACTGGTCCATGACTGAAGCTGGTTTTGTAGTTCTAAATTGTGAGTGGTGGCACTTTGAGTACGGTACGCGCCGGTGGGGGGCGATACGTGGCAATGATCCGCTTTTCGGTCCTGCTGAAATAGGCGACTGATAATCCCATCAATGACATTAAAAATATGAAATTGTCCTCTACTATCCATCTGTGCACTCCAATTCCCCATATACTCTCAGGCCACTAGTACTTTTCCAATACCTGGTAGCTCTTGCTTCTGGAGTTGTATTCCTCACAGGAGTTATGGCTTGTTCCAATTCCAATGAACCGACACTCGCGCCCATTGAACCGATTGAAGAAGTCGCTATCCAGCCAGTGACCCCTACAGTTGAGCCCACGCCGATGCCGACACCAACACCTGTTCCGACACCATCGCCTACTCCCATTCCAACCCCGACACCGACGATTTTTGAACAGGGCGAAATAGATGGCATCACGCGGTCACCTTTTAATGGCTTGGCCGTTGATAATGAGACTCTTTCAAGAAGAATATTGGTGGTCAAAGTTGATAACCATGAAGAGGCTCGACCACAGTCTGGAATTGAGCTAGCAGATATGATGATTGAAGTCTGGGTCGAAGGAATCACCAGGTATTTAGCTGTTTTTCAAGCTTCTGACACTGACTTCGTTGGACCCATTCGGTCTATGAGGCCAACCGACTTTGCACTTCAGAACTCGTGGGCTTCAACATTTGTAAATTCAGGCGGACAGGACTGGATTCAAGCTATTGGAGATGCTTCTACTGCCCGATGGTTTATTGAACCACCTGGGTCTTTCCGGGTATCTGCAAGACTAAGACCCTGGAATTTGTATGGCGACACAAATTCTTTACGAACCCTTGACACTCGCGGAACTTATTCAACTCCTTTAAGCCCGCTTTGGGAGTTCGGCGATATGCCCAGTGATGCGGCTGCAGCGGAGAAAATACTTCTTAAATATTGGTTTGACTACACGACATCTTGGTATTGGAACGAGGAAGAATTCCATTATGAGAAGAGCACCATAGGCCAGCCTCACTATTACTTAGACCCTAATAACAACGCTCATAGAATTTCTGCAGACACTCTTATCATGCTTGAGACTCTTTATTTTCTTACTTGTTATGGCTGCGAATCTGGAACAAATGTTCCTGTCGCCGAAACTGTT
>DLTU01000124.1:0-3914 GCA_002500385.1 Candidatus Neomicrothrix sp. UBA7828 | reverse complement strand
TTGTTCTACGACTTTAAGAAGGTCCTGAACGACAACAGGAGCTAAACCAAGTGAAAGTTCATCTATTAAAAGGAGTTCAGGTTCAAGGAGGACAGCTTTTGATAGCGCCAACATTTGTTGCTGACCGCCAGATAACGACCCTGCTTTGTCATTTAATCTGTCACTTAATTGCGGAAAGATTGCGAACACTCTTTCCATTCGTTCAGCTCGCAATTGTTCATCGTCTATAAGCCAACTCCAGACTTCAAGGTTCTCTCCAACGGTTTGACCTATGAAAAGAGCTTCACCTCCTGGAACTTGGACCATCCCAAGCGATACTCGGTATTCAGGATCAACCAACGTGATATCACGCCCGTTCATTCGAACGACACCCCTATCTGGCATGTGGAGACCTGAGACTGCTTTCAAAGCTGTTGATTTACCAGCCCCGTTCGTCCCTAATAACGCTAACGTCTCACCACGTTTCACTTCGATATCTACATCGAAAAGTACTTGAAGGTTTCCATAGCTGACGTTAAGTCCTTGTACTTGAAGTACCGGAACTTGATCTGGGTTTGCTTGTGCTCGCCGCTCTTCTTCTTGTTCGTTTAGAAGTTCCTCTACGACAAGTGAGATATCTCTTTTCATAAAACGGGATCCATACATGATTAAGACACCGCCGATAAGCGCAGCAGGTGGAACGACAATGGTTAGGGCTGTTCGTTCACCATAGGCATCGGAGAATGCGCCGGTGAGTAATCCTCCAAAGAATCCACCCATAAGGAAAATATAGACACCGACTAACGAAAATGCCTGTGCTCTCATGCGGTAGGGAACTACCGCTGAAATTGTTGGACCCATTTGCGTGAATGCTGCTCCTTGGCATGCATTCCCCAGCGTGTAGAACACCATGAGTAGCACAATATTTGTGAAGCGAACACCGATTGTTACGAACACGCCATATAACGCCACGAGCAGACCCATAAGCCAAAGGGCTTTCTTTGGATCTTGCCTAAATAACTTGTCACCTAGTTTCCCAGCGAAAGGAATTGCGAGAAGTGCAGCTGCCCAACTGATTGAGATGAGCCAACCGCGTTTGAACGCTCCATAGTCATAATATTCTTCGAGTAATAATGACATTGTTGTCGGAACGGCAACAAGGGCGAAACCAAGAACGCCAATACCGACCACTAGGTAATAGAAAGAGCGAACATTCTTTAAACGTTGGAACGCTGAAGAGAGCCTCACCGGAGGTTCTTCTTGAGCTTTTTCTAACTTACCGCCCAGTACTGCATCTTGTTCATAAGCGCCACGTACTGGTTCTTTTAAGAGAAAAATCGCAACAACGAGTATCAGTGCGGGAATTGAGAATAAGTAGAATGCAACACGCCAGTCGTCAGGCCCATCACCTGCTAAAAGTACGATCCCGCCAGCGATAAAAGGTCCGATTACTTGACCGATTGGTCGGCCAAGAGCTTCAGCTGCGAAAATTCGTGCCCGTATCGCTATTGGATACTGATCAGCTATGAGTGATGGTGAGATAGGAATTTTTGCTCCCGCACCTATTCCAGTACCAGCTCTACCTATCGCTAATTGAAATGCATTTTGTACAGTTCCAGTAAATGCAACAAGACCAGCCCATACTCCGGTAGCGATTGAGAGGACACCCACACGGCGATAGCGATCAGCTAACCACGCGAAGGGAATAGTTGAAAGGACCAAGACTACGCCGCCGAAGCTACCTAAACCGAGCAGCATCGTGTCTGAAATATTTAAACTTTCCTGGATATCAGGACCAAGAACCGTAATAGCGACGCGATCAAATTCTTCAACAATCGACAGGACAAGTAGCACTAATGCCATTGAAACCCCGCCCTTTTGTACACCCTCACGGAATGTCATTTCATCATCACCGACACCTGGAAGTAAATCATCAGGAAGAACGGTGTCAGCTGTTTGTTCAGCTAACGCAGCTTTGCGCGCTTCTTCTTCTTCAAGAATCGTTGCGGTGATACTCGCAGTTTCATTCGGTCTACCTGCCTCGCTCATCACCCCCCCGTTCCGTAAATAAGAAAGAAAATACGTATCACGATGGTACGCCAACTTTTAGCTTAAGGACAAAAGGTAATCCAAGAGAAAGTATCTAATAACAAAGAATTACTGATACTTAATGCATTCGATCTTGTATCTCCGATACCACGTTATCAATTTTAACAGAACCCATATTTCCGTCTCGCCGTTCTACAACCTCAACAACCCCGTCGGCTATGCCTTTAGGACCAACCGTTATTCGAAGCGGTATTCCTATCAATTCAGCATCAGCAAACTTCACACCAGCCCTAGCATCCCGATCATCAAGTAGCACTTCAACACCAATATTCGTCAATTCTTCATAGATTGTCTCAGCAACTTCAACACTTTTGTCATCCTTCATTTGGACAACAGTTATGACTACATGGAAAGGCGATACTGACATTGGCCAAATGATTCCATTTTCATCATGATGCGTCTCTACAATCGTCGCCATAGCTCTCTCAACACCAATTCCGTAACTACCCATGACAATTGGAGTCGTTTTCCCGTCAGCGTCAAGTACCTTTGCCCCAAATGTTTCTGCGTACTTTGTACCGAGTTTGAAAATATGACCTGATTCAATCGTTGAAACTTTACTAAGATTCGCTCCGCAATTCGCACACAATTCTCCATCTTGAACTTCCCGCAAGTCCATCCACTCATCTACTGAGATATCTCGAGCAATATCAACCCCAGAAAAGTGAAAGTCGTTCTCGTTTGCACCAGTCGTCATATTCGTACGTCCCTGCAAAGCATGGTCAGCAAAAATCGGGATATTGTTGGCGTTGACTGCACCTAGGGAACCTGGTTCAGCACCGAGACTTTCAATCGTTTCTTCTTTTCGAGCTTGACGAATAGTATTTGCTTGCGTTGCATCAGCAAGCTTTTGCTCATTAATGAAATGATCACCGCGAACGAGTGCCAGAGTAACCTGTCCATCAATAACGAACACCATCGTCTTGATCTGCTCTTTTGCAGGGTGCCCTGCGTCTGAAAGCCCGGCAATCGTTCTAATTCCTGGTGTTGCAAACTTTTCTGGTGCATCAGGTCCAACCGAATCTACGACTTCATCTACGCGAGAAATTGCTTTCTCAATATTTGCGGCATACCCACACGATGAGCACAGCATCACATCGTCTTCTCCGGAAGGAGCCTGAACCATGAATTCAATACTGTCAGAACCACCCATATTCCCGGAGGAAGCCTCGACTGGAATCGCATCCAAATCTAAACGGCTAAAAATTCTTAAATACGCTTGATGCTGCTTTTCAAAAGCGGCATCAAGGCCTGCTCCGTCAAGATCAAAAGAGTATGCATCCTTCATTGTGAATTCTCTGACCCGAAGTAATCCGCTTTTAGGTCTCGGCTCATCACGAAACTTTGTATGGATTTGATACCACATTTGCGGTAACTGTTTGTATGAACTGACCTCGCTAGCGACCGTTGCAAAGATCTCTTCCGCAGTTACGCCAAGAGCTGCTTCCCCACCATGACGATCCTCAAGCCGAAACATAATGTCTCCCATAGACTCCCAGCGACCCGACTCCTTCCAAATAGCTGATGGTTGGAGAGTAGGCATCTGGACTTCTTGCCCACCAATTGCATCCATCTCTTCTTCAATAATCTGAATAATTTTCTTCCTCACCCTGAAGGCTAATGGAAGGAGCGTGTAGTGCCCTGAGTGAAGTTGACGTATAAACCCTCCACGGACGAGAAGCTTGTGACTCGGAGCTTCTGCATCAGCAGGAGCGTCACGTAATGTTGGAGAAAAGAAAGAAGTCCATCGCATACCTTGCAAGCGTAGTTGCCAGAACAGGAAATGGATAACCTTTTAGTATGCTCCCCCGAATTTTCACAAAAAA
>DLTU01000158.1:0-3988 GCA_002500385.1 Candidatus Neomicrothrix sp. UBA7828 | reverse complement strand
GAGTCTTTGGCCCGCAAAAAGGTGCAACGGATACACAGATTAGGTTTCTTGAAAATCGACTTAAGCGTCTAGCCCAAGTCTTTCATGAAGAGAGAAATATTGATGTCACGTCTTTGCCAATGGCTGGAGCAGCTGGAGGCTTGGCAGGTGGTCTTGCAACAGTAGGTGCCAAGCTTCAAAGTGGCTTTGAAGCAGTTTCAGAACGAGTTCATTTAGTTGATCAAATTGAAAATGCAGACCTAGTTATAACTGGTGAAGGAGAGGTTAATGAATCAAGTTTTGACGGAAAGGTTGTGGGAGAGGTGCTCAAGTTATCAAAGCTCATGTCAACACCGTTGCTTATTATTGCCGGAAGTATTGACTCAAATGTGAAACTTCCCGTTCCTTCTTACTCGCTTAAAGAGCACGTTGGCGTTGAGGAAGCTTTCTCTGCACCCGCCAAATCAATTGCAAAAATATCAATGAAAGCACTTGATGATTGGTCAGTAAATCATTCAAAGGGGTAAAACCTAAAGATGATCGATCGTATCGAACTAAACAAAATACAGGCTCTTGGAACGATAGGTGTTCTCCCTGAAGAGAAGAATAGAGCACAACCCTTTGAAATAGACCTAGCTATAGAAACGGATCTCTCAGTAGCTGGTAGATCTGATGATCTTGATGACACCATAAATTATGGTGAAGTCACAGAATTAGTTGCAGGCATTATTCGGAACGAATCTCACCAGCTTCTTGAAAAAGTAGCTACGAGGATTGCTACAGAGGTACTCGCAATTCCTGCTGTCACAGGTGTTCAAGTTAACCTTAGGAAGATGCGCCCACCCGTTCCAGAATTCTTGGAATCGTCAGCAGTTAATATTTATCGTTCAAAGTAAAGAACGTTAAATCAACGAGATTCTAATTCGTTCTTAATCTCTAGAATTCTTTGCGGAAGATGTGTACGACCATAATCAAAACCTACTTCCAGGAGAATCTCCAACAAGTGTTTCCGTCCATCCTCAAATTTCCAAGGAAGCGCCACATATACGGGTAAATCAAAAACTTTTAGTTGATCCAAACTGCTGTAAACGCGTTCTTGATATTTAAACCTGTCTTCCCAATCCCAATTTGCGGGACCAAATCCAGTTCCAGGATCCAAAATTAATTGGTCTCTATGCAAGCCTTTCTTATCAAGCTCGCCTAAAGATTTCTCAAACCATCTGACTATTACTTCAATAGGATCACCCGTAACGAATTCAAGACTCTTGGGGTCCTCACCACTTAGAAAGGGAAGAACTACTGGAACTCCTGAGCTCACTGCGATTTCAACCATTTCAGGATTCTGCATACCATCAGAAGCGTTCATGAAGTTCGCTCCTGCTTCTAATGCCTTTGCCATTATTTCTGGCTTCCACGTATCGACAGAAAGTTCTACACCTAATTCTGCGATCGCTTGAATTTTTCCGTCGAGGCGGTCCCACTCTTCTTCTACTTCAACACGGCTTGCAAATTGCGTCGAACCTGCAGCCCCCAAATCAATTCCAACGCAACCTACTTGAATTAATTCTTTCGCACGTTTGATTGCGCTATCTGTATCTAGCGCAATAGAAAAGTCAGCTAATGAATCTCCAGATGCATTGATTACACCATGTAATTTCACCCTTTTAACGTACTATTTCTTTTAACAAAGTCACCAGTCAAACGAATTCAAATTCTCAGCGTGAAAAGAATATAACAGCGATAGATTTACCTTATGGCGGTAACAATCAGAATACCTACTACATTTCGGGAGTTAGTAAAAGGAAACTCTTCAATTTCCTCAGATGGTAGGACACTAGCTGAGCTATTAGAACAAATCCGAACTGAATATCCAGACTTTGTAAATCGAGTCTTGGATGAGGAAGGTAATTTACAACGGTTTGTAAATATTTTCCTTGATGATGAAGATGTACGCTTTTTAGGCGGTTTAGATACGGAATTAGAACAAGGACAGGTAGTTTCTATTGTTCCGGCTGTTGCTGGAGGATAATCATAGTGAATCTAGTAATGAGGGAAATCTAAAGCGTGTATGTAAAATCTCAGCTATTGAGATGAAAATTTAAAAGATTACATCTTTAGGAATAAATGAGCGAGACAAATTGTTAAATAGTGTAGAAAACAAGGAGAGTTTAGATGGCAAAAATCATTTCATTTAACGAAGAAGCCCGAAAAGGTTTAGAGAAAGGAATGAACACACTTGCTGATGCGGTGAGAGTGACGCTTGGCCCTAAAGGACGAAATGTTGTGCTTGATAAGAAATGGGGGGCGCCAACGATAACTAATGATGGTGTCTCAATTGCAAAAGAAATTGATCTTGAAGATCCCTACGAACGTATCGGTGCTGAATTAGTCAAGGAAGTTGCGAAGAAAACTGATGATGTCGCTGGCGATGGGACGACCACTGCAACTGTATTAGCTTGGTCTATGGTTCGAGAAGGGTTAAGAAATGTCGCAGCTGGTGCAAACCCAATGTCACTTAAGAAAGGTATAGAAGCTGGTGTAGTTGCAGCTGTTGAGTCAATAGCCAACCAGTCTCAAGATGTATCTTCTGATAAAGACCAGATCGCAAACGTTGCTGCCATCTCTGCTGCAGATGCTGACATAGGTATCAAGATAAGTGAAGCAATTGACAAAGTCGGAAAAGATGGTGTAATCACAGTTGAGGAATCCCAAACTTTTGGGATGGATATGGACTTCGTAGAAGGAATGCGTTTCGACAAGGGATATATCTCCCCCTACTTTGTAACTGACTCTGACCGTATGGAGACTGTGCTTGAAAATCCATACATTCTGCTCGTGTCATCAAAGATTTCAGCAGTTCGGGATGTCGTACCGGTTTTAGAAAAAGTTATGCAGTCAGGGAAACCACTTCTAATAATCGCAGAGGATGTCGAAGGGGAAGCATTAGCTACTCTTGTAGTTAACAAGATCCGTGGAACTTTCACTTCCGCAAGTGTTAAAGCCCCTGGCTTTGGAGACCGCCGCAAGGCTATGTTGCAAGACATGGCTATTTTGACAGGAGGTCAGGTAATAAGTGAAGAAGTGGGCTTAAAACTGGATGCGACAACCTTAGATCTACTTGGTGAAGCGCGAAAAGTAGTTATCACAAAAGACGAAACGACAATTATTGAGGGATCTGGTAGCCGGGAAGATGTTGATGGTCGAATTGCCCAGATTAAAGCAGAAATTGAGAATACAGACTCAGATTACGATCGCGAAAAACTCCAAGAGCGCTTGGCAAAACTTTCCGGTGGTGTAGCTATTCTAAAAGTTGGAGCAGCTACTGAAGTAGAGTTAAAAGAAAAGAAGCACCGAATTGAGGACGCAGTATCCACGACGAAGGCAGCAATCGAAGAAGGCGTTGTTGCAGGTGGAGGAGTGACTTTATTGAGAGCTCAAGAAGCTGTATTAGCGATATCTGAAAGTTTAGGCAACCCAGATGAGAATACAGGAGCACGACTGGTGGCTAAGTCACTTGAAGGTCCGTTGAATCAGATTGCTATTAATGCCGGTCTCGAGGGAGGCGTCATAGTAGAAAAGGTTCGTAATCTCGACGGTGCAAATGGATTGAATGCTTCCTCCGGTGAGTATGAGGATCTGGTAAAAGCTGGAATTATTGATGCTGCTAAAGTAACTAGGTCCGCACTGCAAAATGCTGGATCAATAGCAGCCTTATTCCTGACCACTGAAGCCGTAATCGCTGACGCCCCAGATGATGCTGATGCAATGCCAGGCATGCCAGATATGGACTTCTAGTTACTTTACGGGCGTAAAGCGCTTGTAAATTAACTACACTTTCCCTATGGAACCACTCATACCGACTACCGGTCTCGGTGTGCTGCATTTATTTTGCAAAACAAACCAAAGCTTTGACGCAGAAAAATTAGTAGAAGTTATTGGTAAAAGAAATCCGGATAATGTGCAGATTATTTCCATTTCTATCCTAGGTCATAAAGCTGATTTCGCTTTT
>DLTU01000020.1:0-4085 GCA_002500385.1 Candidatus Neomicrothrix sp. UBA7828 | reverse complement strand
ACAACCACTTCCAGCTCTTGAATCTAATGACACGGATTGGACCGTTACATTCGATCCATTCCAAGTTTTTGCTGTTAACACTGGACTCGGAATTAATCCATTCTCGATCCAACGAGGCGAAGGGCCTCCAGGACTTGATTGGCCAGGCCTTGTCTATATGACTAGTGCAGATACATTTGCGAATAAGCAAGCTGAACTTTGTGCCTACAAGTCAGGAACTGTAGAAGCTATAGCTTGGCTAGCTGACCCCGCTAATGCGGAACAAGCTGGAGAAATAGCTAAAACACGTTTAGCTGAAGGTCTTCATGCGGCAATACCGGCGCTTATCGAGAAGTACCAAAATGGATTCAGCCCTACAGGTGACATACAATTTGGACAGATCGAAACGATCAGCCAAATTTCTGTCGACGTCGGGAAAACCGACCGACTGTTCGCTGCTGAGGAAGTAGCTCAGAACCTAAGCTGCGAATAAATTCGTAGTTGGTTCTTAGATAATTAATCGGGGCCAGTGCTAATGCACTGGCCCCGAAAAACCTTTTAAAAGATTTTCAATACAGGAATTTAAAATTATGACTAATGCTGTTGATATAGAAAATGTCTCATTAGTGTTCGGTGGTGAAGGAAACAATCCGGTCCTCGCAGTGGACACCATCAATATTGCAATACCCAAAGGCCAATTCGTAGCTATCGTTGGACCCAGTGGATGCGGTAAAACAACAGTCCTGAATATGCTGTCAGGTTTAATCCCACCGACAGCTGGATCAGTGAAACGAAACGGTAAAGAAGTAGATGGGCCAAGTCGAGACGTAGGCTACATGCTTGCACGCTCTGCACTTAGCCCATGGAGAACGGCGCTACGAAATATCGAAATGGGATTACAAATCCACGGAGTCGATAAAGCGACAAGAAGAGCGCGCGCCCATGAACTTATTTCTCTACTCCACCTTGACGGATTTGAGAATTCTTACCCCTCGCAACTCTCGCAAGGAATGCGTCAACGAGTCGCAATTGCAAGGACATTAGCAATTGAACCAGATTTATGGCTGATGGATGAACCATTTGGAGCACTTGACGCTCAAACTCGCATAAAAGTTCAAGGGGAATTCATAAACCTATGGGAAAATGCCGGCGATAGTTCAGTGATTTTCGTAACCCATGACTTAGAGGAAGCCGTATTGCTAGCGGATCGCGTCATTGTAATGACAGCACGACCCGGCAGAATTAAAAGCGACACGTTAATCGATTTACCAAGACCACGAGTGATAGACGAACTGCGATTTGACGAGAAGTTTAAAGATGCAGAACATAGGATATGGAAGGAACTTCGCGATGAAATCATCTGATACAACTTCACCCGACGAAAGCAACAACGAAACAAGCAATTTAGAAGAACCAAATGCTCAACCAGAGCGGTTTGATATGTCGGTGATCACGGAGGTGCCTAAATGGCAACGGATACTCAAAGCTATCGATTTACCCGTGCAGTTCGTTAGAATTGGTATACTCGCTTTAATTATCTGGGTCTGGGAAACGCGATGGATTTTCAAAGGGTGGAGCCCATTCTCTTTCCTTGGTTGGGATTATGAGCTCTTTCCTGAAATTGTCCCACTATTTCAAGGAATACCCAGCGAAGCAGGGGAGTTCTTATTCGATATATGGGATGATTCTCTATTCTGGTCCGATTTCTGGGTAACACTTCAAGAAGCCCTCTTGGGTTTTGTTATTGGCTCCGGTTTAGGATTTATCGTAGGGTTACTACTTGGGAGTTTCAGGAAAGTAGCAAAAGTGCTCTCTCCCTTCCTGATCTTCACAAATGCTGTTCCAAAGATTGCGCTTGCTCCTATACTCATCCTCTGGTACGGAGTTGACATAGCCTCAAAAGTTGCGTTGGCCACAATAATTGTTTTCTTTATCGTCCAAATACCGGTCCAGGCAGCTGTAAGTGGTGTTGATCCAGACCTTGATGTTGTAGCAACATCTATGGGGGCAACGCAGGCTCAGAAATTTAGATTTGTGGTTATTCCAGGTATTCTTGGCCCCTTATTTGGAGCTCTGCGGCTCTCTGCAATTTATTCCATACTCGCCGTTGTCCTCGGAGAGTTCATCGTTTCAAAACGAGGATTAGGTCAGCGTTTGCTTTCCGAAACGAATAACTTTGGTATGAGCAACGCTATCGCATTAATCACAATCCTTGCAGGCCTCGCCCTTGCATTCAATGCAATCATTGGAATGATGGAACGAAAATTCCTTAAGTGGCAGGATACGGAAGCACGAGGAAAAGTTGTTTCGCTCTAACTTTATAACTTTCTGATAATTACGAAATTAATTAAATGTCAAAGCGTGGAAGACCTGCTGGAGCAGATAGCGAACAAACGAAGACGAAAATCCTTGACGCGGCACGCATCGAGTTCGCCGCGAACGGTTACGACGGAGCTAACATAACGTCAATTGCAGCAAATGTAGGCATCGCTCCCAGTGCGATTTACCACTATTTCCAAAGCAAGGAAAAGCTTTATACAGAAGTCTTTAAACAGACATCAAGTGCTATTTGGGATTCTGTTATTCCAGCAGAGGAAGCAAAAACTCTGCTCGAAGCTATGGCAAACTTATTAGAGAATAGTCGTAAGATAGCAACTGATTTACCTTCTTTCTCTGACTTTTTAGCTTCTCTTCCTATTGAAGCCAGAATGCACCCACAGTTTTCAGACTTATTACAACAACGCGCTAACCATCAGGATAGAACGTTCCGCAGATTAGCTTGTATTGGAATTGAAAGCGGTGAAATCGATTTTCTATCTGAAGATGAGGCGACGGAACTCATCAGATCAATTGTTATGGGTTGGTTCTTTGAAAGGCATTTCAGGCAAGAAGAGATTCCTAAAAGTGCTGAATCTATACTCGCAATGTTTGAGCACCTGCTGAATTCTCGATAGTTAAAGGCATCTTTCCTGAAACCATCTATTAAGATCATCTCATGGTTGAGAGTCGTTCTAGCGGACGCCCCCTTGCTACAGATTCAGCTGTGGCTAGAGCAGCGTTCATAAGGGTTGCTAGAACACACTTTGCTAAATTAGGGTACACAGGAACTGCGATGACCTCAGTTGCTAAAGAGGCTGGGTACACTCCAACAGCCCTACGTCACTACTTTGAAAGCAAGGTTGAATTATACGCAGCAGTGTTCGCAGCAACATCTAATGAAATTTATCCACAAATTGTCCAGCACCTCCATTCTCCTACTATGGCTGATGCCATTGAGGGATCTATGAGTAGAATGCTTCAGATCTCAAAAGAATTTCCAGAATTCATAGACTTTCTTTACAGGACACCCTCCGAGTTGTATCGGCATCCTGAATTACGAGAAAAAGTTGAAGTTCGAGAGAGTTTCCAAGAGTTCTTTTACTCATCACTAATAAGTCTTGGAAGGAAAACAGGGGAGTTGAACAAATTAACAGACGAGTTACAGATAATCTTTTTCCGAACAGTGATGCAGGGGTGGATTTATGAAGGTATCTTCTCAAACGACATCACTTTAAAGACTCAGATAGCTCTTGTTAAGCTGCTTGAAAGACTCTAGTCAATAATAGATTGCGTTAGGCCCTTTGACCAAAGTCTATATCGTGGTCTTCCAGAGCAGCTAAAGTACGAGAAGCCATAGAGAAGGCTAATTCCTTCACTCGGGGTTTCTCAATATCATTTATTAGTGGCACTGCACAAGCAATACTGAGACTGTACAAAATAGAATTTCTATATAACTTGTGCACTTCATCAGTCGTAATTTGATGTCCGAAAGACTCTAAAGAATTTATATAGTGATTAAGCAACTCAGTTTCATATTGTCGACGGTCATCTATCGTAAGTGATTGAATCATATGGTAGGTGATATCAAATGACGATGGCCCAAAGCTACAGCCTTGCCAATCAACGATCATCACTCCATCTCCTGAAGTATTGAAAAGAAGATTGTCTGCTCGTAAGTCGCTGTGAATCAAGGTGCTCGCAGAAGTTGATAAGTCGCACAACATGTCATCAATTTCATCAGCTAGGTTATCACCTGAAATTTTCGGATATGTGTTGCCACTCTCATC
>DLTU01000131.1:11889-12542 GCA_002500385.1 Candidatus Neomicrothrix sp. UBA7828 | reverse complement strand
CGAAGTCCCGACTTCACGAAGTCATCTCCTCATGAATTTTGCTCTGCTGATTGCCTCTTTAAGCGCTGTTGGGGTTGATGGACTTGCGGAACAAGTAAGTTCGCGCAATTGGTGGGGTTTGGGATACTTGGCGATTCTTATTTCAGGGTCAATACTTGCCTATGCTGTATTAACGTATGACTTTGCCTTCCGTATAAGGTCTAAAAATTCTCAACTAGATCGATAAGCAAGCGGACTCCGAAACCTGTTCCACCTTTCGGGTGCTCACCCCATGCCGCGTCTGCAAAAGCCGGTCCTGCAATATCAATATGTGCCCATGGAATCTCTTCGGATACGAATTCTTTGAGAAATAAACCGGCTGTTAAGGCACCTCCCCAATTACTTCCGATATTTTTAACATCTGCGACATTTGAATCAAGTTGGCTTCTATATTCATCTGGCAATGGAAGGTGCCATACTCGCTCCCCTGTCTGCTCAGCTGCATTTTCGATAGCTTCTATGAGAGATTCGTCTGTTCCCATCAAACCAGCATATTGACTGCCCAGAGCTACCATGCAAGCGCCTGTTAATGTTGCTAAGTCAACTATTGCATCGGCTTTCATTTTAGAAGCCACAGAGAGAGCATCAGCCAAGATGAGTCTTCCCTCTGCATC
>DLTU01000131.1:7120-11558 GCA_002500385.1 Candidatus Neomicrothrix sp. UBA7828 | reverse complement strand
GTGTTGAGAACTTCAACTGTTTTGCCATTCTTTATGTGGAGAACATCCCCTGGCCTTGTTGCATCTCCCCCGAGCATGTTGTCTGTGAGCGGCATAAGACCGGTTACTTTAGCATTCGGAGCTATCTGCCCTATTGCTATCATGGCGCCAAGTACTGCAGCTGCACCACCCATATCGCACTTCATTGTTGACATCCCTTGTGCAGTTTTGATAGAGAGCCCTCCAGCATCGAAGGTTATTCCCTTACCTACGAGAATGATATGCTTTCCGTTACTCTTATTTGGTTTATAGGTGAGTTGCACAAATCTCGGCTGCTGCGTGGAACCTCTATTAACGCCAAGTATGCCACCCATCTTCGCTTTCTTTATTGCAGGGCCATCTAGAACTTTCACACTCAAGCCATTTTCTTTTGCGAGTGCGGTAGCTTTTCTTGCAAAAACTACGGGCGTTAAATCGCCTCCTGGAAGATTTACGAAATCGCGAGCAGTATTTACACCGCTAGAAATAGATTCTGCTCGAGCTATCGCAGATTTAATTCCACTACCCGACCCGAGAATAGTGATTGTGCGCTTCACTGGTTTCGGGGGGCTAGATTTTAGGGCAGTGAATTCATAGTCTCCCAATAATGCACCCTCAAGAAATGCCTGAATTGCTGCGGCTTTGCTCTCCTTTACGATGCTACTTTCGCCTACGTCAAACGTTATAGATTTAAAGTTCTTGATTCCGCGTAGAAGGGAAGCTCCAGCTTGTCGAAATTTTTCTGTACTCACATGAGCGTCTTCGCCTAGCCCTATTAACGCTGTGGAGTAGTCGCTTCCATTCGTAAAGATTACTTGACCCTCCTTCGCCTCAAATGCTTGAGAAGAAAGATAATCGGTATCTAAACCAGGTGGGTGACTAGCGATCTCTTCTGCGGTTACGACGCGTGCAAGTAGATCTGACCTCGCTGGTATTGAGCTTGAGTTCTTAATTTCAATAGACATTTATTCCTTCTTTTCTTTCGCTGTCAGGGATTTCTTTTCTTGGGTACGTGCAATGATCCACATAAGGTCTGATAACCGATTGAGATATGGCATTACATTTGAATCTTCAGCCTCAATTGCCAGTACGGCTCGCTCTGCTCTTCGGACTACAGTTCGTGCGAAGTCAAAGTGGGCTGCTACTGGGTTCTGGCCAGGCACGATGAATTCGCTTGGCATTTCAAACTTTTCAGAAAATTCGTCTATGGCTTCCTCCAGTCTATGCACCATATTTGAAGTCGTTAAGCTAGTTTCAGGCTCAAGCTTGTCTCGGTTCTCTGGAAGTGTGGCAAGTTCAGCCATTAAAACCCAGAGGTCTCTGAGAATTTGGACTAAGAGGTTATCAAGTTCGCTTCCTTTACTGATTTGAGCCCTTGCAAGACCAATAGCTGCTTGAGCCTCATCTACCTGACCGTAGGCCGAAGGAAGTGGAGAGTCTTTTTTGACCCGCCCACCGTAAAACAGGCCTGTTGTCCCATCATCACCTTTTCTTGTGTAGATTTTCATATGTTTGACGATAGCGGTTTCTTTAGCTTTGTCACGCTTTGTCGCCTCTCGGTATTCGCTTAGCTTATTTTTTTGAAGAAGATCTGGAATTCCATTGACGCATTATCTTCGACTGAGAGCACAACTGCTGATCGGGGTTTTTCTATGTCGTAGTCGCTTAACATTATTGGTCCCAACTCCCCGAAAATAAGAATGGTATTCCCGTTAAATGATGCAGAGACAGTTACTGTCTCTTCTCTACTGACTCCATGTATGGTCAGTAGTCCAGTTATCTCTTGAGTAAATCCTGCGGCCAAGTCCGTTTCATTAGTGAAATCAATGGGTTCGTTGATTTCGAATATCGCTATGGGGAACTTCGCGGTTTCGATAGCCTGATTTCTAAGCGCATTGTCCCTTGCCACATTATCTGTCATTAGGCTTGCCATATCAACAGTTATTAGTGGACGACCAGGTTCAGAATTGATCAACTTTTCACCAATTACGAGTGCACCTGTGACATTTGGAGTTCTTCCAACAACCGTTTTCCCCCCTACTCCAACGAGTTCCTCTTTAATCCGAAAACCTGCAAACGACGTTGCACAGACTTCTGTTAAACAACTCTGGTCAAAGGTCCCACAGTCCGTCGCTACTAACCATGTTCCATTAATATCTTCTGTTCCCACTTCAGAACAAGTAGAAAGTGTTTCATTTCGCGCGTCTGTGGCTTCGCTGCTCGTAACTGAAGCAGGTGAAGTGTCGCGGATTATAAAAAACCAGGCAAGAAATAAGATTAAAGCAAGAAGGATTAGTGCTCCGAAAGCTATAAATTTTAGCTTGCTTCCTTTTGGGGGTTTTTCTTCAGTCATTTGCTTCAAAATCTTTCTTTCATTTTAGCGACTTTTAATTTGAAGGTGAAGTCAAGCATCAAGGAGTATTCTTGCTACCAAGTCCATCCCAAATGCGGTAAGAATAGCTAGGTACATTAAGCCTGTAGCAGCCATTACGGCTGAGTATTCCTTTTCCTTCAGTGCCATTCTGGTAACTCCGACTAAGCATATTGTCGCTGCTACACATGCAACCCAAAACCAGCCAAGGAGTCCATTGTAATTATCGTCTATAGTCCCATTGAGGACTGAGAACATTCCAGTTGGGATACATAATAGTACTAGTTCAGGAAGCCAAAGTACGCCTGTCCAATTCACTAATGAAAAGATTGGGTCACGCGAAAGTCCGGGTTGGACTAGGTACCAGTGGCCCAGAAGCATCGAATTTGATACTGCGCCCAAGAATGCCGCCCCCACTAGGGTTCTCGCTACCGATAACCATATAGATCCTGCAGCATCTATTGCACCGACTATAAGTCCCAGAGTTCCGATAACAGGGGCTATTAGATCCAATATCGGTGGAAATTCTTTTATTGAGACTGTATTTACTTCATTTATGTGTTCTCTATCACCTAACATCGCTGAAACCCGTTCTGTTCGCGATTTCTGCAACTCTCGCTGCCCTTTAACCCCAGCTTTTCTCCTAGCTACAGATACGAGAAGGGCAAAGCTTGTTGCGGCAAGGAGACCTATACTCGAAATTTCTCTCAGCCAAAGTGTTTCCCCCATCACTCCGACTATCAGCCCTATTCCAGCAATTACTAGGTACGTAATCCGTGTTGTCCATCCAAATCCAAGCCCTATCAATCTTGTCTTACCTGAGACCCAAAGGAAGAGTAGACCTCCCGTGGCCCATTGCAAAAGAAAGGTTGATGCCTGAAAATCAATCATCTTAGATTAATAGGTAGCGAGGTCGTGATTAACGGTATTAAGTGGAAGCGGCCCAGATTCAGTTACTGCGACAATATCTTCTAACCTAATCCCCCATTTATTAGGAATATAGATTCCAGGTTCGATGCTGAAAACGTTGCCAGACTGTATTGGGTTAATGTTGCCCTCAACTATGTATGGTTCTTCGTGTGCTTCCACTCCAATTCCGTGACCAGTTCGGTGAACAAAATAATCTCCGTACCCTGCCATTGATATGACTTGCCTCCCCACCCTGTCAATCTGCTGGGCTGGCGTTCCATGAATAGCTTCCTGAACTTGCTTTTGCTGAGCTTCCTGAAGCACTGCATACATTTCGACAAATTCTTGAGGGGGATTACCCGTCCACACACAGCGTGTGAGATCTGAGCAGTATCCGACTCCATCGTCACCATACATTGTTCCTCCGAAATCACAGAGAACGATTTCAGATTTCTGAATGCGCCTATCCCCTGCTTCATGATGCGGGCTTGCTGCATTTTCTCCCGCTGCGACGATTGCAAAATTGACTTTATTATGTCCCTCGTCAATTATCTGACGACCTAGTTCCTCGGAAACTTGCTTTTCCGTTTTCCCTATTAATTCTATTTGCCCATTTTGAAGGCGATCAGCAATCTTATCTACTGCGTTTGCTGCTTGTTGTAATCTGTCTAGCTCCTCGGAGCTTTTAATTGAACGCAGCTGGCTAGTAATTGGGTTTGCCCTCAATAAGTCAATACTCGGCATTCGTTTCAGCAACTCGATTGTGAATCGAGTCCATGTAGTATCTCCAATTGCGACTCGGATTGACCCGGTCAGAGCTGTTGCCACTATCTCTATGGGGTCTTCTGTTTCCCCCCACTCACAAATATTGAAAATAGTTGGACGTTCGGCGACTCTCGCCCTTTCCAGTTGGGGGATAACGAGCATCGGATTACCTTCGTCTCTAATGACAAGCATGGTGAGTCGCTCCAAAGGCATTGCTTCGTAGCCGATGAAATATGGCAAATCAGCTCCAACTGACAATAACAGTGCATCAATGTTATTTGAACGCATAAGGTTCTGCACTTTGGTAATTCGTTCAGCAAACATTCAAAATGCTTCGTTCTCTCTGCATTCGCTCATGTTACTTACTTCCAATGT
>DLTU01000131.1:0-6789 GCA_002500385.1 Candidatus Neomicrothrix sp. UBA7828 | reverse complement strand
AGTTAATGAGTTTGCTTTATTTTTTGCTAAAGTTTCAGCTTCTTTGGCATGGTAGCTGCTTCGTGTCAATGGGCTTGACTCAACATGGGGTATCCCTAAAGCCTCCCCTATCGTCTTGAGCTCATTAAATTCTTCAGGAGTCCACCATCGCTGAACTGGAAGGTGATTCATGGTGGGTCGGAGGTACTGTCCGATTGTGACGATATCAACACCGATTTCTTTCAGGTCTTTGAGAGTATCAAACATTTCTTGCCCGGTTTCACCAAGCCCCACCATTATCGATGATTTAACAACCAATCCTTCTTCTTTTGCTAGGGCAAGCACAGCTAGGCTACGAGCGTATCCAGCTGACGGTCGAACTTGTCGTTGGAGACGAGGAACAGTCTCAATATTATGGTTCATGATATCAGGCTTCGCTGAGAAGACAGTTTGTAGGTCATCAGGGTTACCTTTCAAATCAGATATCAATACCTCCACACTTGTTTGAGGGTTGAGAGATCTGACTTCATTAATTACTTCTCTGATGTGGTTTGCACCCCCATCTTCTAAATCGTCTCTAGCAACCATGGTAATCACTGCATATTCTAAACTCATCTGATTGACCGCTTTTGCTATTCGCTTTGGCTCGTCATGATCAACTGCTTGTGGTTTTCGTGTGTCAACTAGGCAGAATCCGCAAGCACGAGTACAACGCTCACCAAGTGCCATGAAAGTTGCGGTTCCCTGCCCCCAGCATTCAAATATATTGGGGCAACCAGCTTCCTCGCAGACTGTTGTTAATTCAAGAGAGCGAATTGACCTTTTAAGTTCCCTGTATTCTGAGCCCATATTGGCCTTGACCCGCATCCATTCTGGCTTTCTACCTATAGCAATTTCTGCTCGCCTTTGCTTTATGCTTTTCCGCCCGATTGTTACAGGTTGAGGAACATCGGGCGCACCATCTTCAACTGGCTTTGGGATCTCTCCAGGACCTTCACCCTTGGAAAAGGGGCTTAGTTCGCTTTGTGAAGTTCGCCATGAGACATCCATGCGTCTGGAATTCCCTTTACCCCATTGTTTGGATGCCAACTCTGCTATTACTTCGACCACTTCGGCCATCGGTGTAGCAATTCCCTCTTTGGATAAAGAGGTAACTGTCTTATCTTTTATCCCACATGGAATTATTGAATCGAAGTACTTCATGTCAGGTTCAATATTTAAGGCGAATCCATGCATGGTTCTTCCCCTTGTTAGTCTCACACCTACTGCAGCAATCTTTCGGGGGTTACCACTATTAGGGTTAACCCATACTCCGGGATATTGATCCAGTCTTCCGCAATTCTTCAAACCTAAGTGAGCTAAGGTTTCAATGATTAGGTCCTCTACAGAATTAACGTACGCTACCGTGTCAGCCATTCCTCCGCCCCGCTTACCTGCAAGGTTCAAAATTGGATATCCGACTAACTGTCCTGGCCCATGATAGGTAACGTCTCCACCCCGATTTGTTTTGACTAGATCTGCGCCAATATCTGATGGATTCACCAGAATATTTGATGTATCTCCCCTAACACCCAAAGTAAAGACATGAGGATGCTCTAGAAGTAATAAGTAATTTTCAGAGCCTCTATTGAATAAAGCCTTTTGGACGGCAAGCGCATCGTTATAAGATACTTTTCCTAACCATCTGATGTTCAGTGGATTTAGTGCTGTTTCAATCATCCCTATCTTTGGATTTAGACCTTATGTACAGTTTAATAAGAAAGTAGACGGTTTCTATAGTTTTTTGCTACCCATGAAGAGAGCGACCTGTTAATGCCAGAACAGTTTCTCCGAATAATTCACTCATCGTGGGATGAGGCTGTATAAATTCAGCAATTTCATCAACGGTGGCTTCCCAGTTAATCGCCAAATATCCTTGCCCTAATTGCTCTGTCACCCATGGACCCACCATATGAACTCCCAGAATTTGCCCTGCAGTTCCTTGATCTGTTTTCTCTGCGATAACTTTAACAAGGCCTTCAGTTTCACCAACTATCATGGCTCGCCCATTTCCGCTGTAGCGGTGTTTTGAAACAAGGATTTCGTAGCCATGTGCTAAAGCTTCTTCTTCACTCAGACCCGCAAAGGCTACTTCAGGATGGCAATAAATTGCCCAAGGCACCTTGTCGTAATCTACTGGAGAGACGATTTCCCCACAGATATCTTTAACAACCATAATTGCTTCTGCGAAAGCAACGTGTGCTAATTGAGGAGAATTGATCAAATCACCAACAGCATAAATCCCCTTTTGCTTTGTTCGACAGAAGTCATCAACTGGGACATAACCAGATTCGTCAGTTACTAGATCTGCATTACCCAACTCCAATAGATCAGCGAAGGGTCGTCGGCCTACTGATATAACTACTTTCTCAACACTTACTGAACCGGTATCGATTTTTATTTCGATTCCCTCACTATTTTTTGAATGACCAAGTACTTTCGTTCCGGCCAACACATTTATGCCACGCTTTTTAAATGAGCGAGCTACTGTTTTTGATAAATCCCTGTCACAAGACGCCAGTATTTGTGGCAATGCTTCGATTAGCGTTACCTCAGCCCCAAAATCATTAAGCGTCGATGCGAACTCTACGCCAATAGCACCTCCCCCTATGATTGCTACTGATTTGGGAACTTCCGTGATAGAAAGCAATTCATCTGAGGTCAGAATTTGATTTCCATCAATCTCAAAACCGGGGATCGTGCGAGGCCTTGAACCACTTGCAAGAATAATATTCCGAGCAGATAGATGAATTTCTGAATGGCCTTCAGATACTATTTTCACCTCTGTTTTCGACAGGAGGCTTCCTGTTCCGTTATAAACGGAGACCTTGCGATTCTTGAGCAACCCTTCGACCCCAGCTATTAATTGGTCAATGACAGCCTGTTTACGTTCCATAGTTTTTATTAAATCAAGTCGCGGATCGCCAATCTGTACTCCAAACTCATCGGCGTGACGGACTGTTCTTAGGACTGAAGCTGTTTCAAGAAGTTCTTTCGCTGGTATGCAACCCACATTTAAGCACGTACCCCCGAGTTTGACATTTTCAATGAGAGCAACTTCCAAACCTGCCGCAGATGCATAAAGAGCAGCGCCATAACCGCCGGGACCGCCTCCGATTACGACCACATCAAATTGTATTTTTTCTCGACTCATAACAACTCTTGTCCATCTAGCGCTGTTAGGCGCTACATTACTATTTCGCTACTTTCATACTCACGAAGCAACTAATACTTGAACTGTGAATGCTAACAGTATCGTAAGCCCACAAAGGAGTGAAACTGTGATTAACATTCTGGTGCTCATATTTAAATTCTAGTGCGATCTAGGCTTTTTAAAGAAGTAGTATCAGGATTTGATTCGCATTCTGTTTTTTGGCTGCCTATCACACTTCGCTAGGCATCTTGCTATGTTGATCATTATGCACTTAATGAAGCAGGTTTTCATTGCCATTAGACCAAAACAGTGGATGAAGAATGCTTTAGTATTGTCTGCGCCGTTGGCGGCTGGAACTTTCTTTCAACTGGAGGTATTCCAGAAATCCTTGGGGGCCTTTTTTATATTCTCTGGTGCGGCAGCTTGTATCTATTTAGTCAACGATTCTTTTGATCGGAAGATGGATGCTCAGCACCCTATAAAATCATTTCGCCCAATAGCATCGGGATCCTTACCGGTAGGGTTGGGCTTGGCGGTTTCTATTGCTCTGGGGTCTCTTTCTACGGTATTCGCTTACTTTTATGGGCTTGCAGCAGGCCTGATAATTTCAACGTACCTTTCAATGAACATTCTTTACTCATTGTATGTAAAGCGAATCGCTGTTCTTGAACTCCTATTTATTGCCTCTGGGTTTGGATTACGGGCTGCTTTAGGTGGTGCTGCAACCGATACAGAACTTACGGTGGTTTTCCTTTTCGTGATTTCGTGCTTTTCGATTTTCTTAGCAGGATGCAAGAGGCATTCTGAGCTTATTTCCCATGAGATTTCTTCACAACGTCATGTCCTTGCTCGGTACTCCAGCGTTTTTCTTCGTAATGTGATGATTCTATCTTCATGCGGTGGGATACTTGGATACTTGGCTTGGTTTGTACAGAGTAGCAATATCAATTTATTTTTAGTGCTGATTTCATTTATATCGCTACTACTTGGCTGCTTTCGCTTCTTTAGATTGGCTCTAGCTGGAAATGCTGAAGATCCAACGACGCAGATACTACTTGATCCGTACTTAAGGTCTCTTGCTATTATTTGGGTCAGTAGCTTTTTGGGGTCCGTTTATGCCTAAGAACATTTTCCATAGCTGGGGAAATAACAAAAGGACTTTTGCTGAACACCGAACACATTCTCGGATAGCAAATGCACAAGAAACTATTGTGAACTCTAAGCCTTCAAGCGTTATCCCCCGAGGAGCAGGACGAAGTTACGGGGATCAAGCATTAGTTGCTGATGGGCTAATGATCTCACTCAAACAGCAACATGATTTGGAAAATTTAGAAGTGCCTATATCTGGCCTAATCAACGTCAAGGGAGAAATGTCCATAGGACAGCTTTTAGACGCAACTATTCCCCTTGGGTGGATCCTTCCCGTAATCCCCGGCTCACAGCACATCACGATTGGTGGTGCACTTGCAGCTGATGCTCATGGCAAGAATCACTGGCACCAATCATCTATCGCATCTTGTTGCGAAGAACTTAGTGTAATGATCTCTGATGGCTCAATTATCCGCTGCAATAGAGAAACAGAAAATCAGTTATTCTGGGCAACAATAGGTGGATTAGGACTCACCGGCTTAATCACAAGCGCAACCTTTCGTTTGCAGCGAATCGCTGGCACCTCTGTCCAAGTTCAAACCAAGTGCTACGAGAACCTCTCAAGACTCCTAAATGGTTTTGAGGATGCCACTGCCTCAGAAGAATATGCTGTTGCATGGCTTGACCTTCTCACTTCACATCAACCCGGAAGGGGGATTGTAAAATCAGCTTCTCTCTATCAACATGGGCAAGCTAGAGAGAAATCAAAGCGCTTCAATCAAATACATCTCCCAAAACCACAAAACGTGAACATGGTTACACCCCGAATTTGCAGAGCACATAATAACTTAAAATACCTAGTCTCATCCAAAGCTAAAGACATAAGAGTTACATCAATACGAAATTACCTTTTCCCTCTCGACAGAATCCGCAACTGGAATCAACTTTACGGAAAATCTGGACTCATTCAGTGGCAATTTATTCTGCCCGATAAAGAAACCCCACTTCTCGAAGAAATTATTATGGGATTTAGAAAAACCAGCGCGCTTCCGTCATTAGCCGTACTTAAAAGATGCGGTGAGGCTAGCGAAAGCTATTTGTCCTTCTGCTCTCCAGGGTGGACGTTAGCTATCGACTTACCGGCTAACCAAGACTCATACAACTATATAAGTAGATATAACCCCCTGATCGCTAACGCGACAGGGCGCGTCTATCTAGCGAAAGACTCGTGTGTTGATTCAGGCCTCTTAGGAAAAATGTATCCGAGACTCGCACATTGGAAAGCCATAAAGAAAGAATTTGACCCAAAGGGAATATGGCAAAGTGACCTATCGCGACGACTAAAACTTTGTAATTAACCTGTTAACCCAAAGGTGGCAGGTCACCGAAGTTTAGATCCAATCCCTTATCAGGAACATGATCATCTGAAACCTCAGTAATTTCAACAGAAGTCTTTTCAGGTTCTATAATTTCGCCTACTGCCAGCATCGCAGCGCCTAGAATCACAGCGCCCGAACCTTTTACTTTAGCTTCATCTAAATCGGACAAAATCTGTTCGTCTAAATCATCGGAATTCATAATTAAGTTTGCCATAGCTACATAGAAATACCTACATAGAAAACTGCGAGGGTGTTAGGCGTCACATACTATGCAAGAAGTCACTTGGTTTAATACAATCAATTAGAATTGTTCACTCCAAAGGAGTTTCTATGTTAATTGCTATAACTGGTGCGTCTGGATTTATTGGATCAGCGCTCACATCATCCTTAGAAAAGGACGGGCACAAAATTCTATCCGTTAGTCGCAGTACATCTGGAGATGTTTTATGGGACCCAACTTCGGGACAGATAGAAGCAGAAAAGCTAGAAGGGGTAGATGCAGTCATCCATCTTGCTGGAGAGAATATTGCGTCAAGGAGATGGACTGGAAAACAGAAGAGCAGAATACTTAACAGTCGCGTGGAAGGAACGAAGCTACTGACAAAATCTATAGTAAATCTTGCAAATCCTCCTTTAGTTCTTTTAAGTGGATCTGCAATCGGGATTTATGGAAATCGCGGCGACGAAGAGCTAGATGAGGACTCATCAAGGGGCTCAGGGTTTTTATCGGATGTCGTGGACCAGTGGGAGAAGTCGACTTCCGAAGCTGAAGCGGCTGGAATCCGAGTTGCTCACCTTCGAACCGGATTAGTCCAATCTCCACAGGATGGAATGATGAAGAAAACGCTTCCCTTTTTTAAGTTAGGCATAGGAGGGAAACTAGGCTCTGGCTCGCAATTTTGGAGCTGGATTTCTCTTGAAGATGAGATACGGCTAATTACTTGGTTATTGACTTCTGATCTCTCTGGGCCTGTGAATTTAACTGCACCTAATCCAGTCACTAATCTAGAGTTTACGAAATCACTAGGTCGCGCTGTAAGCAGACCAACTATTTTCCCTATACCAATGATTGGACCCAAATTGCTCCTTGGAGGTGAGCTAGCTACAAACTTGATTGAAACTAGTGCCAGAGTTATCCCCAAAAGAGCT
>DLTU01000136.1:2785-3484 GCA_002500385.1 Candidatus Neomicrothrix sp. UBA7828 | reverse complement strand
ATATAAATCAACTTCGTCTTGCAAGATCAAATGAAGCAACAGGTCAAAAGGACCGGCAAAAACTGGTGTATCCACTTCATAACTCACGGGGATAACTCTAGACCTTCTGAGCGTGAAGAAATGAGATATCTACGCAAAATTTTTTCATCTTATGGGTCTGTGAGGATTAGCGCTTCGCTGTAATCGTCCAATAGCTTTAAGGTATGAGCATCTCCGTGTGCTGGTTCCGTAAAGATCTTCGCTTAAATGACAACCCTGCTTGGAATAGCGCTTGTTTCGGTGGGGACGTGATTCCGATGTTTGTTCTTGAGCCATCAATGTTAGAGTCTGCCTCCCAACGGAAAAAAGACGTGATGTTCTCAAACTTAATGGCTCTAAAAGCTGAGCTAGAGTCACTTGGTGGTTACCTGCAGATCATTGAAGGACCTGCAAGAAAAGCACTCCCTGATCTTTTGAATGAATGGGGCGCCAGAAGCCTTCATTTCAACAACGACCATTCACCGGTAGGTAAAAGCCGTGACGACAGAATAAATGAAACTCTGGATCTCAAAGTGGTTAGGCATTGGGGAAATTTAGTTCAACCTCCTGGAGCAGTCGTTTCAGGGACTGGAGCAGTTCACAAGGTATTTACCCCATATTTCAAAAAATGGGTGACCGTTGAGACTCCAAATTCTCAAATCTGCCCAAGTCCACGTTTCT
>DLTU01000136.1:496-2384 GCA_002500385.1 Candidatus Neomicrothrix sp. UBA7828 | reverse complement strand
AGGTGCTCACGAACGCCTCGTCACTTTCCTTAACAGAATTGAGGAGTATGAGGAGGCAAGAGATTTTCCAAGTATCCAAGGGACGTCCCTTCTATCAACTGATCTGCATTTTGGGACAATAGGACCAAGAGAGATCCTTGCTTTGGTAGATCAGGAGACAGATTCTTCAAGAGCGTTTATTCGGCAACTTGCCTGGCGTGATTGGTATGCGCACTTGATGAGTGCATCACCAGAGATTGTTAGTTCACCCGCGAACCCTGTGTATAACAAAATTGAGTGGAGAAACAATACCGAAGAATTTGATCTTTGGATTCAAGGGAAAACAGGGTATCCAATCGTTGATGCAGGAATGCGTGAATTGAAAGAGACGGGCTTTATGCATAACCGTGTTCGCATGATCACTGGGTCTTTTCTGGTTAAGCACCTTCTGATTGATTGGAGGTGGGGTGAACAGTATTTTCGTCATACTCTTCTGGACGGCGATACTTCACAAAATGTTGGGAATTGGCAGTGGGTCGCTGGAACCGGTTTTGACGCTGCCCCCTATTTCAGAATTTTTAATCCTATTCGTCAGTCAGAGAAATTTGATAAGGAAGGTATCTATATCCGTAAGTGGGTTCCGGAACTCGCATCGTTATCCTCTAAACAAATTCACTCACCCTGGGAGATAAACGAGAAAAGTCCCGAGCTCACAAGCGTTCGCCTTGGAGAGGACTATCCATTCCCAATTGTTGAACATTCTTTTGCGCGTGCACGATGCTTAGAAACCTATAAAAGAGCGCGCTCAGAGGCCACCTAGTAGTCAATTCCTATGCATACTAGACATTCCCCATCTTTATGAGAAACCTGTGCTTCTTTACTATCTTGATCATTTTGGTATTGCGGATTAGCTGACCTTGTGAGCCTGTTGTCCGTCGCTTGACCATCGCTTGTTACTCTAAAAACAGAATCCTTCCACTCATCGTTTTCAGACCAGCGAAACTCTAAATCCATAAGTATCTCGTCAACCGAAGTGTCAACTAGCTTTAAAGCTGACTTTAAGATCTCTTTGGCCAGCTTCATGTCCTTCGGTTTTCCTGTTGTGAATCCTTGTGGGAAATCAAGAAACGCTGCTCGGGGCATGCGTACAGCTTCAGTAATGTCTTTTGCAGTGGAAATGCCAACTGTGGTAATTCCTGCTTCCTCAAGTTGGTGAGAGATCAAACCCACGGTTTGATGGCATACCGGTCAAACAGGAACTAGCAGGACAACGTCTGTTTTTTCGTCTATGCATCGTTGAACAAGTTGGGGTGCTAGGTCGTCAGTTACTGCTCGCTGGGAGTAAATTCCTCCCATGCAGGCTAAGAAGTTATCTGCTAATGATCCGATAAACCCCTCTTGATTGAGGGTTCGAAGCCCTTCAATGGGAAACACGACATTAATATCCTCCCTAGCACCCGAAAGGTCATATGCGAAGTGCGTTGCACGCAAATTTGACGCTTTCGTATCGGAAGGGATAGCTCTGTAAGAGGTATCGTCCTTATAGTGAAATGCGACTTGGCCAGCTTTATATACCCCACCGGTGGCGATCATTCCGACTTTACAATCTGCCAGCGGCTTTTCCAGCTTGGAAAATGGCGGCTTTGTGCTTCTATGGTGCCATTGATAGTGCTCGTAGCCTAGTGCATCATATGTTGCAGTTATGCGCTCAATGTAGCTGATTGCCGCTTGTCGCTGATCTGACATAAACAGATATTACCCTCTAGCGAAGAGNNTCCTCCCATGCAGGCTAAGAAGTTGTTTGCTAATGATCCGATCATGCCCTCTTGGTTGAGAGCTCTAAGGCCTTCAATGGGGAACACGACATTAATGTCCTCTCTTGCACCCGAGAGATCATATGCGAAGTGCG
>DLTU01000136.1:0-206 GCA_002500385.1 Candidatus Neomicrothrix sp. UBA7828 | reverse complement strand
AGATATTACCCTCTAGCGAAGAGGAATTTTGATTATGAGTGACCCATTTTAGCCTTTATGTGACCTAACCTTAATCGAATGGCTAGAGTTTTCAGTGGAATTCAACCTTCTGGGGAATTACATCTTGGGAATCTCCTCGGCGCACTCGTAAATTGGGTTGACCATCAGTCATCACATGATGCGGTCTATTGCATAGTTGATTTACA
>DLTU01000143.1:0-6725 GCA_002500385.1 Candidatus Neomicrothrix sp. UBA7828 | reverse complement strand
CCATTCAATTGTTCGACCGTACTTACCTGCCGCTGCATCAAGGACGAGTTTTGCAGCGGGCCAAATATCTATTCCAGTGCCATCGCCTTCAATGAAAGGAATTATCGGGTTGTCAGAGACATTGAGTGTGTGATCATCATTTATTGTAATTTTTTCTGCCATATAGCCTGATTGTAGAGGAAATCTGATGAGTTACTTAAATGCAAAGGAAAAAACTCTAAAAGATATCTGCAGTCTTCTCTGCAGCTTCAACGGTATTAGCCATAAGGAACGCTCGAGTCATGGGACCTACTCCCCCGATTCTTGGTGATAACCATCCAGCAACCTGATCAACTTCATCTGCGACGTCCGAAAGTAGTTTTTTCCCTTCAAAGCTCACACCTGCCGCTATGACTGCTGATCCAGGTTTAACCATGTCTGCTTTGATCATGTGGGGTGAACCAGCTGCTGCGATCAGAATATCAGCTTGTTTTGTATGAATACTAATGTCTTCCGTTCCAGTATGAGCCACGGTGACTGTTGCGTTAGCGTTTGCTTTTTTGAGAGATAACAGATTTGCTAGTGGTCTTCCGATTGTTAAGCCTCGTCCAACAATTACGACATGTTTTCCTTTGATAGGGACATCGTATTGTTCAAGCAAATATTGTATACCTGCAGGTGTGCATGCCAGTGGGGCTGGGATTCCCTGCACTAATTTTCCTAGATTTACTGGATGCAAGCCGTCTGCATCCTTTTCTGGCAGGACACGGAGAAGTGCTCCTTCATAATCAAGATTTCCGGGGAAAGGGTATTGGATTATGAAGGCATGTATTTGGGGGTTGTTATTGAATGTTTCTATAGCTTCGATTATTTCTTCTTGGGTTGTTAATGCAGGAAGGTTTATTTCTTCCGAGTGCATTCCGAGTTCTTTGCAATCTCGGTGCTTCATCGCAATATAGTTTTTTGATGGATCATCATCACCTACAAGTATTGTTCCCAAACCTGGCATGATTGACTTTTCTTTGAGTTTGGAGATTCTCTTCTTAAGAGTGCTTTTAAGTTCTAGTGAAACTCGTTCACCATCTAATTTGATCGCAACCATAATTTGATAATGCCACGTGGAGGACCAGAAATCCTATTATTTAGTTTGAATCTGGGTTCATTATGAGAATGAAGCGAATTTAGTCTTTGGAATTTCGGTTAATGGTCCATTTGCGAGCTCATTTACTGCTGGTACGGGCTCAGGGTCAGCAAATAATCTTTCATCATCAGGTTTGAACCCTAATTCCTCTATAGGAACTGTCCAATATGATGCTTCAAGAGCGATTCCATTATTGTCGTGGAAGTACACAGATTTGATGATTTGGTGATCAACGATTGTAGTGATGTCGCAGTTAGCACTTTGAAGTCTTTGGATTAGAGATTTGAGATCCTCTTCGGTGGGTAAAGCAAATGAGAGGTGATCAAACTGAAGATCTGTCCGGGTCATAAGGCCCGCCGGTTTCGTAAAGGTTTCTGCACGAGGGTCTTCGAAAAACGCAATGGTATTTCCAGGTCCTAATTCGAAAAAATAATGCCTCATTGGGCCAGCTCGTAGTGTAGCTACTAAAGGCATTCCGAGAACTCCGCAATAGAAACGAACAGTTTCATCCATGTCTGGTGTGATCATTGCTAGATGGTGTATGCCTTGCCATTTTGGTACGGAATTGTCATTGCTGATCATGTTTCTAAGTCTACATGATCTTGAGAATCGTAGAATTTCTCTATTGGTGATCTACGTCACTGGCTATATAAGCACTCGAATATTTTTATTGATCGCTTGATTTTTGGTAGCCCGTGACTTAGTCAAGTATTCTGAATGTGCTATCGAGTTCAAAATGCCAAGCTTCATACCTGAGTCCACTTTTCTGATAACCGCTACATCTGACAACGCTTGTATCACTCCATTGGACATCTGTGTTTAGATCTTCACATAGAGGTGATAGTCCATACAGTTGGGAGCGTTTCACCGGAAGAATAATTGAGTTATTTCCGCACTCGTCCTTATATATTCTGAACGACATTGGTTCTGAAAGGTAAGTAAACGTTCCGGATTCAGTATTTTGACATCCAACGACTTGATGTAACCATTCCCATGATCCGCTGGCAATGTCTATAGCAAGTCCTTGGGTATGTTTAGATTCCTCAGGTTGAAGTGCTCTGGTGAATCCATATAAATAATAAAGGTTTTGTTGCTGAGTGAAAGTTCTGTAGGAGCTATTGACTGAGAAGGTTAAACCATCTGTTTTAGCTGCGTTACACATTTTGTCAAAGGTTTCTATGAAGATAGAAGTAGCTTGCACGGGGCGACCAGCTGAATCATAGGGTACGCATGACGACTGGATAAGTAAGGGATTGTAGGGGTCAGAATCAAAAATATTGATTGTTGGTATCCATTTATTATTTTTTACATCAGGGAAAGTACATTCATACTTCTCGTAACCTCTTATAGAACAACTGGTTGGGGGTAGTGTTTGTGTTCTTGAACTGTGATGAACGGTTATGAAGCAGTCTGAGTTTCGAAAGATATTTGCTCTGATCGCTTGGCATGATGTCTGCCCATTTAGTGGCAATCCTTTGATGTATTGAAAGCATTGCCACGCATAGAAGAACAGGTGTCTGGGCGGAGGAACAATCTTTGATCTTTGAGTCGGGTCACAAATATGTGTTTTCTTTTCGCAAACCGTTCCAGCCTCTGATGATGGGGCAGACTGGTAAGTCACGGGACAGATTACGTCTTCATGAGTACCAAAGAATAGATTCGTAGTTTTGTCTTCTGATAATGCTGGCGAGGAAAAAAGAAATAGGATACCTAGAAGAATGGTGACGGATAGCATAAGTAATTTTGTGCTTATCAGCATGCGATGTGAGGGGGCGAACGTAGGCATTGCTTCTCTGTTATTAATGTTTGAAATGTCTCTCGCCTGTGAAAACCATTGCTAATCCGGCTTTATTGGCGGCTTCAATGACTTCTTGGTCACGAATAGAACCTCCCGGTTGAATTACTGCTGTACAGCCAGCATTAATTGCTGCGTCTAACCCGTCTGTGAATGGGAAGAAGGCATCGCTTGCGCAGGCTCCCCCTTTTGCCCTGCCCTTCGCTTTTTGGGCGGCGATTTCTCCGGCGTCTCTTCTGTTTTGTTGGCCAGCTCCTATTCCAAGCGCTTGTCTATCCTTAGCTAACACAATGCAGTTGGAACTCACCCTTGCTGCTACACGCCAGGCGAACTCCAAGTCAATCCATTCTTCAACTGTTGGTTCTCTTTCAGTCGCTATTTCCCATTGATTTCGATCTAGTTGAATTCTGTCTGATGTCTGGACAAGGAACCCTCCGTCAATTGAACGAATATCAAACAAAGGGGATCCTGGTGGGTTTGCTTCAATGATTCTGATATTTTTCTTTTCAGTGAGCTTTGTTATTGCAGCTTCCTCAAAGCTGGGTGCGACAATTACCTCTGTGAATACTTCTGATATTTCTTCAGCTAAAGACAAAGGGACTTCTCGATTGACGGCAACAATTCCGCCGAACGCTGATATGGGATCACACGCGTTTGCGCGAATATATGCTTCTGTTATGTCATCATGGGTTGCGAGGCCGCAGGGGTTTGCGTGCTTGATTACGGCGACAGTTGGTTCATCACCCATTGAATGCACGAGCCTCCAGGCAGCTTCTGTATCAAATAAGTTCAGGTAACTCATTTCTTTTCCGTGTAGTTTGGTCGCTTCGTCCCACC
This sequence comes from Candidatus Neomicrothrix sp. UBA7828, assembly GCA_002500385.1. Classification (GTDB taxonomy): domain Bacteria; phylum Actinomycetota; class Acidimicrobiia; order Acidimicrobiales; family UBA8592; genus UBA8592. Next base: position 2,973 of record DLTU01000143.1, on the reverse strand, counting down.
AGCCACTACTGTTTGTAAATTTGTATCGTGCTCCGACTTGATGGGGATTTTCTCCGTACCGAAGGTCGTGAACACGGTCAAGAGCCAAATGTAATGAATCGGGTAATGGATCTCCAGCATCGCTACTTTCGTCTGTATCATCCATCCAGCTAACGATCGCTGCGTCGTATCCTGCCGTGTGGGCGAATGCTTTTCGTGCCAACATTTGTTTGGTACCGGATGAGAGGGAACCCGCATTTGTTAGTTCGACAAGGACAACGTCATAATCTGCAGGATCTACGATCACTCCAACATATTGATGGTTCTTGGCTGCTGCTCTGACCATTGTAGGGCCACCTATGTCTATGTTTTCAATACTAGGTTCTGCTTGAAAGGGATATAGGTTACAGACGACGAGGTCAATTGTCTCAATTTCGTTATCAATCAGGTCCTGTTGGTGTTCTTCGTTTTCTCTGTCGGCGAGTATGCCGCCATGGACTTTGGGATGAAGGGTGACGACTCTATGGCCTAGCATGATTGGCGATCCGGTGTAATCAGCTACGTCGGTGACGGGTATGCCTGATTCTGCTATTTGTTTAGCTGTCCCACCGCTTGATAAGAGTTCCCAACCAAGATTATGTAATCCAGTTGCGAATTCTTCAATTCCGATTTTATCGAATACGGAAAGTAAAGCTTTCATTGGTCTCTTTCTATTTGTCCATTTGTTGCAATGATTTTGTTGAGTGTGTCGACGTACAGTTGCCGTTCCACTTTCTTTATTCTCTCATGAAGTGTTTCTTTTGTGTCGTCTTTGAGCACTGGGATTGACTCTTGGGCGAGTATTGGTCCTGCATCAACTTCTTCTGTGGCAATATGCACGGTACAACCGGTTACTTTTACTCCATATTCAAGTGCTTCTTCAACTGCATGCCAACCCGGAAAACTGGGGAGTAAGGATGGATGTGTGTTGAGGATCCGGTTGGAGAAGTCATCGTATATTGGTTTGTTTAAAATGGTTCCGAAGCCGGCCATGGCAATAAGATCAATTTCGTGGCCTATGAGTGCATCTCGCACTTCGCATGTGTAGTTATCTCTATCGAAGTCTTTTCCGTAGCTATTTCGTTCAACTCTTACAAGCGTAATGTTGTTGTGGGTTGCTATTTTTTCTGCTGTGCATTCTCTATCTGTCACAACCAGTTGTATCGGTATTGATGCTTCAATTATTGCTTGGAGAATTGTCCCGCTACCTGATGCAAGTACTGCTATGCGCACGCGCTGAACCTATCACCTATCCGCCCGTGATGTGGACACCTTTTTTATTTTTCGTGATCGCCAGATTAGAGTGTGGCTACGATCTCAGCCATTAGTTCGCCAGCTTCCGTTGGGTTGTTTCCGACTCGAACTCCGGCTGCTTCTAATGCTTCCATTTTCGCGTTAGCTGTTCCTTTTCCGCCGGACACAATTGCACCTGCATGTCCCATTTTCTTTCCTGGGGGAGCTGTTACTCCTGCTATGTAGCTTGACACCGGTTTTGTAACATGGTCTTTGATGTATTCTGCAGCTTCTTCCTCTGCGGATCCACCTATTTCCCCTATCATCATGATGGCTTTGGTCTCTGGATCTGCTTCAAAGGCTTCTAAGCAGTCAATAAAGCTAGTGCCTGGAACTGGGTCTCCTCCTATACCTACACATGTAGTGACTCCAATATCCTTTTGTTTGAGTTCGTAGAGTGCCTGATACGTCAGAGTGCCTGACCTGCTGACGATTCCTACGGGTCCGCCGGGTTTAGCAATATGGCCGGCAGTAATTCCAATATTGCATTTGCCTGGACTTATGATTCCTGGACAATTGGGACCAAGCAGTTGTACATCGGGATAGTCACGTTTGAGTTGATTGTAAAAGATCGCTTCATCGTGTGCTGGCACGCCTTCAGTGACAGCGACAATAAATTTGACACCACCTGCAGCTGCCTCCATGACAGCGCCGCGTACGCCAGCGGCGGGTATGAAGATGCAACTAGCTGTTGCGCCGGTTGCTTTGACTGCGTCTACAACGTTTGCATAGATGGGTACCCCATCAACATCTGTTCCCGCTTTCTTTGGATGTGTTCCAGCTACTACCTGCGTCCCATACTCTCGATTGAGTCGACCGTAGTAGCTACCCTGCGATCCTGTTAGCCCCTGATATATGACTTTTGTTGTTTCATCTACGAAAATGCTCATGTTTCTCCTATTGGGCTAGTTGGACGGCTGTGGCGGCAGCACCAAGCATGGTTGTTTCCATTAGTAACTTGTCCGACAGGTTTGGTTTCAGAATTGCTCTACCTTCATCGGCGTTCGTTCCATCTAGACGGATAACAATCGGGGATTCTATATCAACCCGTTTCATTGCCTCGAGAATCCCATTTGCCACTTCTTCACCTCGGGTGATTCCTCCAAAGATGTTGATAAAGATCGCTTTTACGTTTGGGTCATTGTTGATGACTTCCAAAGCTCCGGCCATGACATCAGCATTGGCGCCGCCTCCGATGTCTAAGAAATTTGCAGGTTCCCCTCCTACTTGGTTGATGACGTCTACTGTGCTCATCGCTAGTCCTGCTCCGTTTGCTATGACACCGACGCTTCCATCCAAACCGACGTACTGTAGGCCTTTCGAGTGAGCGGCTGTTTCGCGTTCGTCACGAGTTTGTGTTTCGTCATATTGTTCGTAATTTTCGTGCCGGAAGACTGAATTGCCATCAAGAGTTACTTTCGCGTCAAGAACATGTACTTTCCCTTCAGGGGTCAAAATGAGAGGGTTGATTTCAACGAGGTCGGCGTCACCATCTGTATATGCTTCATAGAGTTTAAGAAGAATATCAACTGTTCCATCGAATGCTTCGGCAGGTAAATTGGCTGCTTCAACCCATGCTTTGCATTGGTCTTCACTTAAGCCATCTACGGGGTCAACCCATATTTTTGCTATGGCGTCTGGATTTTCTTCTGCTACGGTTTC
>DLTU01000012.1:610-3136 GCA_002500385.1 Candidatus Neomicrothrix sp. UBA7828 | reverse complement strand
AGAATGGTAATCAACATGGGTCCACAACATCCTTCCACACATGGAGTTCTGCGCTTATCGCTAGAGATGGAAGGAGAATCAGTACTAAGGAGTAAACCTATCATCGGATACCTGCATACAGGGATGGAAAAAACCGGAGAACAACTCAGTTATCTTCAAGGACCAACGAACGTTACAAGAATGGACTACTCATCTCCGCTGTTCAGCGAATTAGCCTTTTCTCTCGCTACAGAAACATTGTTAGAAATAGAAATACCCGAAAGAGCAACTTGGATCCGCATGCTAATGTGCGAATTAAATCGCATCAGCTCTCATCTACTGTTCCAAGCCACTAACGGAATGGACATGGGCGCAGTTGGTGCAATGATTTATGGGTGGCGTGAAAGAGAAGAAGTACTTCGCCTGTTTGAGATAATTACCGGACTTCGGATGAATCACAACTACATTCGGCCTGGAGGAGTTGCAGCTGATCTTCCCGATGGATGGCGTGATGACGTCCTAAGAGTTTTAGACAGCCTCCCAGATCGGCTAGATGAGTTCGACACGCTCCTGACAGGACAACCCATTTGGCATGAAAGACTTCAAGGCGTCGGCGTTATCAATACTGCCGAATGCCTTGCACTAGGAATAACGGGACCACTATTACGCTCAACGGGATACGCCTGGGATCTGAGAAAAGATATTCCTTACCTTCAATATGATCAAGTAGAATTCGACGTCCTTGTCGGAACCTACGGCGATTGCTTCGACAGATTCGCAATACGACTTAATGAAATCCGAGAATCAATACGGATTGTCAGGCAGATCCTTGAAAAAATGCCTAAAGGGGATTACAAAATTCAAGATAAAAAAGTAACTCCCCCCCCACGAGCACGCATTGATGAGTCAATGGAGGCACTCATCCACCATTTCAAAATATTTACCGAGGGATTCAAAGTACCAGCGGGTGAAGTTTACGCCTCCGTTGAGTCTCCAAGAGGAGAGCTTGGCTGCTATATCGTTTCCGATGGTGGACCCAAACCATACAGAATGCATATCCGCGGCCCCTCATTCACTAACCTTCAAGTCCTTCCCCACATGCTCCAGAATTGTCTCGTAGCTGACGCAGTTGCAGTTATCTCAACTGTTGACCCAATCATGGGAGAGGTTGACCGATGAGCAGACTTTCAGAAGATAACCTCCGAATAGCCAACGAAATTATTGACCGGTATCCAATCAGAAAATCAGCTTTAATTCCTCTACTCCATCTCGCCCAAGAACAGGAAGGATGGGTAACAGATGAAGCGATGAATCACATCGCCGAAATTATCGGCATCACACCCGCAGAGGTTTTAGGAACCTGTAGCTTTTACGAAATGTTTAAGCGTCAACCCAACGGAGAATACCAAGTCAACATTTGCCACGGAATATCTTGCCACTTACTCGGGGCAGACCAACTAATCCACCATGCTGAGAAAACGCTTGGTATACGTGAAGGAGAAACTACTCCCGATGGAAAATTTACACTTGAAGGCGTTGAATGCATAGCAGCATGCACTGAAGCTCCCTGCATGCAAATCAACTATCGTTACCAGAATCAAATAACTGAAACCCAATTTGACGAACTAGTCCAAAGGATTCAAGCAGAAGAAAAAACTGAGATTCCTAAACATGGAGCATTAGCAAAAGTAAGACAACACATACCCGCTGGAAGAAAGGCAGGTTTTCAGTCAATTGATGAAAGTAGCGAACCTGTTTGGCTTAAAAGAAATGGACAAGCCAAATGACTTCTCCATTAATAACGACCAGCAGATGGGGTATTGAAGACGGGCACACACTCGACGGTTATCTTAAATCAGGTGGCTATCAAGCGCTTCAAAGAGCTCTAGAAATTTCCCCACAAGAGGTTCACGAAGAAGTCAAAAAAGCTTCACTGCTTGGAAGAGGTGGAGCCGGTTTCCCAGCAGGAGTCAAATGGGGATTCCTACCTGAAAACGTATGGCCCAGGTATCTTGTTGTGAACGGCGATGAGTCTGAACCAGGCACATACAAAGACAGAATTCTCCTAGAAAGAGACCCTCATCAACTAATAGAAGGTTGCCTAATAACTTGCTACGCCTTAGGACTATCTCAGTGTTTCCTTTATGTTCGGGGAGAAATGGCACACGGTCAGGAAAGAATCGCCCAAGCTTTAAATGAAGCTTATGAGGCAGGATATGTAGGTAAAAATATACTTAACACGGAGTTCTCTGTTGATATCGTCCTCCACTGGGGAGCGGGAGCATATATCGTCGGCGAAGAAACCGCTTTGATTGAAAGCCTAGAGGGCAACAGGGGAATGCCAAGACTGAAGCCACCTTACTTCCCGGCATCAATAGGTTTATATGGCAAACCTACAATAGTGAATAACGTTGAAACACTCGCAAATATCCCATGGATCGTTCTCAATGGAGGCGATAAATTCGCAAAGCTTGGCGCCGAGCAATCCACAGGAACTCGAATATTTGCAGTTTCAGGTCATGTTAATAATCCGGGTGTCTATGAGGT
>DLTU01000012.1:0-279 GCA_002500385.1 Candidatus Neomicrothrix sp. UBA7828 | reverse complement strand
GGTGTCTATGAGGTCGAATTCGGTACAACGACTTTCCGAGACCTGATCATGGGAGAGAAATACGGAAATGGCATCAGGAACGGAAACGAAATTAAAGCATTTATTCCAGGAGGGGCATCAGCGCCGTGGTTCTTTGAAGAGCATCTTGACTTACCCCTAGAAAAGACTGCAGTAGATCAAGCGGGCTCCATGCTAGGTTCAGGTGCAATTGTAGTCATGGACCACACAACAGACATAGTGAAAGCATGCCATAACCTCGTGAGGTTTTTCGCAAGAGAA
>DLTU01000146.1:2636-3918 GCA_002500385.1 Candidatus Neomicrothrix sp. UBA7828 | reverse complement strand
GAGTTATCCCCAAAAGAGCTTTAGAAAATGGTTTTGAATTCCGTCACTCTGACCTTGACGCATCACTACCCGAAATTTTGAAAAAATAAAATGGCAAATAAGCACTACCCTCAGAAAAGCATTTCCGCAAGTATCGTAGTCCCTTATTCCCGGAGCCAAATTTTTAATGTAATCTCAAACCCCCGACTTCACTGCGAATTTGATGGATCTGGATCAGTCAAAGGTCTGGTAATTGGAGAACCGCTAAACGCCGTTGGTGATTCTTTTAAAGCCAAGATGAAAATGTGGGGGATAAGATACCGTGTCAAAAGTACAGTAGTTGAATACGAGAAAGACCGTTTAATAGCATGGGCGCATCTCGGCAAACACCGATGGCGTTATGAACTTGATGATGTTCCTGACGGAACAAGGATAACGGAGACATTCGATTGGTCATATTCGGTGTTCCCTCGGATAATTGAAGTAGCTGGGTATCCTGAAAGCCACCCTGAAAACATAGAGCGGACGCTTCAGCGCCTTGCAAATTTTCTTGCGAACAATGCACAAACGTAAAATTGCAGTTTTTGATTTTGATGGAACGATCACAAAACGAGATACTTTTCTACCTTTCATGCTTTCCTACGGACCGGAGAAGATTATCCGTTCAGCATTGAGGACAGTCGTTCAAAGAGGAAAAGGGAATTTTAGGAACACTATAAAAGCAAACGTTATTAGAGAAATATTTATTGGTTATCCAACCGAGAGATTTCTCCATGATGCAGAAACTTATGCCGGGAGCCTCCAAAACAAATTTCGAAAAGACACTTTAGATCATATTGCTCATCATAAAGCTCAAGGACATGGCTTGGTCATGGTAACTGCATCACTAGCTTCTTACACTCGCCCGATCGGGTTGCTATTGGGGTTTGATCATGTCATCGGAGTGGAACTAGAAGCAAAGGCTGAGTTTCTCACTGGCGAGATTAAAGGCAATAATGTTCGCGGTACGGAGAAGGCGCGTTTATTCAAAGAATGGCTTGGTGAAGAGGAAGCAGAAATATGGGGATACGGCAATTCCCGAGGCGACAGAGAGATGCTGGCAATGGCCGATCACAGCATATGGGTAAAATAATTACTTAATTGCTATTGGATTTACAGGTGAGCCTATACCGCCTACGAATGGTTGAGGGCTTGCTTCTAAAAGAAAATCCCACTGACCGTCGTTTTGGCAGTCTTTGCTTAGCTCTTCCAAATCCCAATTCTGGCCCTGAGTCAAACCCATCATTACGAGGTTTATGCAGTG
>DLTU01000146.1:2068-2249 GCA_002500385.1 Candidatus Neomicrothrix sp. UBA7828 | reverse complement strand
GTGTCTGTGGCGACAGCTGCGATTTCACGATCAAAGAAAAATTCAACAGCCCCGAGGCCAACACCAGGGAATCCGGGCATTGGCGAATCCTCTAATTGAGTTCCGCTTCCGTAGGCTACGACATCACCTCGTTTAGCCTTCGCCATCATGCCAGTGCGAAGCAGCAATATATCACCACTCC
>DLTU01000146.1:0-1696 GCA_002500385.1 Candidatus Neomicrothrix sp. UBA7828 | reverse complement strand
TCATAGCTAATTGCATGACCTCCAGGAAGTTCCTCTACATCATGCAAAGAGGCGATATCAAGGAGGACTCCCCTACTCGTGAGGGAGCTAATTTTCTCGATTCCACATACAGAAGCACCATCATAGGTGATAGTTGAAGCGTCTCTGTCCCCATAGATTTTCCCATTCCAACTAGCATGACATAGCCCATCCCAGTGAGTAGCAGCCTGTAGCCCCATAGTTACAACATCGTCAGATGTACAAAACTGTGTAGGGTCTCCGATAACAGGTGTATTTAACTGGATCATAGTACGAAGCGGATTGACTCTGCCTGGCATTGATCCAAGTTGCAGTCCACCCTGTTGCTGAAGAGGGAATGCTAAAGAGAGTCTTTTCCCGCTCTTGACGCATTTGGTAGCTTCTTTCACAACTTCATTGGTGATGAAATTGATGGTTCCTATTTCATCGTCGTCTCCCCAACGACCCCAGTTTTTAACTTTCTTTCCTAGATCAATTATCTCCTGCGGATATGGCATTATTAACCTCCCTTACCGGCAAAATTTAGGCTAGTACGCAATATGGCTTTGTGTCTATGGAGATGCAATCTCCTTGGGGGTTTCATTCCCATTCCTCGCTGATTGTAGGTAACCAGCCTCAACCGCTAGTTGATCAGCCATTTCGTTCCAATAGTCCCCAGCGTGAGCTTTAACCCATGTAAAAATGACGTCACGACTCAATACCTCTTCAATGAATGGCTCCCAAAGATCACGATTAGCAACAGGTTTTCGCTGACTATTTTTCCAGTTTCGCTTCAGCCACCCTTTCCACCACTCATCTCTGAAACAGTGAACGACATAGGTTGAGTCGCTTAGGATTTCAAGCGGTCCGTCGTTATGTTTGACTGCTTCCATAGCAGCTGTGATTTCCATTCGTTGGTTTGTTGTTTGTTCAGCAAAACCAGATGCGAAGCGACCGCTCGTGCTTATCCATGCCCAACCACCCGGGCCAGGGTTGCCACTGCATGCGCCATCCGTGTAAATTTGATTTCGTTCAAGCATGATTATTTATCCTTCGCTAGCAAATGAATTAGATTCATTTTTTTGATAGGCAACACGATTCATTCGGTCTAACCAACCGATCAAAACCGCTGTTGTTCTTGGATCAAAACGTAGACGGTGAGTTGCCCCATCTATTATCCGAAGATCAGCAGATCCATGGGCATCCGCCAGCACTCGGGCGTCAAATGATGGGACTACACGATCATCAGATCCATGCACAAGAAGCAACGGTTTTTTTTTCATAACCTCCGCAGCTTCAATAGTTTGCATTTGAGAAAGTTCGTTGGTCCACCCCTCCATATCGTTTGGGAATTTTGGGTCAGAGATTACGCCCACTCTTCTTGCATAGTCAAGGAGGTCTTCTGGTTCAGCAATCCAATCGTTAAAATCGGAAGGTGGTGAAACGGCAGCCACGCCAACTAAAGTTTCGCATTTACTAGCAGCTTGGATAGCCATAGCTCCACCGGTTCCAAATCCTGCTGCATAAATAGAGTCTACATGTTGCTCTTCAGCTAAGTAATTAGCGGCGTTGATTGTATCGTTTAACCACCCTTGCAGAGAAAAGTTTCCTTGTGAACTTCCACACCCCCGGTAAGTAATAGCGAATACTATCCATCCAAGCTGTTCCGAGATTGAATCTGCTAAGTCATAATATGATT
>DLTU01000180.1:4039-13257 GCA_002500385.1 Candidatus Neomicrothrix sp. UBA7828 | reverse complement strand
CTCAGCAGAGAGATCCTCCGGCGAGGTGACCGCCGGCTCAGAAATTCTTTGGATACCTCCAGGAACTTGACGATAATTAGCATGAAAGATCTCATCTCGTCGCGCATCGACTGCTGCAACAATCAACTTTTGACAGTGCCGGATGGGATATGCGACCAAATCAAGACTAGTGACTCCGATCATGGGAACATTCAGTCCAAACGCAATCGAAATCGCTGATGTGACGCCTACACGTAAGCCAGTATAAAGTCCAGGTCCTATATCAACGGCTACAACACTAATTTCCTCAAGTTCAACCCGAGCCTGTTCGCATACAAACTCTATTTGAGGAGTTAAATTTTCAGCATGTCTCTTCCCTCTTGACGAATGAGCCGACGCTAAGACACCCTCATGTCCACCTATTGCACAGCCCACTTGAGACGTGGAGCTTTCTATTCCTAAAATCAGCATTTAGATAAACCCTTTGCTTCAAGCGACTGCTCTAAAGCAAGCATTCGGCTATTCCAAGAAGGACCATTTGCTGTAATCGTTATCAGGCGAGCATTATCTTTTTCGCCATATTCAAATGAGATTTCCAAGTGATCCTTAGGTAACGCTGAGATAATTTGATCCCCCCATTCAATCAAAGTGACCGTATTACCTTCGAATAACTCGGGTAAGGCTAAATCACGAACCTCTTCAATTTGATCTATCCGATAGACGTCAAGATGATGAATCTGCAAAGACCCTTGATACGTTCTTGCCAGAGTAAACGTCGGACTTGTAATGGCCTCATTAACGCCAAGTGATGCTCCGAACCCTTGCGTAAAAGCAGTTTTCCCCGCACCTAAATCGCCAACTAGAAGAATTAAATCACCAGATTCAATAATTTCAGCAACAGACTCTGCTGTCTGGTGGGTATCTCCAAGAGAACTAGCACTAATTTTTATCACAACTTAAGGTTAGTGCTTCATACCTTCAGAACTGATATGTTCACAAACCATTTGTAATTTATTCGCTAGCAACACTTTTGATAGCAGCTTCAACTGCAAGTGTTGTCAATGCTCGAATTGTTGATATTTCTGCACGAACTTGTCCAGTTGCTGCAACCACTACTGCGTCTCCATCTCCGCTTGTATGGGCAGGAAATAAGGCTCGAGCATAACCATCATGAGCACTTTGGCTAACTAGAAAACATTCTGGTTTATCTAATTTTGCATTCGTTGCTACAACACCAATAGTCGTATTCTCAAATGGGTTAACTTTTGGGATACTAAACTGGCCATCTCTGATCTTCTCTGGATATTCTCCAAAATCAATATCGCCACTTGCATTAACAGCGATTAGGCAAGAAACAATTAAATTTCCTTCTCGAAGAGTTGAACCTCCGAGACCTCCAAGCTCGGAAAATTTCTTACTTCTCCATTTTGATACGGTAGCTCCTGCTCCTGCTCCTACTCGGCCCAAATGCGTTGTTGGAGATGCTACTATCGCAGCTTCTTTCCCCTCTTGGTGCCCCGGCCGAACCGTCGCGGAACCAATCCCGAGGTCAAACAACGAAAGCCCCACAACGATAGGTATTTTTCCCGCCGACGTGTTAAATCCGATATTCGCCTCTTCAAGAAATTCCATTACGCCTGAACATGCGGACAATCCGAAAGCCGAACCACCTGATAAGACCACAGCATTGATTTGATCTACTGAACGCGTTGGCTCTAAGAGCGCAAAGTCTCGGGTAGCCGGTGCACCACCTCTTATCTCACCAGAAGCTATCGTTTTTTGAGGAAAGAGAATCACCGTACAGCCAGTTCGAGCACTCGAGTCTGTCCAATGCCCCACCCTTATTCCTTCAATTTCGGTAATCATAAGTGCACCTAAATGTAACGCCTCGGTATTCTGCTTTCAATACCACAAATTATCTCATAGGGTATTGTGTCTAGGCATTCCGCCCATTCTATGGCAGTAATTTCTTGGCTTAATTGAGTACCGATGAGAACGACTTCATCTCCAGATAATACTTCAGTGTCTCCGCAATCAACGAGAAATTGATCCATTGTGATATTACCGACAATAGGGAATTTTTTTCCACGTATTAGTACCATCCCTCCCTGTCTTCCAAAATTTCGCCGTAATCCATCCGCATAACCCATTGGCACTGTGGCGATTCTTGTATCCTTTGGTGCACGCCAAGCAAGGCCATATGAAACTCCCTCACCTGCACTTATAATTTTCGTGAAAGATACCTCCGACCGCAAACTCATCGCAGGCCTAAGCGAAATATTCTCAGACCAACCTTTGGTAGGAGAAATACCATATGTGGCAATTCCACACCTCACCATGTCATAACGACCATTAGGGAAATTTAAGGCGAGAGCGGAATTTGCTGCATGGCAAATCTTTATTTGAACATCGCTCTCATCTAAATCATCTATTACATGATTAAAAATTGAAAGCTGATGAGTAGAAAATGGATTATCAACATCATCTGCAACGGCACAGTGAGTCCAGACTCCTTCAAGAATCAAGTGTTCGCGCTGTGTAACTGATTGAGCCAGCGAGACCGCAAATTCTGGTTCAGCACCGACCCTTCTCATACCAGAATCTATTTTTAAATGGACATTCAATTTAGTATTTGCGGACGATGCCGCGGCTGCGGCAGCAGAAATCCCTTCCCCACTATAAACAGTCGGAATCAAGCCACATTCAACGACTTCAACCATTTCTGATGGGCGTGGTTCTGAGAGAAGAAGAATTGGGACGTCTATCGCAGCATTTCTTAATTCTCTTCCTTCTTCTACCAAAGCAACAGCTAACCAATCAGCGCCACCCTCCACTGCTGCTCGCGCAACTGGAACAGCTCCATGCCCATAAGCATCAGCTTTGACGACTGCACAGAAGCGCGAGGGTGAAACAAGTTTCTTCAGTTCTGTAACATTATCTCTGATAGCTGATAAATCAATATCAGCCCACGTTGGTCGCATTAAGCACCTCCGGTAAGACCCTAATGATATCTGACGCTATCATCCCTTCAGCTAGACAATTATTAGCAGCTTCAGCATGTATCCAAGCTCCACCTGCAGCAGCTTCAAATGGTGAAATCCCACGCGCTAAAAATCCCGCAATAACCCCGCTCAAAACATCACCTGTTCCTGCAGTAGCCAGCCGCTGATCACCATTGTTGATGATCAGACATCTTCCGTCTGGATGAGCAACAATAGTTTTCGGTCCTTTTAGTAATATGACCATATTTAGCTTCGCAGCTGTTTCACGCACGTCAAGAACGCGATTTGTTTGCGGTCTATGACCGGTCAAATACTCGTATTCCGCATCATGGGGAGTTAGAACAATATGGTCACCAAAATGCCCAGAGTCCAGTCTCTGCTGACCAAGTGCATACAAAGCATCAGCGTCTACAACAGTTGGCATTTTAATTGCAGAAAGTAAGTTAATTACACCCTTTCTGGTTGCTTCTGTTTTACCTAATCCGGGGCCGACAACTATTGCTTTAAATCTTTTAAAATCACTTGCGATTATGTAGTCTTCCCAATCTTCAGATGGTAGATCGAAGCCGACTATCTCTGATGGTATTTCGCCCTGCCCTCCTGGAGTGCTCATTCTCACATAACCAGAACCAGTTCTTAGTGCTGCGTTGGACGAAAGCAATGGCGCTCCATTCATCCCTTCCGATCCGCCGATCACCCAACAAGCTGACATCCATTTATGCTCCCTGTCGGACATGGTATTTAGAATTTTTGCGACATCAGACTTTTCAAGCACAAATGTTTTCGCCACAGAAGCATCTAAACCAATATCAGCAATTTCTATGGATCCTGCATGAAAAGGCCCATCTGCTAATAAGTGGCCATATTTGAGAGCTTGAAAAGTAATTGTTGCATTTGCTGTAACCGGTTTACCTTGAGCTTCACCAGTTAGACCACAGATACCGCTAGGAATATCTACCGAAAGAACCGGACCAGGGAAATCAGGTGCACAATATGGCCTCTTCAGACCTGTACCCACGGCAGCGTCTATTAGCAGATCACACCCATGTACCTTCGCTACGTTGTCATCTGATTGGATAACATTGACCTTGACCCCCCATCTCCGTAAGCATTTTGCTGCCACAATTCCATCAGCTCCGTTATTTCCCTTTCCAGCGATGACTGTCACTCTTTTCCCATACGTGCCTTTAAGCATTTGCCGTGCGTGCCAGGCTACAGCGCTCCCTGCTCGCTCAATCAGTACATTAATAGGCTCACTAGCTTCCTCGTCAATGATTGCCATTTCAGAAGGAGTCACTACAGGGATCATGGATAACTCAGCTCACCGAAAACAATGACATATTCAGTCATAATTCCAATATGAAAGCAAATCCTCTATAGGAGCTATTAGCAAATCAGCTACTGGAATAGACGCAAGAACATCTGCCCTAAATGTTGGTTCAGTCTCTGTGACATAGTCAGAGATTGCTGTATACCTGTTCTTGTAGCCTTCCATTACATGTCTTGCAGCTTGTTCACTTAAATGGTCTTCAAGTTCGATGTGCATAAGAGTAATTCCTACAGTCTGCTTGTCCTTTATCTCAGGGACTAGAATGATGATCCGCTGATCATGTCTACCTCTCGTGATAGTTACTTCTTGTTGAGAAGCCACGAGATGTTTGCTGCCCTTTAATTTAGGATCCCTGTCCGTCCTTGAAATTAGATCGTAAGCTATGCCGCCCTTGTCAACGACATGCACTTGGGCAGTACTTGATTGAACGTCACCCTCAATCGCGTACCTGATAAATCCTGAAATTGATTTAACAGCTGGGTCCATTGCTGCTAAGTAACGAAGATTTTTGTACGAAATACGATCACGTGGTGTGCCAGCTTCAAGCATGCTAGTCACAAGATTCAACTGAATAAGTTCTTCGTCAGATCTAGAAATCCCCACGGTAACTGTTTTCGCCTGATGTTTGATTGCATCAATCGGCCTGGTGAGCTCTTCAATTCCAATCGTTAGTGCTGCATTAAGGTCTTCCAATAACGTTGCAGGCGTCCCTACTTTTCCGGTATCGATTTGGTATGAGTCAAGAGGTATTGTCCCTAGTGCATATCTATATAGCGTTGATATGCGAGTTGCTGTGCTCGCCTCCAAACTTCCGTTATAGAAACCCGAACGCAATCCATCAAAAAATAGGTTAGTTATTGACTGCAACGATTCATAAATAGACTCTAAGAGCTCTTGCGAAGTTATGTTCGGGTCTTCTGACAAAGTCTTTTCAATCGCTGATCTGGTCTGCCTGAAAGGTAAAGCTAAAGCGTCTATTGACAAGGCTGCTTCATATCCAAATAAATGCCCGACCATGGTTGCAAGGATAAAAGATATTCTTTGGTTCGTTTCTGGAACAACTATTACATTGTGGGCGTCTGGGTAGGCATTCCCGTTATCAGTTATTACGATAGGCGCCGCTTTATGAGCTTTATAAATTGCAACTTCTTTTGCAACATCAGACTGCATCGAATCATTAAGTCCAGTCGCACAAATAAGCACTAGCGGTTCAGCAGAGAGATCAATATGTTTTTTATCTTCTGTGAAATCTGCAGCTATTGATTTATAACAAAGCTCTGAAAGTTTTATTCGTATTTCCCTTGCAGCTACCATGTTCAAGCCATTGCCGACAATAGCCCAATAGCGCCTAGAGGGTGCCAGCTCAAAAGCTATATCACGTATCCGATTTTGTTGTTTTAGAACATCAACCATTTTCTTTGGGAGCTCATTTAGTTCATACAAAAGAGTTTGACGATTCTCTTGGTTTACAGAATTATTAGGCCCACTTATAACCTGATCTCGTATTGAAATACCTAATAAAAAACTTGCTGCAATTTGTGAGTAAAACGCTTTTGTTGAAGCAACACTCATTTCAATGTCTCGACCATCCGATGTGTAGATAACTCCATCTGCCTTTTGGGATAGATCCGAGTTTCTTCTGTTCACAATTGCAATTACTGAGGCACCTCTACCTCGGACTAGATCTACGGTTCGGTTGGTATCCGTAGTCGTTCCTGATTGACTAATAGCAACCACCAGCACATTAGACATGTCAGTTGATAACCTAAAACCTGAAAGCTCAGTTGAAGGGATTGACTCTACAGAAATCTCTGTTTCCTCTTTTAGATATTGACCTAAGGCTTGTCCTGCCACAGCAGCTGTTCCTTGCCCTATGATATAAATCTTATCTATTGTGTGATCTTCCAATTTTTTTCTAATTAATCTTGGAAATTCAATTTCGGAGTGAGCGACCCTAAAGCTTCCATTATCGTTCAACAGATTACCTCTAAGAGTCTTCTCAAAAGATTCAGGAGACTCAAAGATTTCTTTCAAAAGAAAATGTGGGAAATTTCTACGGTCAATATCTCTGGTTGTAATTTCAGCTTTTGTTAACTCATTGTCTTTAATTGGGAGAGGAGTTCCGTCATAGGCGATACGCTCCAGTGACTCAAACGCAACAGGTTCCTTAAGCGAAACAGAGACAATCTCTCCGGGTCCGGAAACACTATCATTGCGGTTGGGAAGGATTTCTCCGTTCAACCGCAAATAATTATCTGTAGTCTCAACAAGGCCATACGGTTCGCTCGCCACTACATAAGCTTCATCAGAGAGCCCGATATATAGTCCTTGCCCACTTCCCCGCAACGCCATGTATAACTTATCAGGTTCTAAATCGGTATTCGCAATGATCGCAATGGAACCATCTAAAGATTGCACTGTTTGCCTGAAGGCTTCATCAAGGTCACTAAAAGACCCATGTTGATTAGAGAGCTCATTTGAGATAATTGCCGGAATAACTTTTGAGTCCGAAGTTATGAGTTTGGGAACTTCTAAATTTCGGACTCTTTTAAGGTCAGCAAAGTTATCAACATCTCCATTAGCTGCGGCTACCACAAACGGGCTGTCTTCACTTTTAAGTAATTCTGAGTTCATAGGATGAGCATTAGGCTCCGAAATAATACCAACGCTTGCCCATCGTGAATGACCTATGGCTACTGCTGTTACATTCTCATTTTCAAGCGCTCTGTAGAAAAGATCATCAGCTAAAATCAATTTGCGGAGCTCTCGAGTATTGTCTCCAAGCTCACCTATTTCAGACGCTACTTTGTAAACAATACTTAACGCATTATCTAGAACTCTTACTGATCCAGATTTGTAATTCAGATCGTTAGCCCTGTCCTCAATTTCTTGGCGTACTTCTGGGTTTTCAAGATCTAACCCGTGATTTTGTATCATGAGATGAATCCCAGCTGAGTCCCTGCCGCGTACTTCAAGCCTGTCTAGCCCTGCGAGAACTTGCTGGACTGTAAGAAGTATCTCAATGAAGCGATCTCCCTTTCGGCCAGCTAGAAGCTCCTCTACTGATTGTGAAACGATAATTCGATCATATTCAATATGCCAAAGGAGGTCTTTGAGTTTGATTAGGTCAGTGTTTATTTCTTCTAGTTTCTGACTATCCATTCCAGCTTGCACAAGCTCTGATTCAAAATTTTCTACATCTTCTGCGAGGTTTGAACAAATGCCTTGCAGATAGACGCGAAATTGTGGATCGTTTATTAGAGCATTAATTCCTGCAGCTCCAGAAATAAGTTCTTTTACTTCACGCAATTTTTTAATACATTGCAAAATATCTTCGTGTCCCTGAATTTTTACAAGATTCGAGAACTCAGCACTCTGTGTTATCCATTCAACTGAAGGTGGAATCCGTGATGATTTCTGTCTAGCAATGGCAATAATCCCGCACATTATTCCATTGTAGGGATTTAACTAGCTCTTATCACGGCAGTTACGTCATCAATAACTTGATATTTATGATTTTAGAGCTTGTTTTATTGACTTTATGACTTCGTTTGCTACGTGATGGACTTCCAATTCTGATTCACCTTCAACCATTATGCGCAAAATTGGTTCCGTGCCTGACGGTCGAACGAGTACACGCCCCTTTTGAGTGAAGATAGATTCTGCTTCTGTGATAAATGGCTGTACTTGCTCAAGAATAGTTTTTTGATTACCTAACTGTTCTTTGAGTTCTACTGAATGGAGTACTTGAGGAAACTTACGCATAGAAGACTGAGCTAACTCGACTAATCTCACCTGAGACCTCTTCAAACAGTCTAGAAGGTGAAGCCCTGTTAAAATTCCATCTCCTGTTCTGGCTTGATCAGAAAAAATTATATGTCCGGATTGTTCTCCTCCAAGACTCCAATCGTTCTCACCTAACGCTTTAAGTATATGCCTATCGCCTACAGCAGTCGTGTGGACACTTATTGCTTCTGCTTGCATCGCTTCGTGGAATCCCATGTTCGCCATTACAGTCGCTACGACGGTGTTATCTCTCAGTTTTTTTCGCTGCTTAAAGTCGCGAGCAAAAATTGCCATAAGATAATCTCCATCTATGGTGTTGCCACCGTTATCTATGGCTAGGACTCTGTCCGCATCCCCATCAAAGGCTAGTCCTAAATCTGCATTTAACTCTTTTACCGCATCACGAAGAGAATTCATGTCAGTAGAACCGCAATTCCGGTTGATATTATTTCCGTTAGGTTCAGAATGGATAACGGTTAGGGCAACTCCTAGTTCTACAAATATTTGGGGAGCTATATTACTTGCTGCCCCGTTGGCGCAATCAATAACAACAGACATGTCTTGAAAGTTTTTTTGTAAAGATGCATTTTTCAAAGAATCTATCCATGAAGCGAGGTAGGTCTGACTATCTGCTGATACTTCAACACTTCCATGAGTTGGTGGTATCGATATTCGTTCGCTAAGAAGATTTTCAATTTCCTTTTGTGTCTCATCAGAGAGTTTTTGTCCGTTAGGTAGAAAGAATTTGACACCATTGTATTCAGCGTGATTATGTGAGGCGGAAATTACTGCTCCAGCAATTTCAAATTCAGAAGCAATATAAGCTATGCCTGGAGTTGGCACCATTCCTAAATATTGTGACGTAGCTCCTGCAGCCTTTAGCCCACCTGCCAAAGCACTCGCGAAGGCGTGACCAGACTCGCGCCCATCCGTTCCGATCACGAACTCTTTAACTTCGATAGCATTTGACGTTGCAAAAGCTAGTTTAGACACCAATCCAGTAGTTAATTCAGAGTGAGCTAGACCCCGAACTCCATCAGTACCAAATTTAAGTCCCATGTAATCTAGGTTAATGCACTTTCAATATTTGTTGACACCAAGTAATCGGCAGGAAGCCAAAG
>DLTU01000180.1:2680-3662 GCA_002500385.1 Candidatus Neomicrothrix sp. UBA7828 | reverse complement strand
TATTTCTTAGATTCTTTCTTTCGTGAGTCTCTAGTTAGAAATCCGGCTTTTTTAAGTGACTCTCGATGATCACCGTCAATATCTACTAGAGCTCTTGCGATGCCTAATCTTAAAGCACCAGCTTGTCCAGTTGACCCGCCACCGTCAATAGTTGCATTGATATCAAAGGTTCCATCTGTACTCGTGACACGTAACGGTTCAGTAATCATCATTCTGTGAGTGTCTGAAGGAAAGAAATCTTCTAGAGTCCTTCCATTAACAGTCATCTCACCTGATCCGGGTTTAACGCGGACTCGAGCAACGGCTCTTTTCCGCCTGCCTGTAGTTTGAACAAGTGAGTTTGCCATACCTTAAACTTCTTTCGCTCGTGCGTGATCTATTTCCAACGCAATTGGTTTCTGTGCCTGATGTGGATGAGAAGTTCCAGCGTAAACTTGTAGTTTCGATAGTTGCTGTCTACCTAACCTGTTTTTAGGTAGCATGCCTCGAATTGATTGACGAACTATTTCAGCGGGTTTTTTCGCTAATAGCTCTTCGTAGCTATCAGATTTGATGCCGCCAGGAAAACCGGTATGACGGTATACGATTTTTCGTTCTGCCTTCCCGCTTGTGAGTACTACTTTGTCAGCGTTGATAATAATTACGTGATCGCCAGTATCAATGTGAGGGGCATAAGTAGCTTTATGCTTTCCTCTAAGGATTTTAGCAACTTCGGTTGCCATCCTTCCCAGCACAAGACCTTCAGCATCTACAAGATGCCATGAGCGTTCTATTTCAGATTTTTTTGGTGTATATGTAGCCACAACTTTATTCTTTTCAAGTTATCTTCCTAAATCAGTTAGGACAACTATCTACGATACGGTGAAACAACTCCCTAAACAACCAATTTTTTGAGACATCATTGCTTTTTTGGATCTCAATAACCAACTTCCATTAGTGTCAAACCATGAGGAGGCGCCACAACTCCTGCAGAATTTCTGTC
>DLTU01000180.1:556-2342 GCA_002500385.1 Candidatus Neomicrothrix sp. UBA7828 | reverse complement strand
TTCTTTGAGATAATTGTTGACATGTCTGATTTATTCAAACGTCCTTTTCCTATAGATACAAGCGTTCCCACAATTGACCTAACCATTTGGTGACAAAAGGATGTTGCTGTAACCCATATTTCAACGAAAGATCCTTCCTCCTTTACGGTAATGGAGATTACTTCTCTTATTAAGGAAGCATCCTCCTCTTTCCCATCAACAAGAATGGTGGCTTTACGACAAAATGAACTGAAGTCATGCTCTCCAACTACAGCCTGAGCCGCTCGTTGCATACTGTCAAGGTCTAACTGTGTCCGAATATGCCAAGCAAATCGATGAGAGAAAGGGTTAGGGTAATTATCATTGAGAATTCGATATCTGTATGTCCGACAAATAGCTGAAAACCTCGCGTTAAAAGAATCGTTTGTCCTTTGCAGGTCTCTTACCGTTATGAACGGAGCACAGAGTTTATTAAGAGATCTTTCAATTTTCTCAATATCGAAAGCTTCAGCATCAAAAGAGATTACTTGACCTTCAGCATGGACGCCTGCGTCTGTTCTCCCTGCACATGTTAAATGAATTTCATGACCGAAAATTTTCTCTAACGATTGTCTCAATTTACCTGCGACTGTATCAACATCAGGGTTTTCTGCAAAACCATGGAAGGGACCGCCATCGTAAGAGACGGATGCTCTATACCGGTTCATGCCATGAGGAGGGACGGAAACCATGGCTTTCTAGTTACTGATTCCTTGACGGGTCAATTAAACAAGTTCAATTCTTGCCATTGGAGCGTTATCACCGTAACGAGGACCCATTTTTAGGATTCTGGTGTAGCCACCGGGTCGGTCAGCATATCTAGGTCCAACATCTTCCATTAACTTATCAGCGATTTCTTGGTCACGAAGGAAAGCTATAATTTGCCGGTGGTTATGTAGGCCACCTTTTTTAGCTTTTGTTATTATCTTCTCTGCGACAGGTCTCATAGCTTTCGCTTTTGCTTCGGTTGTAACGATTGCCTCTGCAGCAATAAGCGAAGCTACTAGATTACCCATAATTGCTTTTTGATGTGCCGAGCTTCCACCAAAGCTTCTTCCTTTTTTAGGTCTTCCAGGCATTATAAATCCTAGTCTCTGAGGGCGAGCGCTAAGCCTCGCTCATCAAGTTTGTCAATTATTTCATCTAATGACTTTTGACCAAAATTAGTGATAGCTAGGAGGTCTGCCTCAGATTTCTGAAGAAGTTCGCCTATTGTATTTACTTGAGCTCTCTTTAAGCAATTACTTGGTCGTTCTGACAACTCAAGATCTTCTATTGGGAGTTCAAGATCCGGTGAGCCAGATGTTCCTGTCACGACTTCAGTTAATTCAAGTCCTTGAGGTTCTTCGCTCCAATCAGCAACGAGCTGCATAAGGTTGCCCAAAGTTCCACCTGCTGATGCAAATGCATCCGCGGGAGCCATGGAGCCATCAGTTTCTATTTCAATAGTCAGGGCATCAAAATCATTTGATTGTTCAACTCGCGTAGGCTCAATGCTGAAGGTAACTCGTCGAACTGGTGAGAATATTGAATCAACTGCTACTTGAGTAGTTGAAGTATTTCCTTGTTTGTTGGCATCCGCTGAGATATAACCTCTTCCGCGTTGAATAGTAACTTCCATTCCTAGAGACCCAGATCCATTTAAAGTTGCTATAACAAGGTCCGGGTTGTGAATTTCTACGTCAGTATTTGGTAAGAACTGGCCTGCAGTTACTTCTCCTGAAGTATTTGCATCTAAACGAAGCAATACAGGTTCTTCGCTACTAGA
>DLTU01000180.1:0-172 GCA_002500385.1 Candidatus Neomicrothrix sp. UBA7828 | reverse complement strand
ACTCCTTCTATAACATCAAACTCATGAATTGCATTATCAAAAAGAACATGAGTAATTGCAGCTCCTGGAATAGCGGAGAGAAGGGTACGTCGTAGTGAGTTTCCAAGGGTGTGTCCAAATCCTGGCTCTAAAGGAGAGATTAAGAACTTTTGCTTGTTCTCTGACTCTTCAT
>DLTU01000082.1:1436-3334 GCA_002500385.1 Candidatus Neomicrothrix sp. UBA7828 | reverse complement strand
TGCCTTGACCGCAACTGGAATCGTAATCGCAGGAATAGGGTCTGTATTCATAGGTCAGGGACGATTGTTCTTGGGGTTTATATTCCTAATACTTACCGGTCTTCCAGATGCTCTTGACGGTGCGGTCGCTAAAGCGAGTGGGACCTCTTCTGTACGAGGTGCTTTTTTGGACTCAGTGAGCGATCGAGTTACAGATATTCTTTTATTCTGCGGTATTGCTTGGTACCTTGCATCAAATGAATCGGGAAGAATTATGATGCTTCCTGTAGCAGTCATGGGAGCGGCCATGCTTATCTCTTACCAAAGAGCAAAGGCTGAATCTCTTGGATTTGATGCGAAGGGAGGGATCATGGAGCGAGCCGAGCGATTCATTGTCTTAGCTTTGGGTTTATTAATAAGTGATATCCTGATCCCTGTCCTGTGGGTAATGCTGGTACTAACGATGGTGACAGCTATTCAGCGCTTCATAAAAGTTTGGAATCAAGCCACTGCACAGCTTAACAATCCAACTGAGCCACATAGTCCGTAAGTGCTTAACGGAAAATTAATCGTCCGCGCTTACAAGCTTGCATCAAGTCTCATTAAAGCTATTCCTGATCACCTTTTAAGCGGGATAAGTAATGCGCTAGGTCGGTGTGCCTACAGACTGTCCTTCAGTAAGCGGGCACTGGTCGAAAGAAACATGCACAGAACACACGAAGGCCAAATAACAAACCATGAACTAAGACAGAAGACTCGACAAGCTTTCATTAGCTATGCCAAGTATTGGACTGATTCAGCCAAAATGCAGTCTCTAACTGACTACCAGATAGATGCTGGTTTTACTGTAGAGGGGTTTGAACATATTGAGGATGCCTGGTCTGAGGGGCCAGGGCCGATTCTGGCTCTACCTCACCTTGGTGGTTGGGAATGGGCGGGGCGATGGCTCACATGTCGACCGAAATTTGAAGTAACAGTTGTAGTCGAGCCACAGCAACCCAAAGAACTATTCGAGTTCATGATGGATTACAGAGAATCATTTGGTATGAACGTCATTCCATTGGGGCCCAATGCAGGAAAAGAAGTCATTAAAGCCATAAAAAACAACCATGTGGTTTGCTTACTATGTGACCGTGACATTGAGGGCACAGGGGTCAAAGTAACATTTTTTGATGAGGAAACGTCTATTCCCGCTGGACCAGCAATGTTATCAATCAGAACTGGCGCCAAAATAATACCTGTTGCTGTCTACCAGCGATCTAAATCTCACCACGCCATTGTTAGGCCTCCCCTCAATTCGGAGAGGCAAGGTAACCTGCGAGAAGATGTGGCTAGGATATCTCAAGATATAGCCAAGTCATTTGAAGAGTTGATCCTATTGGAACCTGAACAATGGCATCTAATGTCACCAAATTGGCCAAGCGACCACGAAGCGCTAAGAAAACATCATAAAAAAAGTTAACTTGGAAAAAGGAAATAGCTAGAAAATCGGATACGAATAGAGTATGCGAGTCGGCATGATAAGCCCCTATAGCCTTTCTGTCCCCGGTGGAGTGCAGAATCAAATATTAGCTCTTGCTAAATCTATTAGGAAACTTGGAACTGATGTTAGGGTTCTGGGCCCCTGTGATGGCCCACCGCCCGATACAGGGATAACGCCGCTAGGTAATAGTCTGCCAACAGCGACGAACGGCTCCATCGCGCCATTAGCTCCAGATGCAGCCGCTCAGTTGAGAGTTATACGAGCATTACGTGATGAGCAGTTTGACGTTCTTCATGTGCATGAACCTCTTGCTCCTGGACCTACAATCACTTCTATTGTTCTGAAGCAAAGCCCCATAG
This sequence comes from Candidatus Neomicrothrix sp. UBA7828, assembly GCA_002500385.1. Taxonomy (GTDB): domain Bacteria; phylum Actinomycetota; class Acidimicrobiia; order Acidimicrobiales; family UBA8592; genus UBA8592. The sequence continues at coordinate 1,513 of DLTU01000082.1, read as the reverse complement.
TTGCAACATATCATCGTTCAGGCCATTCAAAATTTTATGATTATTTTAATCGCCCCGCACGTTGGGTAGCCTCGCGC
>DLTU01000082.1:0-1055 GCA_002500385.1 Candidatus Neomicrothrix sp. UBA7828 | reverse complement strand
GATGCCCTTGGTGGAACTTACGAAATACTCTTCAATGGAATTGATTTAGACCTATTTGAAACTCGAACAGAAAAGAGCGCTACCCCGACAGTCTTATTTATAGGCCGGCATGAGCCACGCAAGGGTTTGCAAATCCTCGTTGAAGCTTTTCGCTATCTACCCAATGATGTGCGACTCTGGATAGCATCCGAAGGTCCAGAGACTGAGAAACTAAAGGAGCAGACGTCATCTGACGGTCGAATCGTTTGGCTAGGAACGATTTCAGATGCCGAGAAAATAAACAGACTCCAAAAGTGTTCTGTTCTATGCGCTCCTTCACTAGGGGGGGAATCCTTCGGAATTGTCTTATTGGAGGCTATGGCCGCAAGAACACCTGTTGTTGCCAGTGCTATCCCCGGGTACATGAAGCTTGCTAGGCAGGGAAAGGATGCTTTATTGACTAAGCCGGGAGATCCGATCTCGCTATCCGATGCATTACGATCTGCGCTTTTCACTCACAGCGTTGCGGCTACATTCTCGGAATCAGGAAGAGAAAGAGCTGAGCAGTTCTCTATGGATGAGTTAGCTATTCAATATCAAAAAATTTACGAGAAAGCTCTTACAATTAGCCCTGCCGCACCACTTCTTAAAAGGGGTCGCTACTTCAATTCATCGTTACCAACGTCTCGTACCAATAAAAGCAAGTGAAGTAATTTCTACATCAGTAAAAATTCGTTATGCTTAAAACAATACAAAGGAGCCTTCATGGGTTTAATAATCGCATTGATAGTAATAGGTTTGATTGCAGTATTTTCTATATTGCAATACAACGGGTTAGTCAGACTACGTAACGGAACAGAGAATGCATGGTCGCAGATAGACGTACAACTCCGAAGACGTTACGACCTTATCCCAAACCTTGTCAATACTGTCAAAGGATACGCTGAACACGAGCGGGAAACCTTTGAAGCAGTCACCCAAGCTCGAACAGCTGCAATGGCCGGACAAACAGTTGGTGAGCAAGGTCAAAATGAGGATCTGCTTAGTGGGGCTCTAAAATCCTTATTTGCCGTAGC
>DLTU01000032.1:2616-3180 GCA_002500385.1 Candidatus Neomicrothrix sp. UBA7828 | reverse complement strand
GGCTTTACTCTCTGGAATAGATTCTACAGAGGCACTGATGGCAGAGAGTGCACTTTCATCGCCTGCGAGTAAATGCCAATCAGCTTCTGTATCTGGTTTGTAGCTTCCATTAGGTCCTTTGAATTGTAATCTGTCTCCTATTTGAGCTCTCTGGGCCCATGCCCCTGCGTAACCATTGTCACCGTGGGTTACAAAATCAATTGTTAATTTTTGTGTTTCGGAGTTCCAGTGGCGAACAGTGAATCTTCTCGGTCTGGGTCTTTGGTCATCACCTAAAGTCCGGACTTCTTCAAGGTCAAATGGAGGGGAGTATGATGCGTTTTCTGGAATAAAGTATGCATTTATGTATTGATCAGTGCTCTCATTTGGCGTGAAGCCGTCTAAACCAATGCCTCCTAAAACTATCCGGATCATGCTTGGGGAGAGGGTCGAAATTTCTTCTACTTCACCATACATGTCTTACTCGTTTGCTTCGCTTTGTTGATTGCTGGTGCTTCTTGCGAGCTCCAAAAGTTCTATTACTGCTGGCCTTGCTTCTTCTTGATTATTGAGTGGAGTGGCGAA
>DLTU01000032.1:0-2256 GCA_002500385.1 Candidatus Neomicrothrix sp. UBA7828 | reverse complement strand
CCATGGGTTGTTGTCGCTCGGAGTGTCACCCCATACCGATCAATTCCGAGCATTGTCGCCTCAGTGCAATCATGTAAATTTGCTAGTTTTTGTGCGTACAGTATGTTGGCATCGCTGTGGTCCTCATTCATATGGTTAATAATTTCTTGTGAATTAAGAAATAGTGGATCAATTTCAGCTGATCGGTATTCATTACTGTTCACCCAACTCATGTGCCCAAATCCACCAACGTACCTACATTCTTTAACCACTAGTTTCCAAAAATTGAAATCCTCATAATCAACATAAAATGACGCATGCTTATGTTTCTCTAAGTAATCGTTACGCTCGATTTTTGGGTCTTCAAGCAAATGCAACGAACCAACAAGCGTAAGTCGAGCTTTTCCTAGCGGGTCCCCCTCTCCTGATGGCTCACTGATGAGCATTGAAGCTCTTTGATCATTTCGGGCGTTTATAGTGTGCTCAGCCATATCAGAAATAAGGATGACTGGATTACCTTCGTCATCATGTATGAAAGAAACAATACTTCCGTACGGATAACCTTCGTCGGTAAGGGTACTCAACGTACCTGTGCCTGATGAGGCGACTAAGGTTCTAGATAATTCGGCATCTGAAGGGAAAGTTGACGTATCTCCAGCAATTGGGGGTCCCGAGTCTCCACTTCCATGTGCTTGCTTTGTTGTCACAAATTTCCTCCTCTTACTAACATTGTAGAAAAATCATTACTTCGTCAACCCCTCACGAAAATCTTTGATAAATTCCATACGTCCTTCAACTCCGGGGTAGCCCAACCGGTTAATTACTATAACATTCCCGCTTTTCACTGCAGGCAAGTTTTGCCAGAGCGGATTATTTTCAATTTCGCTAAGCGATTCGTATTCTCCCGAGACTTCGTTGGACTGGGAGAGGAGAATAAACGGAGAATTTAAATCACTGATTTGTTCTAATGAAAGATACGCTCTCCCATTTCTCGCATTTTGATAGGTATTTTTATTTGGGGAAAGCTCTACTCCCAAATCAATCAATGTTTGCGGTATATTGCTTGGCCCGTCCACCCATACGGCAATTGTGTTTCCTGGGTAAATCGTAACGACGGAAACTGTTAGATCTGATGCTAGCGATTGCTTTGTTTCAGATATCAGAGTGTCATATTCATTAAGAATTTTATTAGCTGTGTCATTGGTTCCTAGTATTTCTCCAAGTTCGATTACTTGTTGACGCCAATCTGAGCTTGTCACGACTTTAGTTGTGGTAATCCCTTCAAGAATATCCAAGCTAACGATGTCTATGAGGTTCTGTGTGGCAACTATCAGGTCAGGTTCTAAAGAAGCCAACAATTCAAAGTTCGCTTCCGTTGATGGCAGGGGCTGAATCATATCTGTATTCCGATTTATCCCAACGAAACGATCATTTAATGTAGCGGTAGCAGCAATCGGCGTTAAGCCCATAGCTAACGCATCAGCTAATAGAAACTCTTCACCTAAAATAACAACACGCTCATATTTGGGAGTATTGACCTCATCAACTTCTATTTCTTCAGAGATAGATGAGCTAGGTTGAATATCATCAGTTTTCTGTTCATCATGATCCTCAGGGTTTTTTTCGGTCAACTTAGGTAAAGATCCAGCGCTATCAATATCTTGATCTGTTTCCGCAGGTTCAGTTGATTCAGATGGGGTGATTTGTTCACTAGGATTGCTTGTGGAGCTATTTCCGCAAGAGAAGGAAGAAATAAGAAGGAAGATGCAGACTCCTAGCACTGAACGCGAAGATTGTTCTTTAGCCAAAAGTGACAGCATGTTAGGTAACCCTAACACCATCTTTTCTAAGTAAAAAAGTTCTGGCTAGAAACTAATTGATTTATCGTGACTCCGCCATAGTCCCCAAGTACAGCTTAATTACGTTTGGGTCGTGGAGAAGTCCTTCGCCAGTTCCATCGTATGCATTTTTTCCTTGGTCAAGGACATATCCACGATCACTAATTTTTAAGCATCGGGTGGCGTTTTGCTCAACCATTACTATTGACACGCCTGTTCTATTTATCTCAGTTACATTTTCGAAAACGTCTACCTGTAGAGCTGGCGATAGACCTGCGGAAGGTTCATCAAGAAGCAACACCGAAGGCTCCATCATTAAAGCTCTTCCCATTGCAAGCATCTGTCGCTCACCACCGGATAGAAGGCCCGCTCGCTGCTTTATCCGTTGACCTAGTTTAGGGAAAAGGGCTGTGATGTTTTTCATTCGTTCTTGAACCTC
>DLTU01000097.1:13892-28062 GCA_002500385.1 Candidatus Neomicrothrix sp. UBA7828 | reverse complement strand
TCTTCCTTTAAGGTCGGCGAAACGTTCATCATGCAAAAGCTCTGGTTTCCCTATCGCTTCCACAAAGCGTGGCCATTGTGCTTCCATGCATTGTATAACAATCCATTCTTGTGGCCCCCTGAAGGCACCAAGTGGGCTGTTAATTTTTGATAAATGACCTGATCTTTTAGGCTTCCACTTCATCCCTGTTAAAGACGGGCCTTGTACTGCGAGTTCTTGAGAGTGAAATAAGGAATCAACCATAGCAATATCTAAGAATTGGCCTTTCCCAGTTCGTTCTCTATGAAAAAGTGCGTACCCGATCGCAGCTACTGCATGCACTCCTGTCATGACATCAGCAATTGATTGACCGACTGGCATAGGTGGCCCCTCGGGATCCCCGGTCATGTACATTGTTCCGCTAAAAGCTTGAGCGATCATATCAAAGGCAGGTTTATCACTCATAGCGCTTTCTCTACCAAACCCTGAAATCGAAGCCATGATTAGTTCAGGATTGAGTTCCCTTAAAGCATCCCAATCTAAATTTCTTCTTTCAAGGACTCCCGGCCCATAATTCTCAACAAAGACGTCAGCTTCTCTAATTAGTTTCAAAAGAATGTCTTTACCTCTTGGCTCATCAAAATTTATACAGAGGCTTTTCTTTCCTCGGTTCTGTTGAACAAAGTACCCGCTTCGACCTTTCTCATTGATAATTGCGTAGTTGCGAGACGGGTCGCCTGAGGGAGCTTGTTCTATTTTAATGATATCTGCACCCATCTCTGCCATCATTCGCGTGACTGTTGGACCGGCGAGATATTGGGTCATATCAATAACGCGAATTCCATCTAAAATTCTAAGTGATTCCATACAGGGACAGTATCGGATAAAGTCTCCTAACCGTGACAAATCCAATATTTCCCTTTCTCTTCGTCGGAAGGTATTATTACGTAGGGAGAAAACTATGACTGATACGACTCATAGAGTGCCAGATCGAATTCAGAATCGAGTTCAAGGTGGGGATAATGCTCCTCCATCTGGCCGGAAAGATATCACTCCGGATCGTTATTTATCAACAGATATTATGCGGGATGAATGGGATAAGCTGTGGCCAAATAGTTGGGTTTTCGCTGGGTTAGCTATTGATGTAGCAGAACCAGGCGAATACTTCGTTCTGAATATAGGTCCTGAGTCAATTCTTATCTCTCACACTGATGATGGCGAAATAGTAGCCCATTACAATACTTGCCAGCATCGCGGAGCCCGTATCATGGTGAATGACCGTGGCTGGATCAAAAATTTCGTGTGCCCATACCACGGATGGACTTACGACCGAGATGGGAAGTTGTCTGTTGTTCCCGATATTGATCTATTCAGCAATGGAATCAATTGCGATGAGCAATCACTTGTACCGGTTCGGTCTGAAGTGTGGGCTGGAACTGTGTGGGTTTGTATGGACGAGAACGCCCCTAGTTTTGAAAATTTTATTGGCCCAATTAAAGAACAGATAGAGCCTTACCGATTGGAAGATATGGTTCTTGTACAGGACCAAACTGTTCGCCTTGAGTGCAATTGGAAAGCAGTCTTTGACAACTTTGGAGAGCTCTATCACGTTGAGCATATACACCCACAGCATGCACTCATTTTTGATTGCCCCCGAGGAGAAATTGCCCTTTGGGAAAATGGCCATACAACTGTTTATATTGAAGGATTTACCGTCAATACTCGTTTACCTGTCCCAGATCAACCTACGAAATTGATGGAGAAACAAATGGAAACAATGGGATTGGAACCCAAAGAATTTGAAGGTCGCATTTTAGATATACGTGAGGCAGTTCAGAAGGCGAGAAGAGATGCCGGTCCTTTGCTCGGGTATGATTATGACCGACTATCGGATGACCAGCTAAGTGATATTGTTCAGCACAATATTTTTCCAAACTCTATGGTCACATTGCAACCTGATACTGCTCTGATTATGCGAGCTCGCCCTCATCGCACAGATCCAAATAAATGTTATTGGGACAAGTTCACTTTCGTTATGCCACCTTCGCCCGAGGCTGAAAGCATCGGACATCTTCAACACATGCCTAAACCAAAGCCAATACCTGACCAGCGACCCGAACATGATGAATTTGATCAAGAGGATGTCATAGCCGGAAGGAAAACCATGGATGTAACAGTTGATCAGGATGTTCATTTAATTCGTGACGTTCAGAACGGAATGCGATCGCGAGGGTTTTCGAAACAAGTCTTGAATGATGATGAGGCCAGGATCCAGCACTACCACGATTGGTACTCGTGGTTTATGGAATTGTAATTATCTATAGAATTCACATGGAAAGTCATTTCTCCTTTCTGTCTTGGAATTTGGCCCTGCTCAACCGGTCAGCTTACGCTCCGCAGCATTGGGAATTGTGTGATACTGAAGAAGTAGTTCGAGAGCAAGTTATTGAATTATCTCCAGATATTGTTCTCTTTCAGGAGCTTCCGGGTTTGGTTCCTTACGTTGAAACTCACAATATGGTTCATTCAAATCCGCAAAGCCACAGTGGACATCTTGCTATCTTAATTTCTGAACGCTTTTCCGAATTTGAAATAACTCTCACTCCTCTTGAGGGTTTTGGTTTATTGGTGACGTTCATGGAAGTTGGTTTGACTGTGGCAAATGTGCATTTGGCACCTGGCAAGGGAAATAGTGAATTACGCTTGTCGCAATTAGCCGCCGTGATTAACTCTTCCCCTACTGAACATATCGCAATCATTGGGGATACGAATACGAGGGCAAGTGAGATCACGAAAATTAAAGATTCAGGTTTAAAAGTTCCTGACCTACCTGTCCCTACGTGGGATAGCTTCAGAAACCGTTTTCATGTTGATAGCCCTCGTTTCAAAGCATCGTTTACGAGATGCATCACTCATCCTGATGTTAAGATTAGGGATCTACAAATCCTTGAAGGTAAGGTCATCAGGAGTGAAAAAACCTTTTATATAAGTGACCATTTTGCCTTATTTGGACGTATGCAACTATGAACAATGAACCTGACCCAGGCAGCCACGAAAGCATGCAGTCTGAATTAGTAAATGAGTTAAGAAAATTAGTGTCATATGTTAGAACTGCTGACTTTGATGAACGTATTAGTGAAGGGAAACCTCTAACTGACCTAATTCAGCAGATACGAGCAGTTCGAGAGGAACTATCCTCCTATCAGGTTGACGGGGAGAGAATGCAAGCAGGTTTAAGACCCCAAGAACATTTCTTCCGGCCAAATTCTAGAAAGAGTTACGATTTAAGAGGCTTGCAACCTCATGAATTTTTCCCTTACAGCCCAATCATAGGTCCACTAAACCCAATCGCTCCCCCCTTTCGATTCACGATGGAGAATGAGGTCATGTATGCGACTGGAAGTTTTGACTCTCAGTACTGTGGCCCTCCTGAAGGGGTACATGGAGGGCACGTTGCTGCTCTTATGGATGAATTACTTGGAGTCACCTGTGTTATGTGCGGCCATGGAGGATACACAGGAACATTATCTGTCCGCTATATTTCACCAACTCCATTAGATATTGAATTATCGGGAAAGGCTTGGGTTGAAGCTATCCATGGGCGTAAGGCAGTGATCTTGGGTGAATTACGCGCCGGTGATCGGGTTTGTGCAGAAGCTGAAGGCCTGTTTATCAAACCAAAGGCATAGTTTACGCTCACTTAGTTCGAATTATTGAAATAGTGATTCTTCAAGTAGCGTGTTTATATGGCTTCAAAATCTGGATGGACCTTTAATGATGTTCCTGATCAAACTGGGAAGACGGCGATTATAACTGGTAGCAATTCAGGAATAGGTCTTGAGACGGCTAGGTTTTTTGTGATGCGTGGAGCGTCAGTGATCCTCGCTGTAAGGAATTCAATAAAAGGCGCCGAGGCCATGGATCAACTTACATCATCTCTCCCGGGTAGTGAAGTTGAGGTAGCTCACCTTGATTTGGCGGACCTTTCTTCTATTGAAGATTTTGCTAATTGGTTCAAAGGTACTGGGAAACCGTTAGATTATCTGATCAATAATGCAGGGGTAATGGGAATTCCTCGAACGACAACAGTTGATGGTTTTGAATTACAGTTTGGAACTAATCATCTTGGACATTTCGCATTAACAGGTCGATTGATGGAAACATTGTTAGATAATTCAGGTAGCAGAATAGTTAATGTAGCGAGCAATGCTCACAGACAGGGTGTTTTGAATTTCTACGATTTACAGTCAGAGCGACGATACGGAAAGATGCGAGCGTATGCTCAGAGCAAACTTGCGAACCTTGTTTTTACGACTGAACTCGATAGACGATTAAGTCGGGCTTCGCGCGCAGATGTTCTTTCTTTGGCAGCTCATCCAGGTATGGCTGAGTCGAACATTGTTAAATTTCAACCTGAACTCACTGTTCATCGTTACGCAGAAAATATTTGGAGAAAGATAGGCCCTTTTATTTGTCAAACCTCTGCTGATGGCGCAATTCCAACGTTGCGAGCAGCAACAGATCCCGAAGCTGAAGGGAGTGATTACTACGGGCCAAACCATCGGTTGCAAATTCGGGGACCCGCCGTAAAAGTGGAGGCGAAAAAAGCTGCGTATGATGTCCACGATGGTCGTGCTCTCTGGGAGCAGAGTATAGAACTTACAGGAGTTGACTTCTCCGTACTTGACGTGCCCTAGGTTTTCTTTCCGAATGTAGGTCGTTCAATCAAGTCTCGAACGTGACTTGTTTCATTAATGCTTCGAACTGTTCTTAGTCCGTTCGTTGATGCTTGGACTCTGGTAATTCCTGTGTAGTCAGGCTGGATCATGAATGGATTATCTAACTGCCATAGGGTCTGTAGGTAGACTGATGTGACCATACCATGACAGAAGACGACGACTGTTTCTGCTTTGTGGGTGGCAATCAGGTCGTCGAATGCCCCTACAACGCGATCGCGAAACGAGTCATAATCTCCTTCAAAAACTGCTAGGGGGTCGTTTATGTAGGCTTGAATAGGGGCTGAGTCATATGTCATTTCTTCAACAGGTATATATGTTGAGCTGTTGTGGTCAGACTCGCGCAGGTCATCTCGAGATGAGACAGTTATGTTGATCGTTTCAGATAATGGTTCTGCCGTTTCTAATGCTCGACGCATGGAACTTGATACGATCTGGTCAATCTTTTCACCTTTTAGGAAGTTAGCAACTGCTCTGGCTTGCTTTATGCCGAGTTGGGAAAGTGGCGGGTCGGCCGGGCCATCCGAATCATCGTTTTCAACTCTTTCAGGGCGTGCGTGACGAACAATTATTAAATCCATGTAATTTCTTTCTTAGATTAGTGGCTGCAAATGGTCGACGAGGTTCCATCTTACGGCGGCATCAATTGACCCCTGCAAGAATTTTTCGAATCGTTGATGCATTCTGTCTGCCCCTGCACCGTAAGCAGAAACATCCTGAAGATAAGGAACGGCTTGGCAAGATACGGGATATAGGATTCCCCACGCTAGTGCTTCTTCTAGCTCCTCAGCAGACCAGCTAGGTCCTCCACTACTTGAAAGCGTGTCTCGGTAGAGTTTCAAGAAGTCTTCTTCTACGGATAGGGTTTTCTCTGTATGGGATGCAGCGAGCAACCAAGCTAGATCTACACCTGGATGCGAAATCATGGGGCTTTGCCAATCGATGACAATGGGTCCATTTTCATCTATGAGAACGTTATCTAATTCATAGTCCATGTGTGTCAGGGTCCAATCCCTTTTGGCATAGTGATCTAACCATTCAACAGTGTTGAAAACCCATGTTCTCTCGAGAACAGTAAAGAGCTCCCTCGGGTACCGATTCGGTTCTTGAGATGCGAGCGTTTCCCATGATTGTCTTGTTATGTCTATCCCTAGTTCTAAGCTCTCAGCAGTCCAATCAATGAGCCACGGTATTTCTCGTAATCGTTGATCCATCCAGAACTTTCCGTGCATGCTTGCCAAATCAGTTACAAGTTTCTCCATGACATTGATTTCGCATCCCTTTAGAATGTCACCCTTTTCTGCGTGTCCTAAATATTCGAGTAAAAGAAATGCGCGTCCTGTTTCATGATCAAACCTATTTACCCAGCATTTCGGAATTCGCATATCAACTTGATCTACCAGATCTGCGTAGAAGCCAGACTCTCGAACGTAGTATTGCATTACTTGGTTGTATAGCCTGGCAATATCATCATCGAGCGGGCATTTCGCCACGAAAGATTCGGGAAGGTTCGGATCCGAGCCTTCTTCCCATTGAATCGTGAATATCCCGACTTCACCCATTGCACCTGTGAATCCTTCCATCGGGGCATGATTGAACCCGATCATTCCTGATATATCGTGTCCTGCATCACGGAATTGTTGTTCCAGCCAGTCTGCAGTGACTTGAGATAAAGAAATTGGAATGTCTGTCATTAACTCTCCCATACCTTTGTAGCACACAGGTTATGAATAGCGAATGCAGGTAAGTGTGTTTGGTAAAGGAATTGAATCCTTACAGCAGGGTGTAGAGTTCATTCCCATGGCGCACCGTTTAATCTCTGATTTAAAAGTAAGTGTGTGGGGATTTGTTGCGTTTACCGGAATTTCCTTTGGTGCTGGTGGTCTACTTGTTAAGAAATTAACAAATGATGGTATTGATGCGTTTACTGTGACGTGGGTTCCTTTTCTTTTCGGTGGCCTTATTGCACTGGTCCATGGAATGTTCACGAAAGAGTTACGGTGGTCGTCTGTCCCTGCTGGCATTCTTCTAGGATTTTTTAGTTCGCTAGGCCCATCGTTAATATTCAACGTCGGATTTGATCGCCTTCCTGCAGGGATAAATACGTTACTTATCTCGTTAGGACCTATCTTTACAGCGATTGTTGCTCATTTTGTTTTCGCAGATGAACGGTTTAATTTATTGAAAGCCTTCGGACTCGTAGCTGCCTATGGAGGAGTTACTATCCTCGCTGCCGGATCAATTGATGATGGAGGTAACGTATGGGATATTCTTCTCGTTCTCTTAGGGTCATGTATCGCAGGAGCTGCCGGAGTGCTGACGAGATTTTTGACATTACGTCATAAACCTATGGCATTAATCGCCCCGAACCTGCTGGTCGCAGGTGTAGCGTCTTTTGTTTTAACGATAGGTTTTGATGTAGCATCAAAGCCAGATGATGGATTTGCGTCATGGCATATCCCTATGCTTTTCCTTTTCGGCCTGATCACGTACTTGTCCTTTCTATCAATATTAAAAGCGAATGAAATTGGGACAACGGGCCAAGTTTCAGTAATTGGTTACTTCCTGCCATTATTTGGTGTCGTAGGTGGAGCTATGTTTTTTGACGAAGAACTCAATGCATCAGTTCTTCTAGGCGGTGTACTTATCCTGTTCGCTATGACGGCAATCGCTCGCGGATCTATCCCCTTTCGGAACAAACGTAAAATACCTGATGCCTAACAATCTCTTCCACGCGTTACAAGATGCTGTTAAAGACTCGCAGCAAAAGCGCTTCGTAACATCCCCCTCAGGTCTCTCTTTAAGCTACGGAGACTTCTTTGATTTAGCAGCAAGGTATGCAACTGCCCTGCAGTCGCATGGTATTGAAAAGGGAGATCGGGTTTTAGCCAAAACTGCGAAATCTATTCACTCGTTAGCGCTGTACGTCTCATGCCTCCAGCAAGGGGCGATATTTATTCCCGTCAATCCTTTATGCTCCGAAGAAGAAATGAGTTACCTCATCAACGATGCTGCCCCAGCGATAGTTGTCTTAGATCCCGATAGTTCCGTTGCTACTGATATCGCAACAGAAACTATTGGCCCGTCCGGTACTCTTTCAAAGCTCGCTAGTAAATCACCCCCTTTGACAGAGCACGCTTTATCATCCAGTGAGGATACAGCAGTCATTCTTTATACGAGTGGTACAACTGGGAGACCTAAAGGGGTGATGATTAGCCATCGTGCTTTGATGGCAAATGGGTCTGCGTTAAATCAACTTTGGGGTTTCTCACAGTCAGATATTCTTTTACACACCCTTCCTCTGTTCCACGTTCACGGTTTATTTGTGGCTATGCATTGTGCAATGTTTAGCGCTGCAGAAGTTATTTTTCTTGAAAAGTTCTCCGTTTCTGAGACTATTGAAAATTTAGCTATAGCAACTGTTTTTATGGGAGTGCCGACCTATTACTCCCGCTTATTATCTAGAGGTGATTTCACGAAAGATATTTGCTCTGGCATGCGTTTATTTACCTCTGGTTCTGCACCAATGACCGAGCAAACGCACCATGCTTTTCACGGCAGAACTGGTCACAAGATTCTTGAGCGCTATGGAATGACAGAAGCTGGGATAATCTCGTCTAACCCCTTACATGGTGATCGGATTCCTGGCTCTGTGGGGTTTGCTTTACCGGGAGTTCAAATGCGCGTCTCAAATGAAGAGAGAGAATGTAATCCGGGCGAAGTAGGTATTGTCGAAGTTGCTGGGGATCACCTCTTTAACGGTTATTGGCGGAAACCAAAGGAAACAGCTGAAGTGTTTCGTAACGATGGGTTCTTAGTCACAGGTGATGTTGGAGTAATGGATGAAGATGGCAGGCTTCGTCTAAAAGGAAGAAATACAGATTTGATTATTAGCGGAGGTGAGAACATTTATCCTAAAGAGATTGAACTGCACCTTGATGATGTTGAGTGTGTAGTTGAGTCGGCGGTAATCGGAATCTCAGACGATGATTTAGGAGAGAGGATTGTTGCTGTTATAGTCGCCCGAGGAATCTTTTCAGAACAAAAAGTCAAAGAAGTATTAGAGAATAAAGTTGCGGATTTTAAATTCCCCAAGGAGTTCATTATCGTTGAGGAGCTTCCTCGGAATTCCATGGGGAAAATTCAGAAGAGTAAACTTCGAGACGCCTACAATGAGCAGGCTCCATATGAGGGAGAGAGTCGGAACAGATGAGCGAATTATCCCAGAACCTATCCCGCCCGAAATTGTCTGATGCTATTTCTGCGTTGCGGATACGAGATTTTCGACGATTCTGGTTTGCGGGCTTAGCATCCAATAGTGGTGGTTGGCTGCAAGGGATAGCGTCTCCTTTCATTATGTATGAAATGACTGAGTCCGGCGCATGGGTAGGTGCTTCGGTGTTTGCATTAATGATTCCTATGGCAATCGTCGGCCCCTTTGCAGGCCCCATGGCAGATCGACTCTCAAGACGAAAGATTTTATTGGTGTGCGAAGTGCTTTTAGCCACTATTGCGGTATCAAATGCAGTTCTGTGGTGGATAGGTATCCGTGAACCATTAGTTTATGTTGCTGTGAATGTGATCTATGGAATTGGTAATGGCTATGCATTGCCGGCTTGGCAGGCGTACGTAGCTGATTTAGTTCCTCGTGAGTTCCTGATGAATGCAATCACTTTAAACTCGACCCAGTTCAATGCAGCAAGAGCTATAGGTCCGAGCATAGGAGGGGTTATCCTTGCTGTTCTTGGTCCAGCTTGGGCTTTCCTTGGAAACGGGATTTCTTTCATAGTTGTCTTTTGTACTTTGCTTACACTCCCTCGGACTCCGCCAAGTCCGCTTGCTGATCGCACTGATTCCCAGTTGAGCCAATTTGCTAAGGGTTGGGCATACGCAAAGACGCAACCCACGATCATGACTGGATATCTGGCAGCGACATTTGTGGCTGTTTTAGGTGGGCCGTTAGTTCAGGTACACCTCATTCTTTTTATTGAGAACGTCTTTGATGCAAGTGAATTTCGTTTTGGTCTCTTAATGTCAATGTATGGGATTGGAGCAGTTGTTATTGCCCCATGGCTAGCTGCTTTTGGTTCACGAATAAAGCGGTCACACCTTCTAGTCGGTTCACTATTTGGCTATGGCTGTGGCGAGATTCTTCTTGCCTCAACCTCGTTCTATTGGGCTGGTATCGCTGGGATATTCATTGTGGGTTGCGCTCATTTAGTGATGGCTACAACTACCAATACCACTCTTCAACTACGTGTTCCAGAACCTGTGCGTGGGAGAGTCATGGCAATGTACTTAATGGTTTTCACAATTGGAGCGCCATTAGGGTCCATTATCCAAGGACCTCTTGCAGATAAGTTCGGCCCGCAAGCTGTTGTTCTCGTCATGGGTTTTTGTTTCTTAATCGCAGCATTAATTCTGAGGGTTTCAGGAAAGTCAGAAACCTATAATTTTAAAGATTAAACGGTATGTATTAAGAGTGAAATTGATGCCTAGGCTCTATCAGGTCTGGATGTAAGTCGGTTAGGCTTTTCGCTCCTAGTAGCGCCATTGTTTGATGCATTCCCTGCTTGAGAAAATTAAGCACCCAATCAATACCTTTTTCTCCAGCAGTACCTAAACCGTAAAGAAATGGCCGACCGATCATGCACGCATCAGCTCCTAGTGCGATTGCCTTAACAATGTCACTTCCTCTTCTGATACCACCGTCGCAAAAAATTTCAACTTCACCACCCAATTCATCAGATACCGGTTTAACTAAATCAATTGGGTTTGGTGCATCATCTAATTGTCTACCCCCATGGTTTGATAATGCTATTGCATCAACACCATGCTGAACAGACAATTTGGCATCTTCGATTGTTTGGATTCCCTTCAGAACAATTTTTCGATCCCAATGTTGCTTGAACCACTCAATATCATCCCATGAGAGAGATTGATCAAACTGCGCGTTGACGTGGTCTGCTAGGGAAACAGCAGTGCTTCCATCATCTGTTGATTTTCCTACAACGTTTGCGAATCTTATTGGTTCATTAGTTACGAAGTCCCAAGTCCATCCTGGATTTCTGACTCCGTCAACGATAGTACTGATCCCAAGTTGTGGAGGGAGAGTAAACCCTCTTCTGACATCGCGTTCTCTTCGGCCGAGAACTGCTGTATCAACAGTGATGACGATTGCTTCATAATTAGCTTCTTTTGCTCTCTCTAAAAGATCTTTCAATAAACCTCTGTCTTTCCAAACATAGACTTGAAACCAGTTTCTGGGAGTAAGATTTTGCGCTTCACTCAACTGTTTCGTTGTCTCGTGTATTTCTTCGATTGATCTCGTCGCCATTGTAGATAATGAGAATGGTATTTCTGCCCTTGCAGCAGATCTACTTACCGCTAATTCCCCGTCAGAGTGTGCGATCCGAGTAAAGCCTGTGGGTGCGCATATCAGTGGAAACGGCGTTGCTGTTCCAAGTATTTTGGATGAACTATCAATGTTTGATACATCACGCAGTACTCTGGGTTTAAATCTGTAGTTAGAAAATGCTGAGACATTATCGCGTAACGTTCTTTCATCTTCTGCTGCCCCATCTATATAGTCAAAGACCCCTCCTGGTAGCCGCCGCTGTGCGATAGTTCTTAGATCGGAAATGTTCGCCGCTTTATTTAGTCGACGTTGTGCAGGGTTCTTTTCAAACCGTTTAAACCTAAGCACATCCTTGAGAGATCTGAACATAAATGAACCTTACCGTTTACTTCAATGAATTTGTGAATCGGATGTGTGGAAGAATTTTCAGATTGCTTTGATGCCGTTATGATGTTTTTAGTGAAGGGGGTAGACATGCCACAGAATATAGGAAATTTCCTGACTAATAGAGCCCGTAGAGACAGTGGGTTGGAAGCGGTATATGAACCTGCTAGCGAGACCCGACTGTCGTATCGAGAACTTAATGATCGATCAAATCAAGTCGCTCATTCTCTTGTCGACTCAGGAGTCTCACATGGAGATCGTGTTGGGCTTCTCTTGATGAACGGAAAAGAATTCATTGAGTCCTTCTTTGCGGTTGCAAAGATCGGAGGTGTAAATGTTCCATTAAATTGGCGGCTAGTTGCTGATGAACTTGAATTTATCCTTCATGATGCCGGAGTTACGGTTCTTCTTTTCAGTGAAGATTTTTCTGAGGTAGTAACTGAACTTCGAAGCCGTGGCGATAAGACAGATATTACGACCTTTATCCAAGTAGATGGTGAAACAATCGAAGGTGCTATTGATTACAACGACTGGATGTCATCTTCGAGTGCTGCTGAACCCGAGGCATCTGGAGGTGACGATGACCTTGTTTTCATCATGTACACGTCCGGTACTACTGGTTTGCCTAAGGGGGTAATGCATAGTCACAACACGGTTTTGTGGGCGAACATTACAAATGCGACAACTGCAGATATGCAGCACTTTGACAGGTTCCTGAATGCTTTACCTTTATTCCACGTTGGTGCACTCACTCCTGTTATTACATCTGTCTTTGTTGGTGGCTCAATTACTCTAATGAAGGCATTTGATCCTGCTGCGTCTTGGGATTTGATAAGGGATGAAAGAATCAATACAACCTTGATGGTTCCAGTTATGCTCCAATTCATGTTGCTGACATTTGATGCCGATAATCACGACCATTCAACATTGCGGAATGTTATTAGTGGTGCTGCTCCAGTTCCCGTATCTTTAATTGAGACCTATACGAATATGGGAATTGAAATTCATCAAGTTTACGGTTTAACCGAAACCTGTGGACCTGCTTGCATTATTTCTTCAGAAGATGCGGTTACACGGGCGGGATCGACAGGAAAGGCGTTTACTTTTACTGAAGTACGTGTCGTAGATGATCAAGGCAACGAGTGCCCCCATGGTGAAGCTGGAGAAGTCGAGGTGAAAGGCCCCCATATAATGGTTGGTTATTGGAACAGGCCTGAGGCGAATGCAGAAACTCTCGTTGATGGGTGGCTCAAAACAGGAGATGTAGCAACGATGGACGAGGATGGTTTCGTGACGATCGTCGACCGAGTGAAAGATATGTTGATTTCTGGTGGAGAAAATGTTTATCCAGCTGAAATTGAAAATGTGTTACTGGCTCATGAAAAAATCAACGACGCTGGAGTTATTGGAATTCCGTCTCAGAAGTGGGGTGAATCACCGCTAGCTGTGATCGTTCGTGCAGATGACTCACTTACAGCAGATGACGTGATCAGCCACTGTGAAGGGAAGTTAGCTCCATTTAAGACGGTGAAGGCTGTTGAGTTTATTGATGTGATTCCTCGTAATGCAAGCGGGAAGATTCTCAAACGAGAGCTCCGAGAGCTATACAGCTACGACGCTGAGGAATAATCTACATACTGAGCAGGCCTTCAGCTTTTTGCATGAAGCGCGGTAGGCCATCAGCAATGGTTGCCATGCGTTCGTCTGTGCTATCTCCAACTTTCCACCGATAATGCAGTTGCTGGAGCACAGTTGCTGTTTTCCATTGTGCAAATGCCTCATACCAATGAATATTTGATAGGTCTAGTGAAGATTTCTCTGCATAGTATTCTGTCATTTGTGACCTGCTTGGCAGACCCATTTGATTAAGCCCGGAATGACCTCCTCTGACAACGTCAGGATCATCGTCGGGATCAGGCCAATAATTTAGTAGCGTTCCAAAATCAATGAGGGGGTCCCCCAGTGTCGTCATATCCCAGTCAAATATTGCGTGCACTTCATCTGGGTTATCTGCTTCGAACATGCAATTGTCAAGTTTGAGGTCGTTATGCACGAACGCTACTCGTTGAGGTTCTGGTAAATCAGATATCAAGGCACCGTATACGTCATTCATTCCATGGTGGTATCTTTCATCAGAAACTAGATCCCATCTTTTTTTCCATCCCTCAACTTGTCGCAGTACAAAGCCATCCGGCTTCCCTAAGGTTTCCAGCTCTATATCAGTTGGGTTTAATGCATGAAATTCGGCAATTGCTGCGGCTAATGCACAACCAATTCGGTTCCCTAAACGGTCATGATGCCTCATTGAACGAGGAATAATTCCACGTATTACTTCACCGACGCGGCGTTCCATAACAAACATTTCGGCACCAGCAACGGTCTCATCATCGCAGAATAGATATGCGCGAGGCGCCTTTGGAAATATCTCCCAAAGTTTTGATAGGACTCTATATTCTCTTGCCATATCATGAGCTCCGGGGGCTAAATTCCCAAATGGAGGTCGTCTCAAAACAAGTTCAGTTGACCCAAATGAAACTAGGTATGTTAGGTTCGCTGCACCATTGGGAAATTGGTGGACATCAAATTTTCCAGTGGTATCTATCTCTTGCGGTAGAGAGTCCCGAAGAAATGATTCAACTGTTTCCCAATCTAAATCTTCGCCAGCTCGCACAACTGCTGTCTCAGGTTCAGGCTCATCGCTAAATGGATCTAC
>DLTU01000097.1:0-13594 GCA_002500385.1 Candidatus Neomicrothrix sp. UBA7828 | reverse complement strand
TCATCGCTAAATGGATCTACATCTTCATGTTTCCACACAGACTGATCGTAGATGGTGACAACGGTTTTTGCGAACTATCGTAGAAGCTAGAAAGGGAAGAATTTGACGGAGAAGCCTGAACCACAAATACGACAAGTTAAATTAAGAGACCTGACCTTTGGTAACCCCTTCACAAGTGAATTACAAGGGGATCAAGAGCTTACTAATACTCGCCGTCAAGTTCATGATGCATACTATTCAAGAGTTTTTCCCACTCCAACAGCTGATCCGAAAACCCTTGTCGTATCCGAAGAAGTTCGTTTATTGCTTGGCATATCGAACGATGTTGCAGACTCTACTGAATTTGCAGAAATCTTTTCTGGAAATGCGATTACTTCGGATATGGATCCACACGCAATGTGCTACGGGGGACATCAATTTGGGAATTGGGCTGGACAACTCGGTGATGGAAGAGCAATCAATTTAGGGCAAGTTACAGGAATAGATTCAAACAGTTACATGCTTCAGTTGAAGGGAGCTGGGCCTACACCGTATTCTCGAAGTGGTGATGGAAGGGCAGTCCTTCGGTCTTCCATCAGAGAGTATTTATGCAGTGAGGCTATGCACCACCTCCACGTCCCTACCACGCGTGCGCTTAGCCTTTGTAGTACCGGAGACAACGTCGTTCGAGATATGTTTTACGATGGAAACCTCGCTGAAGAAATCGGTGCGGTTGTGTGTCGTGTAGCTGAATCATTTATTAGATTTGGGAACTTTGAAATCTTTTCTGCTCGTGAAGATATTGATGGATTAAGGACTTTGCTTGACTTCACAATCAAACATCACTTTCCTGAAATCAGTGATAATTCACCTGAAAAATATGTCAATTTTTTCAGAGAAGTCGTTTCCTCTACAGCTGTGCTAATGGCTCATTGGCAACGTGTTGGTTTCGTACACGGGGTTATGAATACAGACAATATGTCAATACATGGACTTACTATTGATTATGGACCGTACGGATGGATCGATGATTTCGATCCGGATTGGACGCCTAATACCACTGACCGGCACCAACGCCGATACCGATTTCGCAATCAACCCGCTGTGGGTCATTGGAACTTAGCTCAGTTAGCTAATGCTATTTATCCGGTAGTGGGCGATGTTAAGCCGTTACAAGAAGCTTTAGACGAGTATGAAGAAATCTTTTCACGAAATTGGGCGGATATGGTAGCTGCCAAGTTGGGATTGGTTGAACATGGTTCGGATCTATCACAACGAGTGATTACAGATTTATTTTCCATTCTCGAAACAGGAGAAATAGACATGACTATTTTTTTCCGCTCTTTATCTTCTATAACGGTGGGTTCTAGCATCAGTTTTGATGAAATATCCACTCTTCTTAAGAGCGCCTACTACGAACCTGCATCTAAGCCTGAACTACATTGGGAGTCTCTTCGCATCTGGATCGAAAATTATTGTGATGCACTACGTAATCAGGGTGTTTCTGATGGACAACGAAGAGAACAAATGAATCAAGTTAATCCAAAGTATGTGCTGAGAAATTATTTGGCTCAACTAGCGATAGATTCTGCGGAGCAGGGTGACCTCAACATGCTTTATGATCTCCAAACAATGCTCAAGAACCCTTATGACGACCAGCCAGAATTTGATAAATGGTTTATGAAGCGTCCTGATTGGGCAAAAGATCGAGCCGGGTGTTCAATGCTCAGTTGCAGTAGCTAATTACAGTTGGTTGGGGTTAGGTTCCTTTGGGAGGCCGAGTAGCCGCTCACCAATAATATTCTTTTGTATTTGTGAAGTCCCTCCTGCTATCTTCGCCCCCGGTGCCGAAAGGAGGCTGTCAGATCCAGCCCCAGATAATAGAGCTTCAATTTCAGCAATATCTGCTCGTAAGTTAGCGATATCAAACATTAATTCTGTGATCCCTAGCTTGTTCAAAGAAGACGAAACCGATGCGGCCGGGCCCTGACGTTGACCTAAGTAATGATAGCTTTTGCCTTTGATGAGCAATTGAACAAGTTGTTGACGTTTGTCGTGAGATAGTTCTTTATTCGCTAGTGATTGAAGATTATCTAGTCTTCGTTGCATGGTTATTGCTCCTGCCCCTATTGAGCCTCTTTCCTTTGTCAAGATATCCATGCCGACGTGCCAGCCTCCATTTAGCGGACCAAGAAGTGCGCTTTGAGGGAGCGAAACATCGGTGAAGAATACTTCATCAAATTCTGCTTGACCTGTCATTTGGCGCAAAGGCCGTGTTTCTATTCCATCGCTATGCATATCAATTAGGAAGAAACTAATACCGCGATGCTTTGGTAAGTTAGGGTCTGTTCGGGCCATAAGTATTCCCCAATTGCTGTAACGGCCTCCGCTGCACCAAACCTTTTGCCCATTCACTACCCATCCATCGCCATCTGGTTCAGCGGTAGTGCGAAGTGATCCTAAATCTGATCCGGATTCAGGTTCGGAAAAGAGCTGACACCAAAGTTGTGTGGCATCAATAATTGATTGAAGATGGATATCCTTCTGGTGATCCGTTCCATAAATTTGTACGCCTTGTCCTGCGAGAACAACACCAACCATATTTACGTATGGTGGAACATCGGCTCGAGCGCATTCTTCAAGCCAAATAGATTGGTGCTCAGGTGTAAGCCCTAATCCACCGTATTCTTCAGGCCAGTGAACTCCTGCCCATCCTTCATGAAATAATCTTCTCTGCCAATCAACACCTTCCTTTTCTAACGTTGGTGGCAAGATGGCTCCGTAGTTCGGAGGTGCAACTTCAAGATTATTTTGTAGCCAGTCTCTGGCATTGTGTTTAAATTCAATCAATGAGATCATGATGTGACGTTAGTTGAAAGTTATGCGGAAAAGTAACTCAGCAGAAATTCTTCTATTGTTACAGAAGGGATAAAGGAGCGTAAATGGAGATTGTTGCTGGGATCAATCCTAGAACGCGATTATGTGATGTTAAAGACTACGCTCGACGGGTCGAGTCTTTGGGTTTTGATACTTTACATATTCCTGAAATGGTTCATGACCCATATGTCGTGTCATCTCTTGCTTTAGCAGCAACGTCTACGTTACATGTCCGTACAGGAGTTGCTCTAGCTTTTGTTAGAAGCCCCATGGTTTCCGCCCTTTCTGCTTGGGATCTTGCTCAGTTATCTGAAGGCCGCTTTGACCTGGGTTTAGGTACTCAGATCCGGAAAAATATTGAAGAACGATACGGAATGCCCTTTGATAAACCTGTGAACAGGTTGAGTGAATACATTGGCGCTGTAAAGGCATGTTTTGATTCTTTTGGGCAGAGGGAGTGTGTTCCCTTTAATGGCGAATTTTATAATTTGTCTCGCTTACAGGATGAATTTATTCCTGAGTCTTTAGGTGACGTCCGTGTTCCTGAAATTTGGTTGGGAGCGGTGGGGCCGAAATTGAGTGCATTGGCTGCTGAACTATGTGATGGTTTAATCACACATCCAACTAATTCGCATTCTCTACATCTGAAAGAAAATGTTATTCCTTTGATTGATTCTACTTTAGGCGCAAACCAGAAAAGAATCTTTCCGGTGATCGCTGCGCCGTTGACGGTGGTGACAGACGATGCTGAGGAGCGTGAGAAACTTATTGCGGAGAAGAAGGTAATGCTTGCTTTCTTGTATTCAACTCCTGCTTATGCGCCGACTCTGGACCTTTTGGGCTTTAGGGATTTAGGTGTGGACCTTAGGAAACGTTTTTCGGCTGGTGAAGGCGAGGATAACTACCGGTTGATACCTGATGAGTTGTTTCATCAGGTTGTTATTACTTGTTCATTTGATGGTTTGGCGGATGAGGTGCATGAACGCTTCGGTGGCCTCGTTAGCGGGGTTACTTTGCGCCCACCTATGGACACGTCATGTGATGATGCTTTTAGATCGTCTATTAATGCCATTAAGGAAAATTAATTATTTCCATTCGCTGTTAAGAAATGATTTCCTTTAGCTTTTCAACGATTTTCATTTGTTCTTCAGGCGGCCCAATCGGCCCTATGTTTAGGTAGGTAACACCTGCTTCGGCAAATTGAGCTATTTTCTCTTTGATGTAGCCTTCAGGGCCGACGAGATTCATGCCTTCAAGCAGTTCAAGAGGAACTGCTGCTTCAGCTTCCTTCTTCTTCCCTGATAAGTAAAGGTCTTGGATTTGAAGAGCCTCTTGTTCGAAACCGTATCGCTGGACTAATGAATTGTAGAAGTTCCTTCCTCGCGCCCCCATACCTCCTACATAAAGAGCGGTATTTGGTCGTCCGAAATCAAGATACTGTTTGACATCGTCACCAATCGCCACCATTCCTCCGGCAACGATATCGAGTGGGGGGAGATCACTACTTCGTTTGTTGAGTCCTATTTTCAGAGCATCACCAAATGCTAGATCTGCTTTGTCAGGCATGAATAGTGTCGGAAGCCAGCCTTCAGCTAATTCAGCTGTGAGTTCAACATTTTTCGGGCCGAGTGAGGCTATGTGGATAGGAATGTTTGGGCGCAGCGGGTGGGTGATAATTTTTAAAGGCTTACCTAATCCAGTTCCTTGGTCTTCCGGAAGAGGTAGCGTGTAGTACTTTCCGTCATATGTTAGCTTTTCTTCTCGCTCCCATACTTTTCTACATATCTCTATTGCCTCTCTGGTGTGGCCCAGTGGGGCTTTGTATGGAATTCCATGAAAACCTTCTATGACCTGTGGACCGGAAGCCCCAAGACCGAGAACAAAACGACCATTTGATATTTCATCCATCCCTACAGCGGTCATTGCTAATAGGGTTGGCGTCCGACTATAAATCGGAAGGATTCCTGATCCTATTTGCACAGTGTCTGTTTTTGCCGCTAGATATCCCATGGCTGAAACTGCATCAGCCGCATATGCCTCGGGCACATAGATTAGATCAAGTCCTGCTTTTTCAAGTTGGACTACTCGATCAACTGCCTCCGAAAATCTATTTGAGTATGGAAGCAACATTGCTAGTTTCATGTTTTCTCCTTTAGGTGACGAATTCTTCCTTCTATGTCCCTGACCAATTAGGTGAACGCTTTTCAGCAAAAGATGCTGGACCTTCCTTTGCATCGTTTGAAGTGAAGACTTTTACCATGTGCGGTTTTTGAAGATCCCAGAATTCCTCTTCCGTTATTCCTTGCTGCGCTTGTATTAACGCCTTTGAGGCTGCAACCGCTAGTGGCGCATTCTCCGCTATCTGTTCCGCCAATTCCAAAGCAGCATCAACAGTCCCCCCATTATCTGTGACTCGTGAGACTAATCCATAGCTTTTCGCTTCGCCAGATGTTATTGGTTGACCAGTTAATGCCATCTCCATCGCTACTGAGTAAGGTAACCTTCGCGGTAAACGAAGCAATGCACCTCCAGCTGCGAATAAACCAACTTTAACTTCTCTAATTCCTATTTTTGCATCTTCAGCCGCAACCAGTAAATCGCAAGTGAGTGCCACCTCAAGACCGCCTGCTAATGCAAATCCTTCAATCGCTGCAATCAGTGGTTTCTTTGCTCCCGTTTCAAGAAACTGGTCGAATCCCTTTGGCGGTCCGCCTGCTGCGAAAGCTTTAAGGTCCATTCCTGAGCAAAATCCTCGCCCGTTTCCGGTCAATACGCCTGCAGTTAGTCCATCATTCGAGTCAAGTTCCTCAACTGCTGAAAGAAGGCCTTGCGCAAGATCCGTGTTGATTGCATTCATGGCTTCAGGACGGTTAAGTGTAATCAAGAGGACTCTACCTCTCGTTTCTGTTAGTACTGCGCTATTTTCTGTCATTCTTACTCCCTACTTTGGTGGAAGGCGAACACCGCCATCTACTCTGATTGTTTCACCGTTCATGTAATCATTTGTTATGCATTCAGTCACCATTGATGCGAGTTCGGTTGCGTAACCAAGTCTCTTTGGGAAAAGAACACTTTGCCCAAGATGTGCTTTAAATTGATCTGAAGCTTCTCCCTCTCCGTAGATAGGGGTATCAATGAGTCCGGGTGCAATTGTATTTATCCTGATCCCAAGCGGTACAAGATCACGTGCTATCGGAAGCGTCATTCCTACGACGCCACCTTTGGAAGCTGAATATGCGTTTTGCCCTGTTTGCCCATCAAAAGCCGCAACTGAAGCCATGTTTACTATGGCTCCTCGCTGTCCATCACTATCAATTGGCTCAGTTTTAGCCATTGAAGCTGCTCCGAGTCGGATGCAATTGAAAGTACCTATGAGATTTACGCGAATCACGAACTCAAATTGCGCTAGCGGCATAGGATCTCCATTCCGATCTACGGTTCGAGAAGCGCTTCCAATTCCTGCACCATTCACTAGCGCTCGTAAAGGCCCCATTTCCGTAGCGGCGTCCATTGCAGCTTGTACTTGTTCCTCGTCAGCTACATCAGCTTTTACATATAAGCCCCCTAGCTCATTCGCGACTGCTTCTCCCTTTTCGTCCTGCAAGTCAACGATGACGCATCGTGCTCCCAGTCCGGCTAAGTTTCTTGCGCTTGCTTCTCCTATTCCCGATGCTCCACCGGTAATGACAGCTGACGCTCCTGTTAAATCCATTTATTATTCTCCTTTATTTACTTTAAATTTTTTTCTCGTTCTCGCTGAAGGTTATCCGTTATGAGATCCAAGACACCGGTAACCGAGGAGCGTTCGCTTTCTTTGGCGACATATGGATAGCATTCTCTGACCTTTCGATGCCTTTGGTCTATTTCAGCAGCTAACTCTTTACCTTTATCCGTTAGCGCGACTAACCATACTCGCTTATCCAAGGGATCGACTTGGCGTTCCACAAGTCCTCTTCTTTCTAAGTCGTCAACAAGTGTTCCTGCGGAAGCTCTTCCCATTTGTAAGGACGCTCCCAATTTGGTTTGTGAAAGTGCGCCGTGCTCAACGATTAATGCCAGCATCGCTACTCCTGAGAGATTTAAATTAAAATCCCTAAAGACTTCGTCAAAAGATCGCCTTATCTCACGAGCTGCCCTCATAATGCTCCACTCAATCGGGGCCCAGGGCGGAGCAGTTAGTTTAGGGGGAGTATCAGACATGATCGTATTTACAGTCGCTTTATTAGCGTACCGGTTCCTAGACCTCCACCGCAGCACATCGTCACAATTGCATGCTCTTTATCGGATCGGTGAAGTTCATGGACTGCTTTCGTTAGAAGTATTGCCCCTGTTCCGCCTAAAGGGTGGCCAATAGCGATTGCTCCACCATTTGGATTTACTGTTGCCATATCAGGGTTAAGTTCTTTCTCCCATGCAAGTACAACGGAAGCGAATGCTTCATTTATTTCTACGACATCTATGTCGCTCATTTGGAGTCCGTTATCTGCAAGTAATTTCTGCGTTGCATATATGGGTCCCGTGAGCATTAGAACTGGGTCCGAACCTACGAGACATGAGTCAACAATTGTAGCCATTGGCTTAACACCGAGTTCGTCGGCTTTTTCTCTTGTCATGAGAAGCACAGCGCCTGCCCCATCTGAAATTTGAGAGGAAGTTCCAGCTGTGTGTACACCGTCAGGCATATTTGTCCGAAGTCCAGCTAATGCTTCAAGGCTTGTATCTCTGAGGCCTTCATCACGAGAAACTGTGTGTGTAGAATCGGCAGATTGTCCATCTTCGCTAATATCGGGTGCATCTATTGGAAGAATTTGTGAACCAAATCGGTCTTCCTCCCATGCTTGTATGGCTCTGTCCTGTGAAAGTTTTCCGAATGCATCGAGTTCTTCTCTACTTATCCCCCATTGCTTAGCAATGCGTTCTGCACCTTCAAATTGTGAGGTGAGTTCATATTTTTCCCAGTACCCTCTGTTAACTGGCTTACCAACCTCAGCTTCTCCTCTGGGGACTGTAGCCCCCATAGGAACGCCACTCATTAACTCAACGCCGCAACCAACAGCTACGTCTACGACTCCGCCTGCTACAAGAGCATATGCAAGATTTGTAGCTTGTTGAGAGGATCCGCATTGTGCATCAACCGTGGTAGCGGCTACTTCAAGTGGCAAACCTGAGGTGAGCCATGCATTACGGGTTACGTTCATGGTCTGCATGCCAACCTGACCAACACAGCCCCCAACGACCTGCCCCACCTCTGAGGGATCGACTCCGCTTCGTGTGAACAGTTCTGATTGGACTGCACCAAGCAAATCAATTGAGTGCATAGTGGATAATCCACCATTTCTTTTACCTAGAGGAGTTCTGACGGCTTCAACAATTACTACTTCTCGCATATACGGTTCCTTGCTATGAAAGTTGACACACCATTTGGCGTGGTACGGCATTTCGTAGCCATACTATATTTATAGACATTACTCATGCTAATGACCATTAGGTGTTTTCGCCAAATGCGAGCCAGCGACGACGATTGGAGAAATTCGTGTCAATAAGCGATCAAGAACTTCAAGAAAGAACCGAAACGCTAATTGAGGAGGTTGACCCAAACGCAGTTGATCAATTTACCTTTCGCGGCGCCCAATTTGATGCTGGGTTAGCTCTAGTTCATTTCCCTGAAGGAAAAGGTGGGCTAGGACTCAGTAGAGGAAAGCAAGCTGTTGTTGATGAGGTCCTTCGTGAAGCCAAAGTTCCCTACCATGACCTTCTTGTGAATCCAATAGGTATTGGAATGGGAGCTGCGGTTGTCCTTAACCATGGAACTGAGGAAATGCACCAAAAACATCTGAAGAAGATTTTTACCGGCGAAGATATTTGGTGTCAGCTCTTTTCTGAACCAACGCACGGTTCGGATGTTGCCGGTATACCTAGTAAAGCTATTCGCGACGGAGATGAGTGGATAGTCAATGGCCAAAAGGTCTGGACAACTCTTGCTCATCATTCAAATTTCGGCATGTTACTCACGAGAACGAATCCCGATGCTCCGAAACACAAAGGTTTGTCGTATTTTATTCTTGATATGCATGCTCCTGGTGTTGAAGTACGGCCTCTTTATCAGATAACTGGAGAGGCGGAATTCAATGAAGTTTTCTTAACTGATGTCCGTGTTCCCGACAATCAGAGGCTAGGTGACGAGGGAGATGGATGGCGCGTAGCTATCACTACATTGATGAATGAACGAGTTGCTCTTGGTGGTGGTAGTGGCGGAAAGGGCGGCGGCCCAATTCGTAGCTTGATGAACCTTTGGAATACCAAGAAGGATGACCTCTCAGAGATTGAAAAGAGAGTGATGCGTGATCGAGTGGCGGACCTCTGGGGTAAAGCAGAAATCCTGAGATTAACGAACCAAAGAGCTAAAGTCATGGCTAAAAGCGGTGATGCTGGCCCTGGCGGTTCAATAGGAAAGCTATTCAGCGCAGAATTAAATCAGAAGATCTTTGAACTGTGCATTGAACTTGAGGGAGCAGATGGTATGTTGCACGCCAACGGATATCCAATGATCCGAAGCGAAGAAGCCTACAATTCAGGATCTATCAGTGGTCAATTCTTACGCTCTCGAGCCAACACTATTGAGGGTGGCACCAGTGAAATTATGCGAAATATACTCGGCGAAAGAGTTTTAGGACTTCCGGGAGACGTTCGCGTAGATAAAGATGTTCCGTGGAGTGACATTCCGAGATAGTTCACACTTCCAGTACAGTAATTACTCCAGTATCACCATCGACTTTAATGCGCGCGCCGTCTGGGATTCGTCGCGTGGCGTCTGTAGCAGAGACTACACATGGAATTCCCAGTTCTCTACTAACAATTATCGCATGCGAAAGCGGAGCTCCCACGTCTACGACAACTGCTGCTGCCGGAACGAATAGAGGTGTCCAGGATGGATCAGTCAGGGGTGCCACGAGGATATCTCCTGGTTGCAATGATGTTGGATCATTACTATCGAGGATGACTCGGGCGGTTCCTTCAGCTGAGCCTGTGCAACCTGGCATTCCTTGAAGCGCTTCACCTTCTACTAGTACATCTTCCGAAACTGCGTCTCGCCTTCGCCACGTATCAGGATGCTCAGCTTGCCCATCAAATAAGAACTGCGCTTCACGTTCAAGTAATTTATAATACTCTTCACGCCTCGATCGAATGGTCTCCAACATGGAAGTGGGTTCCTGGAATAATCCTTCGTATTCCTCTTCAGTCACGAAGCCAAAGTCTTCTATCTCATCAAATCCATTTTCTTTTACCATGCGTTCACCGATCGCTCGCATAATCATTCGCATTTCGTGAATAAGCCGAATGTTATTCGTTTTTGTTCGTTCTCGTGCCGGTAACCATGCGGCAGATGCGGCAATTCCAACTGCTAGTTCTCCATGCACTTCTGGGTCAGCCTCCACCATTAAAAGAAGCTCTGTAGCTGCTTGCTCACGTTGTGAAGCCCGCTCAGCATTTTGAGTTTTCGGAGCAAGTTCATCTCCAGCTAAGCGCATTCTATCAATCGCATTAAGCGCTAATTCAGGTCGTGTTTCCCAAGAAGGCGAACGCGCCTCCCATTCATTTGGTCCTCGCGATCCGTATTCATACACGAAGTGTTCAAACGCATTTAAGAATTCAGCAACCTCCGGTGAATCGCTTTGTGCCAACCGGTCAATCAAACCTGTGATACCCGCTTCAAACTCGGTGGTTAAGTGTTTGTTATTGCGCACGAGTCGACCCATATCCCACATAGCATGAGATGGTTCAGCAGAATCGACCTCCCCAAAGCCAGCGATAATAGGTAAGAGCAAGTCAGGGCGACCTACTGCATTTGCAACGCCCGAAATGATTCCAACTGGGACTGTTGCCATATATGTCGTAAAGATGTGTTGGCTGAAATATTTTCGGTGAAGTTTCAGTAGTTCAAGGTATTGGTCGAATAATTCTTCGTTTGAGTACTTTGAGAAATTAGGTCGATCATCTCGAAGTTTTTTAGTAGCGCTTTTGCTTTCTGTTAGTTCTTCAAGGTCTTCCAATTTTGTGTGGCTGAGAGCCCATTGGAAAGTTTCACCTATTTTCTGAGTTTTCGCGAGGTCTTCATCTCCAGAGCGTTTTTGATAAGGAGGCACTCCAGGCATAGCACCGAAGAATTGTTCATCCATATCTTCCCATGACAGCCCTGGCGCGCGAACACCAAATAGTCGAATAAGAGATGCGTTAAGGTAGCAATACCCACCGACGACTCCAAGTTGGGCGAACGTATCTTGCGGAAACTCTTCATGTGTGAATGCTCCCATACGTTCCCACGCATCCCTCCAACCAAGCTCAGCTTGATATAGGCCAGTACTGCTCGTTAAGGGTGTTACGGGGTCGGGGAATACTTCTCCGACATTCGCCCGCGTATATAACGTGTATTGTTCTGAAAGATCAGAATCTGTTACGTAGTATCGTTCAGTCATTTCTACCTCACTTTGTTCAAACCATACGAGAGTTTCAGTGTCTGGAAAAGTTGGCTTTTATATTTGTAACAATGCTCTCGTATCTTGCATTGCAAGGTTGTGGTCGTGGACGTCGATTGCATGTAGACCTGCATCTCGGGCTCCTTGAGCCATTGCAGGAAAGTCATCTAGGAAAATAGCTTCCTGAGGTTGTACATTTAGTTCACGAAGTGCGATGTTAAAGATTTCTGAGTTTGGTTTCCTATAGCCAACCTCTGACGAAAAGATTGTGGCGTCAAAGAGGTTTCGGGATGGAATTACCTTATCCCAAGCGGGTTGCCATTCTTTGACGTTATTTGAAATCAATCCTGTCTTAAGACCAGCTTTTTTGATTTCTGTAACAAAATCATGCATTTCTGGTTTTGGCTGAAGACTATCCCCAAAGAATTTCTTTGAGTCTGGGTGCAGAATCGCCCACGCTTCCTTCTCGACCTCGCCGAGAGATGATAGAAAGAAATCCAAAGTTATCTCACCACGTTCTAACCTGTGCCCAGCAACATCAGAGTCTCCTTCACCCATAAAAACTGGGATTAGAGCTTCAGCTAATTGGTCAAGGTCTCCTTCAATTCCAGCAGCTGCTTCAAGTAGAATTGCACCTAATCCTTCTGTCAAGACTCCAGCTACGTCAAAGATCACTGCTTTAAACACATTTGGAGCGTACTTTAATATTGTCTTATTACAAACATTTGAGGGAATACGTATCCTTTCAGATCTTTGGTTTTCTCGCTGATCTGAGATTATGGTTAATGAACCGAATCTAGCTTTCTTGAGCGTCACTGTATGGATTAAATCATTTCGGCTAGATTGAAAGTATGTCATACGAGGAAGATCTCAGCGAGAAAGTACAGTTTGAGATTATTGACCAAGTTGCGTGGATCACTATCAATAATCCGGATAAAGGAAACGCCATGTCTCCGGGTATGCGCGACAGGATGACGGAATTGTTTGAGTCATTAAATGGCCAGTTTGATGCCCGGGCTGTAGTTCTAACAGCGACTGGGCAAAAGCTCTTTTGCCCAGGTGCAGATATCTCAGTAGGTCGCGAGTACGCTCAGCGTCCAGATGATGCTCCTGCTTTGGCAGTGGGTGAGCCAAGGCGAATGATGTTGCGTGGGCAGCATCCTCTTATGTCATCAATACTCGATTGCGAATTACCGGTGATCGCTGCTGTTAACGGTACTGCGGCTGGGATGGGTGTTCACCTTGCGTTGATGTGCGACCTAGTACTGATGGCTGATCATGCAAAGTTTATTGAGGTTTTTGCACGCAGAGGCTTGGTTCCTGATGCAATGGGAACGTGGATCCTCCCCAGACTTATTGGTCCCATGAAGACGAAAGAACTGATGTTCTTTGCTGACGATATCCCTGCAGATTATGCCCTTGAATTGGGATTATGTAACAAGGTAGTTTCGGGCGAAGAGTTGATTTCCTCTGCGATGGAGTGGGCAGTTCGTCTGGCTACTGGCCCGACCAAGGCGCATATGTTTACAAAATGGTTAGTTAATAGATCCTTGGA
Organism: Candidatus Neomicrothrix sp. UBA7828; assembly: GCA_002500385.1. Classification (GTDB taxonomy): domain Bacteria; phylum Actinomycetota; class Acidimicrobiia; order Acidimicrobiales; family UBA8592; genus UBA8592. Next base: position 709 of record DLTU01000097.1, on the reverse strand, counting down.
TGTTGATCGTCGAACGATCACTGAAGAAGAGAGTTGGGCAGTTGAACTTAATAATGGGACTATGGATGCGCAAGAAGGTGTGAACAGTTTCCGAGAGCGCCGAGATCCTAACTGGCGGGGCTTCTAATCAGGTTTCTGTCTGGTTTCGTGGATCATCTTTGTTGCTGGCTGCTTCTGGTGAACGTGCCCACATAATTGAACTATCGAACGACAATTTGTAGTCTGGCGTAAATTCTATGACGACTCGTTCAGGCGAGTCGAGGAAGTCCTGAAAGACCTGTGCTGCTTTGGGTTCTGGGCGTAGGTGACGAGCAAATTCAGGGTAGAACCAGTCTTTCACGTCTCTCTCGGTATGGATAATGCAATCGCCTTTATAGGTAACAGTTTTCCCGGTACCTAAAACGGTTCCTGTACTATTCACACAAATTGAAGCTCGCGGGAACCGCCTAAGGGCGGGCACTCTAGCTCTCCGCTCAGCGCATGTCAGCCATAATTTTCCGTCCTTTGGAAGGAAAGACATAATTACTCCGAAAGCTTCGCCTTTTTTATTTGTCCACATGAACGTGCATTCTCGTTGTGTTTGAAGCAGTTCTGCCTCAATATCTTGATCCAGACCACACTGGGTGAGATCTTCATAGCTATCTGGTTCCTCTGCCATTTTTCCTTCTTTCAAGCGTCCTCGGATGCCTGTACATGATTAAGAATTTCT
>DLTU01000094.1:0-2828 GCA_002500385.1 Candidatus Neomicrothrix sp. UBA7828 | reverse complement strand
TCGTAAACTGGGTTGGTATGATTTAGATGGATGAAAATAACCTCGGGGTCGCCTTGACGTTTGAACCCTAACATCTCAAGGGTTTGGGTAATTGGTGGATGAGGTACTTTGTCTTGATTACGGCCAGATAATTCATCAGCAGACCAAAATGTACCATCAATCAGAGCAATGTCAATGTTTAGTTGGCTAAACCATTCTCGAAGATCATTGCACTGATGTAACTCGAGAGTTTCTTGCCAGGTATCATGATCTGGGAGGTATAGTAGAGCCTTGTTTGGCCCTCTAATTACAAAGGCATGCATATCAGATAGTTCAGCTCGATGTGGAACCAGTATTGGAGTTATGGAAAACCCTTCTTGAGATAATGCCGTTTTACTAACTATCTCATTAACTGAAAATACCCCATGATTTAACATTAATTTCCATTGGGGAGTGTTATTGAGAAGCGTGTGCATCGATTTTGAAATATATAATTTCAAGTCTTTTGCATTGATGGTTTCTCTACCGAACTGTCCCAACCCATCAACGTGGCCAAAGTGGGCGTGGGTAAGCCAGATATGGGTTGGCAATTTCCCATCCATGAACTGTAACTGGCTTGCCAAATTTCTTGTGACGTCGATGAGGTGAACTTCACTTGGCGAAATTATTCCCAAAGAGGTTGGATAACTTGTTTGGTCTGCTGATAACCCGGTACAGCATGACTTATTGCAGCCTGCTTGAGGTCTGCCGCCATCTTGAGCAATGCCCAGTAATATTGCCTCGACCATGTGTGAGCGAAAACTTTCACCAAAATGAATCATGCCGTTGGAACAAATGCTGATGTTATTGTAAACGAAGAACTCAAACCATACCTGCAACTGGAATAGATGAGGGGAGCACATGGCTAAACCAGCACAAGTTGAATTCCCTGGACAAAAACGGCAAAGAGTGCGCCTTCGGGGAACAAAGCACGCCAATGAAGCCACGGCGAAGAAGTTGAAGAAAGACTTGGGCCGACTACTTGACAATCCATATTCTCATCTGCCAGAGATGTTGTGGAAGGGTAAAATGCGCTGGGGCAGGACTGACCCGGTGACAAAAACGTTGAAAGAATTAGATAAAATTATCAAGAAAAAGTATGACACTAAATGGCTATCAAAGCGTATGATGGCTAAGCGGGGAGACCCTGTGGCAAAGGCATTTGCTGGGTCTATACACGCTTGTCATGATGAAGATTTCACCACGGTTGGTAAATTCTCTTCTGCATCCTTTGGCTCGGCATCTTTTGTTCGACGAGGCGATGGAAAACAAGGTTATCTTGCCGGCCTGCAGAATTACTCCAATGTTACTTTGAGGATGTTACCATGGGAAGAACACGCTAAGCGTGGTATGTATTTCTTCTCGTGGAAAGGCGGATTTGTCTGCACAGGCCCAGACCCTTCACCACCAGAAGAATGGATTGAAGACGTGATGTCAAGATCTCGTTTTAAATTCAAAAATGTCGAACATGAAGGGGCTAAAATATGGCTAACTGATGATGTTGAATTGGAGTCTGTATTAGCCGATGAAGTTGATGACGGTTTCATCAAATTCACTTTCAAAAATGGTTCGATGGTTGTAATTGGTTTTGAATCATTGAAATCGGGTGATAAGAAGGATACTTCGTTTATTCAACACTTGGCGTTGTCGATGTTGCCGCCGTTCTTACCCTCCATTGTCGATATTGATGCATTTTGGAAACCTTCTGGTTGGCCAAGTGATACTGATTTGCCAAGTCAATCAAGTGAAGGCGTCAACAAAATACTCGACGCTTGGCAAGGACTAGTAATGAATGAAGGAGTGGTTGCTCAAGCCATCAAGCGTTCGGTTCTTGACTCCATTGAAAGTGGTTTAATTGTCAATTCTAATTGGATTTCGGGCAATGATTATGATGAAGTCAGAGAAGCATTGAGTGATGTTGCCGGATCAACAGATGAGCAAGACCTTGCGGCTCATATTTTGATGGTTTGCTATCAAGGTGGGTTTGAGGATGATATTGGTATGAGAATTAATACAAGGGGTGAAACTTCTGAACGCAAAACCCCGTCATTGGAAATTCTTGAAGGCGCAAGTTGTGGTGATGTACTAGGGGTGCTGTGGGAAGATTATGGCCTTGAAGCCCTAGGGGAAATTGGCATTACTGGTGATGAGGCAAAAGATATTTGGGATAAACAAAACACCAAACCAAAACCGTTCGGTAAATTCCTCAAGAGTCTGGATTCTGCTCGTGAAAGTGCCAAGTTGTCTGCCAGAATACCGACAAAATCTGGTGAGATAGGGGGCTCTAGTGGATACATCGTTGATCTTATTCGTATCGGCCTGCTTGAAGGGTTTGGCAAAGCGGAACGTGTCGCAACATCTAGGCACCCATCTATCGACGTTGCGGCGGCTGCATGGGCATGGTTATTGGCTGCAGATAGGTCTTCGGGACAAGAGTGGCATTTTGATTCTGATGCTAGAAATAAAGCAGGTGCATGGATGCAATCAACAAAAAAATTGCTTGATTGCGGAGCTTTGTTGTTGAAATGTGATGATGATGAATTAGCCGACCTTACTATTGAATGGAACACCAATCTAGATCTACTCAGGACTGAAACTGGTGAGGCTTGAAATCAGACATTCGCAAACCCGCGCTCAATATCTGCCCAAAGATCTTCAATATCTTCAATACCGATACTCATTCTTACATAGCCGGGAACCAGTCCTGCTGCATAACGTACATCTTCTGGAATCATCATGTGACTAGAATTGAACGGACACTCAACGAGTGATTCAACGCCTCCAAGACTAGTCGCCTCGTAAATCATTTT
>DLTU01000105.1:0-4050 GCA_002500385.1 Candidatus Neomicrothrix sp. UBA7828 | reverse complement strand
TTTGAGTGTTTTGAAACCCAATGCAGCCAAAATCTCTCTTACTTCCTCTGCGACAAATTCCATGAAATTCACTACATGATCAGCTTGCCCTGAAAATTTTTCTCTAAGTTCCGGATTTTGAGTAGCAATCCCGACTGGACATGTATCCAAATGGCAAACTCGCATCATCACACAACCCATTACGACAAGTGGAGCTGTCGCAAATCCAAATTCTTCGGCTCCTAATAATGCAGCGATCATTACGTCTCTGCCTGTTTTCAACTGGCCGTCGCATTGAACAACAATTCGATCACGTAAATTATTCAACAATAAAGTTTGCTGAGTCTCAGCGAGACCGAGTTCCCACGGTGTTCCAGCATGCTTAATCGAGGTAAGTGGCGATGCCCCTGTTCCCCCATCATGCCCTGATATCAAAACGACGTCCGCGTGGGCCTTTGAAACTCCTGCGGCAACAGTTCCTACTCCGAGTTCAGAAACTAACTTAACGTGGACTCTAGCCTCAGGGTTAGCATTTTTAAGATCGTGTATCAGCTGAGCTAAATCTTCAATGGAATATATATCATGATGTGGTGGAGGTGAGATTAAATCAACTCCGGGTGTCGAATGACGAACTTCAGCGATCCACGGCCAAACTTTATGACCTGGAAGCTGTCCACCCTCACCAGGTTTTGCCCCTTGCGCCATTTTTATCTGAATATCATCAGCATTCACTAAATACTCGCTTGTTACTCCAAACCTTCCAGAAGCTGCTTGCTTGATGGCCGAGCGACGTAAATCACCATTTTGATCAGGAGTATACCTTTTAGAGTCTTCACCGCCCTCACCAGTATTTGACTTAGCACCGATTCTGTTCATAGCTATTGCTAAAGTTTCATGAGCTTCTGCGGAGATTGATCCATATGACATAGCACCCGTAGAAAATGTCTTCATTATTTCGCTTGCAGGTTCAACTTCGTCAATAGATATAGCGTCTTTGACTCCAGACCTAAATTTAAATAGTCCTCGAAGTGTCGCTAGATCTCTGGCTTGTTCGTCAACACGTTTTGTGTATTCTTTGAAAATGTCATACCGCTTTTCTTGTGTCGCATGCTGCAATTTAAAGATAGTTTCAGGATTGAATAGGTGAAATTCCCCTTCGCGTCGCCATTGATATTCCCCACCTGCAATTAAGTCTCGGTGAGCTCTGTGAGAAGGAACTTTTGGAAAGGCAATTTGATGCCGTAATCTAATTTCTTCTGCCAACTGTGCATATCCGACTCCACCTAACCTACTCATGGTGCCAGGGAAAGCATCAATAATTAGTGATTGTCCCAAACCTATTGCTTCAAAGATTTGCGAGCCGACATAGCTACGGACTGTTGAAATCCCCATCTTTGACATAACTTTCAGAACGCCTTTGTCACATGCCTTTACATAATTTATATGCGCCATGTCAGTCGTTAATTTTTCATCGGCCTCTTGCTCTTGACGCTGCACAAGGTCAGTAATCGTTTCAAAAGCAAGATAAGGATTTACTGCGTTTGCTCCATATCCAAGCAAGAGACAAAGATGGTGGACTTCGCGCATTTCGCCAGTTTCTATTATCAAGCTCACTTGAGAACGCGACTTTTGCCTCACTAGATGATGGTGAACGGCAGCTGTAGCCAAGAGGGCTGGTATCGGAGCATGACTAGCACTTGCTCCCCTGTCCGAAAGTACTAGTAGGTTCTTACCGTCCTTTATAGCTTGTGTCGACAATGCCCGAATATTCTCAATAGCGGCCCGCAAACCGCTTCCGCCTTCATCTACCGGATATACACAGGGGATTATCTGTGTTTTGAAATTCTCTAGGCCAACCTGACCGCTTATTTCACCATCGATATCCAATATGTTCATAAGTTCACTATTGAGAAGTACCGGATGATTTATGAATATTCGACGAGCAGATTCTGGTGTAGGATTTAGCAGATTTCCTTCAGGTCCTAACCACCCACATGTAGATGTAACGATTTCTTCCCTGATTGCGTCTAAAGGCGGATTAGTAACTTGAGCGAATAACTGCTGAAAGTAGTCGTAGAGAAGTCTAGGCCTGGTAGAAAGAACTGCTACAGGAGTATCTGTGCCCATCGAACCAATTGCTTCTTTGCCAAACTGGTACATAGGAGAAAGTAAGAGTTTTATCTCTTCCTTTGTATAACCAAATAGTTTCTGTCGTGTGAGCAGGGTACTGTCTTCAAGTCTTGGAACATGCCGTTCGGGTAGTTCACTCAGATCTACTTGGTTTTCTTTGAGCCATGTTCCGTAGGGGCGTTGAGAGACTAGCTTTGATTTTATCTCTTCGTCTCTCACAATTCTTCCTTCAGTTGTGTCAATGAAGAACATTTTGCCAGGCTGCAATCGTCCTTTTTCGACGATCTTTTCAGGGGCTACGTCAACTACTCCAACTTCAGATGCCATAATAACGAGATCATCATCTGTGACCCAATATCTTGATGGACGAAGTCCGTTCCTGTCTAAGACAGCCCCAACTCCTGTTCCGTCAGTGAATATTATTGATGCAGGCCCATCCCATGGTTCCATCCGTGCTGACTGATATTTGTAGAAATCTTTTAATGACTGATCCATGCTTTCATGATTTTCCCACGGTTCGGGAATCATCATTAGCACTGCTTCTTGCAATGGGTAGCCAGCTAGCACTAAAAGTTCTAGACATTCGTCGAAAGCGGCAGTGTCAGATGCGCCAGGAGTACAAATTGGAAATAAGTTTTCTAGCTCAGTTTCGAGAAGGTCCGATTGCATTAAGGCTTCACGTGCACGCATCCAGTTTCTATTGCCTTGAACTGTGTTAATTTCACCATTGTGAGCGACAAACCGGTAAGGGTGAGCGAGCGGCCATGATGGAAAGGTGTTCGTGGAGAATCTTGAATGCACCAATGCTAGTGCGCTTTCCATTTTGGGGTCTTTAAGATCTAGGTAGAAGTCCCCTAACTGCGGGGTTGTTAGCATTCCCTTATAGACAAAGGTCCTTGAAGAGAGACTTGGGAAATAGACACCTTGGTGTGTTTTAGACATTCCGCCCATTCCTTGGCTAGCTACATCTATTTGTTCAAATGTGATTTCGTTTTCACAGCGTTTGCGAAGGATGTATGCACGCCTGTCAAGCGCTATTCCGTCAATTAAGTCTCCGTCCGTAGAAGTTCCCGAAATGAACACTTGCATGAACTTAGGCATTGTTCCAAGTGCACCAGTCCCAAGGAAAGAACTATCAATTGGGACTTCACGCCAACCCAGTACGTCTAAATTTAAGCTTGTTGCTATCGTTTCTGTCTGATTTATGGCCGAGTCACATTTATTGTCGTCTTGTGGCATAAACGCTATACCTGTTGCGTATTGCCCCTTAGGTGGAAGTTCAAAATTAACAATTGCTCTTAGGAACTTGTCGGGAATTTGTATGAGGATTCCAGCACCATCTCCTGTATTCTTTTCGGCTCCTAAAGCACCTCGATGCTGCAACTGACATAGGGCAGCAATTCCAGAGGACACTATTTCGTGACTGGCTCGTCCTTTTAAGTCTGCAATGAAGTTAACGCCACAGGAGTCATGCTCAAACGCAGGGTTATATAAGCCCTGTTCTATAGGCAAATCTGGATTGATATTACTTTTCACACGTTTCCTTCGATGCTGCACGACTAGGACAGCGTGAGGCGACGTTGACCCAGCTATTAGTAGTTTATCAATTCTTACGAAGTTTTAACTAGTCAAGATGACTAAGTAGCGGTTGGCACATAATAAAGGCATGCTGTTTAGGTGAATACGTTACAAGAGAACCACAACGAGTTGTTCAATTTTCTAGACGCTTCTACCTCTCCCTACCACGCAGTCAAGAACGTGAGAGATCATTTAGTCAAAGCCAATTTTACTCAATTGGATGAGAAGACGCCTTGGAAGCTATCAACAGGAGGTTACTTTTTTGAGCGTGATGGGAGTATCGCTGCATGGTACTTTCGGAACGCAAAGGAAGCCTCGAATGGGTTAGCGATCGTCGCTGCGCATACTGATAGCCCGAATCTT
>DLTU01000063.1:19087-22226 GCA_002500385.1 Candidatus Neomicrothrix sp. UBA7828 | reverse complement strand
ATCTACACCAACGAATACATTGACCCATCAATCGGATTTATCGCAGATGGAACAACTTTGGACTTATCTGCATGCCCCGATGACTGGGACCCCGAAGAGGGAGTAACAGATACCGAAATACGAATAGGAACATCACTTCCTCAATCAGGTCAACTTGCCGCATTCGGAACAATCGCTACAGGAATGCAGTACTACTTTGATTATGTCAATGCTACTAATCCAATTGATGGAAAGAACATCGTCTTAATAGCTAAGGATGATGCATACGAGGCGGGGAGAACAGTAGCAAACATTGAAGAAATGTTGGAATCAGACAATGTTCTAGGTTTCGTAGGTGTGATTGGAACACCAAATAACTTTGCAATACGGCCTATAACTGATGATGCATGTGTTCCACAACTCCTCAATCTTTCCGGCTTTCCTTTCTGGGGAGATCCAGCAAACTATCCCTGGACAGTTGGAAATATTCTGAACTACGTAACAGAAACAAATGTTTGGTGTGAAGCTATTGTTGACGAGTTCGGTGAAGGCGCAACCGTCGCTGGACTCTTTGCAAATAATGATTTTGGTAAAACATATCAACAAACTCTCAAGGGATGCGCCGGAGTAGAATTAATTGCCGAGGAACTCCACGATCCAGCAGCCCCAGATATAGTCAATGAAATGACAACATTGGCGTCTTCAGGAGCTGAAGTTTTTGTTGCTGGCACAACTGGAGCATTTTGCCCTCAGAGCGTTGGTGTTATGGCGGCAACACCGTGGCGACCGCGATTTTACATGTCCTACACATGTAACAACCTTCCAGCATTCTTTACTCCAGTAAAAGATCCAGCTGCGCTGTTGCAATCCCAAGGGTCTGGAGTCCGAATGGCAAATTACAGCAAAGTATGCGGAGATCCACAGTTTGACAACGACCCCGCAATTCTTCTCACAAAGCAAGTTCTTGATGAATACAGCGATGTGACATGCGCAGACGGTTCGTACTCTGGAGGCGTATTCTTTGCGCAGATCGTTGAAGACATACTTCGATCAGCGTCAGAACTCCCAGGTGGAATAAATCGTGTCAATGTTATGAAAGCTACGTGGAACCTTGATACAACTAACGGGAATAATTTCGTTCCAACAATTCGTCTTGATGGCGTAAACGATGCGTACATAACAGAAGGCGCTCAACTCCAAGAAGTACAAGTGATCGACGGTCAGTTAACATTTACACCCGTAAGCGAAATATTTGACTTCGAAGGGCAAGGAGGGTCATTCGGGGGATAATCCCGAATGACTTCTCTAGTAAGAATTCTTCTCCTGAGTTATACATCTCCGCTTACCTATGATCTACAGTAAGTAGGTAAGCGGAGTTAACCAAAGGAGACCGCCTGTGCCATCGACCGTAGTCGTGGGTACCCAATGGGGCGATGAAGGCAAAGGGAAATTCACAGACCTTTTTGCCAAAGAGATGCAAATGGTTGTTCGCTACCAAGGCGGTCATAATGCCGGACACACTCTAGTCGTCAATGGTGAAACAACAGCACTCCAACTCATACCCAGTGGCGTACTCTACGACCACATCACACCAGTCATAGGAAACGGAGTTGTTGTAGATCTAGGCGTGCTAATAAAAGAAATTGACATGCTCGAAGCAAAGGGCGTAAGTTGCGACCGCCTAAAACTAAGCGGTAACGCCCATCTAATCTTCCCTTACCACCAAGAACTTGACGCCGTATTTGAAAGAAACTTAGGTGCGAATAAATTAGGGACAACAAAGCGAGGAATAGGTCCCGCATACGCCGATAAAGCTTTCAGAGTCGGGATCAGAGTCCAAGACCTCTTGGATCAAGAAATCTTTCAGGAAAAGCTCCGTGTTTCACTCAACGAGAAAGGGCCACTTCTCGCCAAGGTTTACAACAAGTTGGCCCCTGAGATAGAAAACCTATCAAAAATATTCCTCGAACAATACCTTCCACGAGTCCGACCCTATATCGCCGATACCACTGACATAATCCATACGTCCCTCGAGGCAGGCGAAAACATTCTATTCGAAGGAGCGCAAGCAACTTTCCTAGATCTCGACCATGGAACATACCCATTCGTAACCTCATCAAACCCCACAGCAGGAGGCGCTTGCGCCGGTGCAGGCGTAGGCCCAAGACACCTAGAACGAATAGTAGGAATAGCAAAAGCCTACACCACACGGGTAGGTTCAGGTCCTTTCCCAGCAGAACTGTTTGATGATATCGCAGACCATTTTGTCAACGTAGGACATGAATACGGAACCAACACAGGACGAAGAAGACGAACTGGATGGTTTGATGCAGTCATGCTCCGACACGCAGTGCGATTAAATTCACTCACTGAGATTGCTCTGACAAAATTAGATGTCATGGATGAACTCGAGACGGTAAAAATCTGCGTCGCCTACGACATTGATGGTGAACGTGTAGAAAGAATGCCATACCATCAATCAGAATTTCACAAAGCAACACCAATTTATGAAGAGTTACCAGGATGGAAAACTGACATATCCGGAATAACCAATCAAAGTGACCTACCTGAAGCAACTCAAATCTACATACGTGCCTTGGAGCACCAATGCGGAATTCCAATTTCCTTAATAGGTGTCGGACCAGGACGAAAGCAATACATCAACTGGCAATCGTGAAAGACAAAAGCACACCTTCCGTCGAAAATCTGCCAAAACACAATTACAGGAAAACAAGTATATGAAAAGTGTCGTTGTTGGATCCGGTGGAAGAGAACACGCGTTAGCTCATGTGCTAGGACGAGATAGTGATGTAACGGTAACTCCCGGCAATCCAGGAATCCCAAATTCTACAAACCAATCCCCACTTAAGATTGATGCAGACCTATTTGTAATCGGTCCCGAAGTCCCTCTCGTAGATGGACTAGCCGACCAACTGCGCTCGCAAGGCAAGACCGTATTCGGCCCAGGAGCTGATGGAGCTCAACTTGAAGGGTCAAAAGCCTGGATGAAAGAATTACTAGTTGAGGCAAATGTCCCAACAGCAAAGCATGGAGCTTTTACCGATCAAGACAAAGCAATAACGTTCCTTTCAGAAATGCCACTTCCATACGTGATCAAAACTGATGGACTAGCTGCAGGCAAAGGAGTTCTCGTCACAGA
>DLTU01000063.1:0-18732 GCA_002500385.1 Candidatus Neomicrothrix sp. UBA7828 | reverse complement strand
GCGCTATCAAAAACTATCTCTCAGGAGACGCCTTTGGAGACGCAGGAAAAACAGTAGTGATAGAGGAAGGATTAATAGGAAACGAAATATCAATACTAGCTATCTGTGATGGAACCAGAGCAGTGCCATTGACACCAGCACAAGACTACAAACGCTTACTTAATAATGATGAAGGGCCTAACACTGGAGGAATGGGAGCATATTCCCCCATTCCTTACGTCTCAGAAGCTTTTGTGAAACAAATAATGGATGAAGCGGTACAACCAACTCTCCAAACGCTGATTGCCCGAGGAATAGATTATCGAGGTGTCCTGTACGCAGGAGTCATGAACACTGCCTCCGGACCAAAAATTCTTGAATACAATGTTCGTTTCGGAGACCCCGAAGCACAAGTTGTTCTTCCCAGGATGAAATCAAGCCTATTCGGCCTCCTAAAAGAGGCAGCACAAGGAAACATAGAACATTCCCCTGATTTCATCGATGATGTCATGGTAACTGTTGTATGCGCATCGGAAGGCTACCCCGAAGCGCCACAAACAGGGAAGGTAATTAAAGGCCTTGACGATGCCCGCAACCAACCAGGAGTTGAAGGAGTATTCTGCGCCGGCGTATCAAAAAACGATAGAGGACAATTAATCACTTCCGGCGGAAGAGTCATAACTGTTACAGGGAAAGGTGCAACACATGAACAAGCCCGAAACAATGCCTACCGAAGCACAGACCGCATAACGTGGCAAGGCATGTATAAACGGAGAGACATCGCTAAGGATATCAGTTGAAAAATCTATGATAGGAGAAAGCATTATGGCTATATTCATCATTGAGAGGAGTATTAGATGAAAGTCGGAATATTAATGGGGTCAACATCTGACGAATCTAAAATGAGTAAAGCTAAAGAAACGCTTGAAGAATTCGGTATTAAATACGAATGGAAAGTTCTTTCAGCCCATAGAAACCCCGATAAAGTAGTGAACCTAGTCTCAACAGCACGAGAAAATGGTTTCGTTGCCTTCATATGTGGAGCTGGAATGGCAGCACATCTCGCCGGTGTAGTCGCTGCACATACAACGCTACCTGTTGTAGGGGTGCCACTCTCAGGAGGGGCGCTCAATGGTCAAGATGCCCTTTATGCAACTGTACAAATGCCAAAAGGAGTTCCAGTCGCAACAGTGGCCATAGACGGGTCGCAGAATGCAGCCCTTCTAGTGCTTCAAATGATCGGAATTAATAATTCAGAAATCGCAGAAAAACTTCGAATCTACAAAGAGGAAATGGCAAATAGATGAAAATACCGAACGTACTAGCGGAACGGTACGCAAGTGACCGGATTATTGAAATCTGGTCACCAGAAAACAAAGTTCTCCTTGAACGGGAACTTTGGATTGCCGTTCTGAAAGCGCAACAAGAAAATGGCGCTGATGTACCAGAGGAAGCTATAGCGGCATATCAAAGAACGAAAAATGATATTGATCTTGAATCAATTCTGGAGAGAGAAAAGATCGTCAAGCATGATGTGAAAGCCCGGATCGAAGAATTCTGTAATCTCGCAGGCTATGAACACATACATAAAGGGATGACGTCACGAGACTTAACAGAAAATATTGAACAACTACAGGTATTAGAAAGCCTCCAACACATCCAGATGCTCGCAGTGGCGACTCTCTCTCGGTTAACGGACCTAGCACAACAATACGCAGAGCTACCAGTAACTGGTCGAACCCATAATGTACCTGCGCAAATAACGACGATGGGGAAACGATTTTCCAATGTCGCTGAAGAAATGATTTTAGCGTTCACGACACTTGAGCAAATTTCACAAACATACCCCATGAGAGGAGTCAAAGGTCCTGTTGGGACTCAACAAGACCTTCTTGATCTATTAGGTGATCAAGCAAAAGTCGAAGAATTTGAAGAAAGCATCGCCAAGCATCTTGGATTTAATAACACCATGCGAAGCGTCGGACAGGTCTATCCAAGATCAATAGATTTCAGTGTGATAAGCACGTTGGTTCAACTCTCGAGCGGTCCAGCAAACTTAGCGAAGTCCCTTCGTTTAATGGCTGGCCATGATTTAGTCACGGAAGGATTCCAAGAAGGGCAAGTTGGTTCATCAGCGATGCCACATAAAATGAATATGAGATCATGTGAACGTATCGGTGGTATGACTGTCGTCTTGAAAGGGTACCTTTCAATGGTTACTGACCTCACTGGTGATCAGTGGAATGAAGGGGATGTAAGTTGCTCAGTCGTAAGACGAGTTGCACTGCCAGATTCCTTCTTCGTAATAGACGGGCTTATGCAAACATTCATTACTGTCTTGGATGACTTTGGGCTCTATCCAAAGGCCATTGAAAGAGAACTGAACCATTATCTTCCCTTTCTCAGCACAACAAAAATACTTTCCGCAGCCATCATCAAAGGAATGGGAAGAGAGGAAGCCCATGAGATCATCAAAGGACATGCAGTGAACTCTGCTTTAGCTCTGAGAAACTCAGATGCCGGCAAAAATATGCTTCTCCATGATTTAGGGAAAGATGAACGTTTCCCACTAACAGAACAAGAACTAGTTCAGGTTATAAGCGAAATAGGAACTGGATTAGTTCAGCGTCAAATTAATGATGTAACAGCGGACGTCGATGCATTAAAAGAACGCTATCAAGAAGCAGAAAACTATATTCCCCAACCAATACTTTAAAAGGTATCAATGATACGAGAACCGGCTTATAAATTAGATCTTCCTCATGTATATTCAGGGAAGGTCAGAGATATTTACGATGCTGGAAACAACCAATATTTAATGGTTACAAGCGACCGTATTTCGGCTTTTGATGTGGTAATGAATCAACCGGTCCCTGATAAAGGTCGAGTGTTGATGGCGATGTCAACATTTTGGTTCCAGCACTTTTCAACATCAATGAAATCTCATCTCATTTCAACAGATTTATCTGATTTCCCAGCTAGTGCCCAAGTTCCTGAAATTGCAGGTAGATCAATGCTTGTAAAAAAAGTAGAAATGCTTCCAATCGAATGCATAGTTCGTGGTTACATCACAGGATCGGCATGGAAAGAGTACAAATCCAATGGAACAATGCATGGAACCCCTTTACCTAAAAATATTAAAGAATCTGAAAAGCTACCTGAGCCCGTATTCACTCCATCAACTAAAGCCGAAGACGGGTTACATGATGAAAATATTTCATTCGCTAAAGCAGCAGATATCGTTGGTCATGAAATCGCTGAATTGGCAAAGCAAAAATCTCTGGAACTTTATTCGCTGGGAGCCGAATATGCTTTAGCACGAGGGATAATCATTGCGGACACAAAATTTGAAATGGGATTTGTTGATGGAGAACTTGTGATTGCAGATGAAGTTCTTACACCTGATTCGTCAAGATTTTGGGCCAAAGACGAGTGGAAGCCAGGATCAACTCCACCTTCGTTTGATAAGCAACCAGTACGCGACTTCTTGGATGGCCTTGATTGGGATAAGTCACCTCCTCCCCCTGAACTACCACACGAAGTAATTACTGCGAGTTCAAAGCGCTATCGCGAAGGCTATGAAAAAATAAGTGGAAAAAATCTAGATGACTGGCCTGATTAACAGACAGATTCTTCCCAACTTTGATGCATGAACTGGACAGTTATACCGGTTTAGGTTTTATGATAGTGATATGGGGAATAAAGAGGTATTACGACCAGGTGAAGCAAGACAAGGTGGACCGTCATTACGAGATGAGCTTCTTGCCGACCCAACACCTCCTCCACAGGCGCTACTTGAAGAATCGTATGAATTTCTTGGAGATGCGGACCTTCCATACGAAAGTTATATAAGTACTGAGTTCGCGGCGACTGAGTATGAAAAACTGTGGTCAAAAGTATGGCAATGGGCATGCCATGTTGATCATATTCCTGAACCGGGAGACTATTTCGTATACGACGTTGGGCATCTCTCCTCTTTGATTGTTCGCACGACGGATGGAAGCATCAAGGCCTACTACAACGCCTGTATGCATCGCGGAACGCAACTAAAACAACCAGGAACGTGTGGTTTTAGTAAAGAACTTAGATGCCCCTTCCACGGTTGGACGTGGTCGCTTGAAGGAACACTCGTTGATCTTCCCGGAGCTTGGGACTTCCCCCACGTCACACAAGAATCACACCAATTGCCTGAAATGAACGTAGCGACTTGGCAAGGCTTTATCTTTGTTAATTTTGATCAAGATGCACAACCCCTCGAGGAATATCTTGGAGTCCTACCAGAGCATTGGAAAGATTGGGAACTAGGAGATCGGTATATTGAAACGCACATACGAAAGCATTTACCATGCAATTGGAAAGCTGGCGCAGAAGCATTCATTGAGTCCTACCATGTTCGAGAAACACATTCGACTGGAAACTTAGGAGATGAAGTAACCACACAATATGATGTGTTCGGAGATAATGTTTCAAGGTTCATTCACACCCGAGGGCTTAATAGCCCTCTACGAGAAAATCCAAGAACAGAAGATGAATTACTCGCCCACCTTAGCGGGAGAATGTTTGGAGATAAAGATTTCAAATTGCCAGATGGGGTCAGAGCTCGTGACTACTATGCAAAGATTGTCCAAAAGCAAATGGGTGAAAAATATGGTCATGACTTCACGCACCTCAGCGAATCATTAACCCTTGACTCGATTGAATACTTCCTCTTCCCAAATGCCTTTTTCTTCCCAGGTCTATCACTACCAATGGTGTATCGATTTAGACCGGATCCTGAAAGTCCAGATTATTGCTACTTTGATCTTATCTTTATGCGTCCTAGGCCCAGCGATAGAAAGGCACCTGATCCACCAGAAGTCATTACTTTAGATATCGATGAAAGCTACTCCATAGTCGAAGGTGTTGGTCCACTTGGGAAAATCTATGACCAAGATACAGCTAATCTTGCTGCACAGACACGCGGCTTTAAGTCAAGCTTTAAACGTGGAGAGACATTGGGAAATTATCAAGAGATACGCGTCCGCCATCTACAGAAAAGGGTTCTTGATTTTCTTAATGCGTGACCAATAAAGTCATAAGAAGATACTCATATTGGTCCTCTGCTTGTGGCAACATTAAAGCGTGGAGTTCGAAGCAACCGTTGAAGTACAACTCAAAGAAGGCATAGCTGATCCACAGGGATCAACCATAGAGAACGCGACTCCGAAACTAGGTTTCGAAGGTATAGAGAATGTACGGGTAGGTAAGAGCATACGCTTCACCATCACAGCTGAAGATGAAGCGGAAGCCGAAGAAACTATTCAGGAATTATGTGAAAAGTTTTTGACTAACCCAGTCATAGAAAACGCAGCTATTCATCTTCAAGGAGCAGAGTGAGCCCAACGATAGGGGTCATTGTATTTCCGGGCTCTAATTGTGAACAAGACGCATCAGAAGCTGTAACGAGTCTTGGAGCGACTAGCAGGCTGTTATGGCATAATTCTTCTGATCTAGGTGATGTAGACGGGGTAATCATTCCGGGAGGTTTTGCCCATGGAGACTATCTTCGACCTGGAGCAATCGCACGATTTTCACCTGCAATGGAATCTGTCATCTCCTTTGCCCGTTCTGGTCGACCCGTATTAGGCATATGTAACGGATTTCAAGTTCTAACTGAAGCAGGTTTATTACCCGGAGCGTTACAAAAAAATAGAGGCTTAAAGTTTCTTTGCAAACCTGTCAAACTCAACGTGCGAACAGCGGATTCTGTATTGACCTCACAAACTACAAAGGGCGATTCATTAACTATTCCTATTAATCATTTTGAAGGTAATTACACCTGCAGTAATGAAACATTAAAAGAGCTCCATGCTGAAGATCAAATCTTGCTTACCTATGAGAACAACCCGAACGGCTCAATAGGGAGCATCGCAGGTATTTGTAATGCACAGCGAAATGTTGTGGGGCTGATGCCTCATCCAGAACGTGCTTGTCATCCACTACTTGGAAGCACAGATGGACAACCACTACTCCATAGTTTCATTGAAAGCTCAAGATCATGAGCGAACCAGTACATCGAAGTCTTGGCTTAACCGATGATGAATATAAGAAGATCATTGAAATACTCGGACGCGAACCAAATCATCTAGAACTTGCCATGTATTCGGTGATGTGGAGCGAACACTGCTCATACAAATCATCGCGTATTCATCTAAAAAGGCTTCCAGTTGAAGGTGAATATGTTCTTGTCGGCCCTGGAGAGAATGCCGGCGTCATAGATGTTGGAGATGATATAGCTATTGCGATCCGAATAGAAAGCCATAACCATCCAAGCTATATAGAACCATACCAAGGCGCAGCAACAGGCGTTGGAGGAATTATCAGGGATATTTTTACCATGGGAGCGAGACCAATAGCAATTATGGACCCGTTACGATTTGGGCCAATAGATGATGCACGTAGTAGATGGGTAGCAGAAGGTGTTGTTAGCGGTATATCCGGTTATGGAAACTCTGTCGGTGTACCAAACATCGGTGGGGAAACTGTTTTTGACGAAACCTACATCGGCAATCCACTCGTCAATGTTCTTTGCCTTGGCATTCTTCCAAAAGATAGACTTGTGCTCGGACAAGCATCCGGGGTTGGGAATTTAGCGGTTCTCCTCGGAGCGACAACGGGTCGGGATGGTATCGGTGGAGTAAGCGTTCTCGCCTCTGCAGGTTTCGGCGATGATGAAGAGGATGCTGGAAAGAGACCCAGCGTACAGGTGGGGGACCCCTTTGAAGAAAAGCGTCTCATCGAATGTTGTTTAGAATTACTTGATGCTGGACTTGTTGTAGGCATTCAAGATTTAGGTGGTGCCGGTCTCTCATGCGCCGCATCTGAAACTTCATCTCGCGGTGGGGTCGGGATGGACTTTGATGTAAGTGCAGTTCCTCAACGAGAAACAGGGATGGAACCATTTGAAATTATGACGAGCGAATCGCAGGAGAGAATGTTAGCTATCGTCAATCCAGAAAATCTGGAAAGGGTACTGCTCATCAGTGGAAAGTGGGAAATCCGATCATCAGTAGTAGGTAAAGTCACTGAAGGCGGACAACTCCGTATTATGGACGGGCTTGACGGACCGGTCCTCGGAGAAGTTCCTGCAATTTCTCTCCACGAAGACGCACCCCTCTATGACCGACCTATGTCACCTCCTGAGGATTTTTCTGAGCGTAAAGAAGATACGCCAGAAGGACACTTACTGGATTCAAGTGATGTATCAGAAGTTCTTCTCTCGTTCATGCAAAGTCAAGAATGGATCACATCCCAATATGATTCACAACTCTTTCTTAATACAGTTGCTGGACCAGGCTCTAATGCCGCAGTCTTGCGACTTAAACACCCAATAACAGGGAAAGACACAGGACGTGGACTCGCTGTAACAACAGATGGAAATCATCGATGGTGTGCTGTTGATCCTAAAATCGGAACGGCAATGATTGTCGCAGAATCCATGCTGAATCTTGCTTGTGTAGGTGCTGAACCTAGAGCACTGGTGAACTGTCTAAATTTCGGTAATCCGGAAAACCCCAATGTCATGTGGCAACTCAGTGAAGCAGTTGATGGTATGGCAGAAGCCTGTTCACAATTTAATATTCCTGTAGTTGGCGGGAATGTGAGTCTTTACAACGAAAGTCAAGGAAACAACATTGACCCAACACCGATCGTCGGGCTGATAGGTGTTATTGACAATCTTGATACGCCACCCCCAGGAGTAAGTTGGAATGAAGGCGATAGATTAATGGTCATTGGTCCCCCTGCTAAGGGTTTATCTGGAAGTGCTTGGGCTTTTGCACGAAGTAAAAGAAATGGGCAATTAGATCAAGTTGATTACGAAACTCATAAGCGACTCTGCCAGACCGTCCGAATGCTAGTTAATCAAGGACTTGTTACTGCTCTCCATGATATTTCTAGCGGGGGTTTAGCAGTCGCTGTCGCTGAAATGGCAGTTCAATCCGGAGTTGGATGTTCACTCGCGCGAGTCCCTGATATCGAGTCAATGTTTTCAGAATCACCCTCACGAGTCGTGATTGCAGTTGATCCGGAACAAATGCAAAGTGTTGAAGAGATTATTCAAAATCAAGATATTCCGAGAGCACGTATAGGACTCGCACATGGTGATAAGTTCACGATCAAGGGGTTGTTAGATATAGAGCTATCAAAAATCTTAGAACAGTGGGAAGAATCTCTACCACGAGTATTTGAGAGTGGAACCACTCAGGGATAGTCCGCTATCTTTTCTCGATATCGATTTGTAAGCCAGCCAAGCCACGCAGAACATAACTGGACTGGTACTCAAATGTGTTGCCGTCTGCAAATGTAGGGAGTTTGAGACGACGAACAAGTTCTTCAAAGGCAACTTTTCCTTCCAAGCGCGACAGTGGAGCTCCAATACAGAAATGGTGGCCTTTTCCAAAAGCAATATGCTCCTTCAGATTATCTCTTGTAGGGTTAAACCCCTCTGAGTCACCAAAAGTTGATTCATCACGATTAGCTGCGCCGAACATTACCCATACACGTGACCCTTTAGGGATAGACACGCCCTGAATTTCAGTATCTTTTGTCACAACTCGAAATAAACCCTGATTTGGTGAGGAAATTCGCAAGCCTTCTTCAACTACACCATGTATAAGTCCTTCAGTATTTTCCTCTAGAGCATTCCACCACTTTGGTTCTTCGATAAGTGTTCGCATTGTCTCATCTAAAAACTTTGTAGTTGTTTCATTCCCAGCAACCATCAACTGCTGAATAATGCTGTAGATTTCTGAAAAATCTAATTTTCGAGTCTCTCCTTCTTCGAGGTCAGGGTGGGCAAAATCAGCATGCGCTAAGGCAGAAATCACATCATCTTGGGGGTGCTCCAACCTTTTCTCATATTCCGAATACCAATAATCCTGATTTTCTAATTGCACTGTGACAGCATCAATCCACTCATCATGCGAGAGCTTATTACCTATTGCTGCAGTGGCTGCATCAGACCAATTTTTAACTTTTCCTTCAACTTCAGGAGCCATGTTCAGTGCATAGTGAATCACGCGGACAGGAAATGAAACTGCGAAGTCGTTATGAAAATCAACTGTTCCCTTATCAGGGAAAGCATCAATAAGCTCAGTAGCAAAGATACGCACTGTATCTTCTAAGGCAGCGATTCTTCTCGCTGAAAATGTTCGCGAAACAAGCTTCCTATAAGCAGTATGATACGGAGGGTCAATGGTCAGCATCGTTTCTTTGCGGGGCCACCCTTGGCTTTGAATCTCCGCTATCGCTTTCCTCGTTTCAGGTGATGGCTTCGACGTTGTATTCGACATTTGAGAGGAAAAAGTTTGAGTATCACGAAGTATTTCATTCACAACGTCTAAACGCGAAGCAAAGAACATATTTGATTGTTCATGAAAGAAAAGCGGTCCATGGTCACGTAACGCAGCATAATGATTGAATGGGCACTGTTGGACTTCCCGATCCATTGGGTCGTACGTGCTTAGGTCTATTTGATCAGAGGTTGTCATAATTTCGTCTCCAAAGCTCCCCCATAAAACGGTCATATTAATCTCACCGTATGCATGCTTTATTCTATTGAACTGCCTCTTTTACTATATGCCAAACTCATAACGCACTATTCACAATTTGATCTTCTTCTATCAACGTACTGTGGTTCATAATCTGAAAGAATTCGTGTGTGGCACCTGACGAAACCAGCTTCGATGATGACTCACCTCGCGAAGCGTGCGGCGTCGTAGGAATCTATGCACCGGAGCAACCAGTAGCGCATTTGAATTATCTTAGTCTCTACGCATTACAGCACCGCGGGCAAGAATCTGCAGGTATCGCAACTAGTGATGGAGAAAGAATAACTGTCGTCAAAGATATGGGACTGGTATCCAATGTATTTAATGATCGCACCTTAGCTGGGCTGGATGGTCATCTCGGAATAGGGCAGACGCGTTATAGTACGACAGGTTCAAGTTCCTGGCGAAACGCACAACCTGTCTACAGAGGGGAGTTCCAAAGAGAATTTGCTTTAGGTCATAATGGTAATTTAACGAACACAGAAGAGCTCGCACAAGAAGCTGGAATGCTGCCCGGAACTATCACAAGTGATAGCGACCTCGTAGCTGAACTAATTGCAAACCAAATCGGTTACGAATCAAATCACAATGCGTCTGATGGTAGAGAACTTGAACGAGGATTAATTAAAATTCTTCCTAAGCTAGAAGGAGCTTTCTCTTTTGTTCTAATGGACGAGGCTCATATTATTGGTGTTCGCGACCCCAATGGGTTTCGACCTTTGTGTCTTGGGAAATTAGACAACGGATGGGTACTTGCATCTGAAACTCCAGCGCTTGATATTATTGGTGCCCATTTCGTTCGTGAAATTGATCCTGGAGAAATGGTCATCATTAGCGCTACAGGTGTCCGTTCCATCCAACCTTTCCCAGTTGAACGGATAAATCCAACACTTTGCGTTTTCGAATTCGTATATTTTGCTCGTCCAGACACTCAGCTATATACGCAGAGCGTTCATCACGCCAGAGTACGGATGGGGGAATTCCTAGCGAAACAAGCACCAGTTGAAGCAGATGTAGTCATGGGGGTTCCTGAATCAGGTATTCCTGCTGCAGAAGGCTACGCAAAAGAGATAAAGATTCCGTATGCCCAAGGACTAGTCAAGAATCGGTACATCGGAAGGACCTTTATTGCTCCTAACCAGGAACTCCGTTCTTTGGGTGTCAGAATGAAACTTAACCCCCTCAGAGATACGATTCGTGGTAATCGGCTCGTTGTCGTTGATGATTCAATTGTTCGCGGAACAACGACAAAGGCGATGGTAAGGATGCTACGAGAAGCAGGAGCGAAGGAAATACATATGCGTATTTCTTCTCCTCCATATCGTTGGCCATGCTTTTATGGAATGGATACAGGCAATAGATCTGAACTTTTAGCAGCGAACCTAACAGTGCAAGAAATACAGGACTATCTTGATGTCGACTCACTTTCTTATTTAACGCTAGATAACTTATTAGAAGCTACCGGAACGAACAATGCAGGATTTTGCCACGCATGCTTAACCGGAGATTATCCAGTGAATGTTCCAGTAAACCTATCAAAGAAAATACTTGAAGAATCAATTCAGACCCTAGAGAAGTCCTCAGCGACCCAGCAAAGAATGATATCTGAAGGGGTTTATCAATCCTTTAGTGAGAGCCATGAGTAAGGGAACATATGAATCTGCTGGCGTCAACATAGCTGCCGGAGAAGAAGCAGTCCAACGCATTACCCCACTCATCGAAAAGACCTTACGACCTGAAGTACTCACAAAAATAGGGGGGTTTGGAGGAGCTTTTGACATAACGCAAACAGGAAGGGCACATCCTGTTCTTGTATCCTCAACGGATGGAGTAGGAACGAAGGCACAGGTAGCCATGATGGCAGAACAGTACGAGAGTATCGGGATTGACCTTGTCGCCATGTGTGTTGATGATCTTGTTTGCGTAGGCGCAGAACCACTTTTCTTTCTTGACTATATTTCAGTCGGGACACTAATACCCGACCAAGTTGAACTTCTTGTAAAGGGCATTAGTGATGGATGTGAGCAAGCTGGGTGTGCTCTTATCGGTGGTGAGATGGCCGAACACCCTGGCCTGATGCATGCAGGAGAATTTGAGCTTGTAGGTTTCAGCGTCGGAGTTGTCGACAAAGAGAAAATGGTTACAGGTGAAACCGTCTGCCCAGATGATGTGATCATTGGACTACATTCTCCAGGTCTTAGAAGTAACGGTTATTCGCTAGCTCGAAAAGTATTTTTTGATACAGCTAAAAAATCCATCAATGAACCAGTCTGGGAAGGAACCAATATTACCGTCGGTGAAGAACTTCTACGCCCGTCGGTAATATACACACCGACCATTCTCAAAATATTGGAACAGAATACAATCAAAGCAATAGCTCATATCACTGGAGGGGGACTCCCAGGTAACGTCAACCGAGTGCTTCCAAACAATATGGATGCTGAAATCTATAAAGAAACTTGGATACCTCCTACAATCTTTACCGAAATCCAATCACTAGGGGTCATTGATAATAATGAAATGTTCAAAGTCTTTAACATGGGAATCGGAATGGCGTTAATTGTTGATCAACAAAGCGTGGATAGCACGCAGGGTATTATTAACTCAATGGGGCTTTCATCTACCCAAATCGGAACTATCAAAGCAAATGGCACAGGTTCTGTACAAATCTTGTAAAGCTGGCAGGAATCAATAATGCAAACGTTTAAATATCAAGCAGTAACATATGATTTCTGGAACACGCTTGTCGCTGAAACAACTAATTCACTTGACCGGCGAAGAGCCTTATGGACCAAAATTCTTTTCGATAACAATATTGAGATAAACCAACAACAACTTGATGATGCGTTTGCGGAGGGATGGAACCACTTTGATACGAATTGGAGAAATAATATTCAATCCTCACTTGAGGGCGTGGTTAGCGCAGCGCTAACGAAACTTCCCGCCGCTGTTCCTTCGAACATCAAAGACCAATTGACCGACGCATATTTGGAAGCATCGGAATCAACTCCTAGAAGTTTACTTCCCGATGTTAAACAAACCCTGAAGCAGTTGAAAGACATGGACCTTCGTTTAGCCGTTATATGTGATGTAGGAACCATCCCTAGCAGTCGCTTACGTTCATGGCTGGAAGATCTTAATGTATACGAATTCTTTGATTATTTTGGGTTTTCAGATGAGATCGGTGTCTACAAACCTGACTCCAAGATATTCACTGCAACTCTTACAGGGTTAGGAATTTCGGATCCTTCTCAATCCATGCACGTTGGCGACTTGAAAAGAACTGACGTTGCTGGGGCACGCGCAAACAACATGACATCAGTTCGATATATCGGAGGGCGAGATGACCCAGAAGATGGAGACGAAGCAGATTACGTCATCAAAAACCATCTTGAGATTCTCGAATTATTCAAAACAAATTAGTTATCTGAGAAGTGAGGAATCACATATTCTCCATATTGTCGGATTGTTTCCATCGCAACTTCATGTGGGACACCACCCATTTGCATGATGCACATAATTTCATCAGCACCGGCACTTTGTAGTTGAGTCACATATTCAATAGCGTCATTCTTATCGCCATAGGCATGATCAATATTGAAAGGACTTGTAGAGGCCGCTACTGCAGGTACCGGATGTCCCCCCTCAACCATGAATGCTTCGACTTGTTCCTTTGCGTCACTTACCGCATCACGGATATCTATCTCCGGTGGAACTGTTTCAGGAAGGGGTGTTCCCAAATTCCAATGCTGAATTGATTCTGCAAAAAACTTTTGCCCTCTAGCACCTATTTGGAAAGCCTCTTCAGCATCATCAAGGACAATGGTCGGACACAAAGCAGAAAGAAAATTCGTAGGTTGTTTTCCAATGCAAGACTCTGGGTCTCGTGTTGCAATTGCTTCGTCATAAATCTCCCGTAATGCCTGCACTTGAGTCGGACCGGAAAATCCTAACACTAAAGCCCCGACTCCATACTCGGCAGCTAATCGAACGGTCTCATCTTTAGTGCAGGCCATATATAGCGGCGGATGTGGAAGTTGCATTGGTCGTGGAATAACTGATCGAGGAGAAATCTGAATGCTGCCATCCCACTCAAATTCATCACTCTGCCAACATTGACTAAGAATTTGAAGCGACTCCTTGACTTGAGGATACGTATCGTCTTTATCCACTCCGAATCCTGACATCTCCATTGCGGTAGCTCCACGGCCAGCTCCTACATCCAGTCGCCCGCCCGAAAGACTGTCTAGCATTCCTACTCTTTCTGCAACTCGTAATGGATGGTTGTAACCAAATGGCATGCATACCACTCCATGGCCGATACGGATTTTTGTCGTTTTTGCTGCAACCCATGTGAGAAAAATTTCAGGTGCACTCATGTGAGCATAATGTGTCAGACTGTGATGCTCGACAGCCCATATTCTGTCAAATCCCATTTGCTCAGCGAAAACAGCCTGATCAACGCAACTCAATAACGTTTCGCGTTCCCCTTCAGGGCTTACATCATCACACTGGAATTCAAAAATGATTGAGAATTTCATGCGCCCCCCAAAGTAGCTGTCTAACTTGAAGCCCATAGTAGTTGCCCAATAGAAAAGAAAGCGATTCGGTCATGTACTCTCATGTATATGGTAAATGCCGAGTTTGATGACCTACATGATTTTCGTTGTGAAAAGTTAATGTTCAATGGTGACCAAAAGGATGTTTTCTGGAAGGGTAGTGGACCGGGAGTCATACTATTGACTGAAATTCCTGGTATCACACCTGAAGTAGCGGACTTTGGAAGAAGAATAGCTAGAGCTGGATTCACCGTGGCTCTGCCAAACCTGTTTGGGGAGCCCGGTCGCCCGTATAACAACGCCTATGTATTGAAATCAATGGTACGTGCTTGTATTTCAAGGGAATTCGTCACTTTTGCAATGGGGAAAAGCTCACCGGTAACAATCTGGATTCAACATTTAATCAAGGTGACTGCTGAAAAGTGTGACGGAAAGGGCGTTGGAGTAATCGGAATGTGCCTAACTGGCGGTTTCGCTTTGTCTTTAGCTGTGAATCCTCTTGTAAAAGTTCCTGTGATGAGCCAACCAAGTCTTCCGTTACCAATTGGAACAAAAAGAAAGAAGGATGTTGGTTTATCTCAAAAAGATTTAGCCGTGGTGCGTGAGAGAGTAGAAAATGAGAATCTTTGCGTTATCGGACTCCGATTCTCTGAAGATAAATTCTCGCCTAGTGAGAGATTCAAAATACTGAAAGAGACTTTGGGTGATGGATTCCTGGGAGTAGAGATCAATAGTTCAGAATCAAATCTTCACGGTATTGATAACAGCGCACACTCAGTGCTCACAACTGACTTTTCTAACTCAATTGGCCATCCAACACTAGAGGCATACGAAACTGTTATTGAACATTTCAAAGCCCGTTTATAGAGAAACTTACTCCGCTACTTCTTCAGTATTTTCTTCGTTTTCGTGATCTTCGTTTTCCGATTCATCACTTTCAGACATTTCGACTTCTTCTACAGTCTTTTCTGCTGATTCCTCATGTACGTTTTCTGATTCATCATTTTCAGATACTTCGACCTCTATTGCCTCGTCATCACTCTCTTCATCTTCATTTTTAGCTAATTCAGAAACATCCTCCTCAGGGAGCGGATCCTCGCCAGCCAAAATCCTCTTCAAGTCATCATCTGCTTTTAACCAAGCCGCCTTTGCCTGTTCCTTTTCCTCCGCAGAAAGGTCAGGGTTATTTTCAGCGTCTTGCAAAGCCTTTACAGCATCCGCTTTCTTTTTTTCAGCCCTTTTGACGATTGCTAGTTCCTTCTCCTTCAACTTCAGTTTCTCTAACTCACTGTTGAACAATTCAAGTGCAACGTCTAATTCTTTATTTCGGCTCTGGACCATAATGGACTCCACTAGTAAAACTTTGTTTCGCTTAAGAAAGATAGCCGCAAAATAGCAAAGCTCCTCAATTCGGCACACCTTCCATGTATTGTGGCGGAATGGCATCACACGAATTAATAGATGGATTGAATAGCCCCCAAAGCGATGCCGTCATGCATTCAGAGGGACCTCTTCTCGTGGTAGCTGGGGCAGGTTCAGGAAAAACCCGAGTACTTACCCATAGAATCGCATATCTGATTCAGGAGATTAATATTTCTCCCTTTGAAATACTTGCAATTACATTCACGAATAAAGCAGCGTCTGAAATGAAAGAAAGGGTTGCGAATTTAGTAGGCCCCATTGTTGAAAGAATGTGGGTCTCTACATTCCATTCAGCTTGTGCAAAAATTCTTAGAAGAGAAGCAAGTGCATTGGGTTATCCAAACTCATTCACAATCTACGACCAAGCTGATGCTGTACGACTAACGAGTTACATCCTCAAAGACATGAATATTGACATCAAGAGATACCCCCCTAGAGGGATTCATAACCAAATCTCGAAGGCGAAAAATGAAATGATCGGTCCCATCGATTACAGAACATCTGTAGAGACGCTTTACGAAGAAAAAGCAGCTGATGTATATGCTGAGTATGAGAGGCGAATGAAAATAGCAGGCGCAATGGACTTTGACGATCTGCTATTTAAAACCGTAGAAATATTTAACCGCTTCCCAGAAATCCTTGAACGATATCAATCACGGTTCAAACATATTTTGGTAGATGAGTATCAGGATACAAATCCAGTACAGAACCACTTAGTCATTCAATTAGCAAATAAATCAAGAAACATATGTGTTGTAGGTGATCAGGATCAATCCATTTATGCGTTTAGGTCAGCAGACATCCGGAACATTATCGAATTTGAAAATAAATTCCCAGATGTAACGGTTATCCTCCTTGAACAAAACTATCGCAGTACCCAAACCATCCTTGATGCTGCGAACGCAGTAATTGAAAATAACTATGGCCGGAAACCAAAAGAACTTTGGACGAAGGGAGATCAAGGATCCAAAATTGCGTGCTTTCATGCCGACGATGAAGGCGATGAAGCCAAGTGGGTGACTCAGCAACTTAGACAGCTACACGAAATCCATAACTCTGGGTGGCAAGATATGGCTGTGTTTTATCGAACGAATGCTCAAAGCAGGGTCATAGAAGAACACCTCGTGAAATCTAACATTCCCTACAAAGTAATAGGCGGTACGAGATTTTTTGATAGAAAAGAAATTAAGGATGCTCTCGCCTACCTTAAAGTCATTGTCAACCCTCAGGACGAAGTAGCACTCAAGAGAGTCATCAATACCCCCAAAAGAGGTGTAGGAGACTCCTCCATTGACAAACTAGACAAATTTGCCTCAACAGTCGGAGGAACTCTCTTTGATATCTTAAACCGAGCACCAGAAGCGGGAGTTACAGGAAAAGCGCTCCGAGGTCTAGAAGAATTCGTCAGGATAATTGAATTAGGCCAAATGAATATTATGCAAGGGCCCGGAAGTGTTCTTGATGAAGTGCTTGACGCCTCGGGCTATGTCACCGATCTAGAATCACAGCACACTGTTGATGCAGATAGCAGACGTGAGAATCTTGCTGAACTTATTGGAATGGCAATGGATTATGACGATACAGACGAGTTCCTTCAAGAAGTCAGTCTTGTTTCAGATACAGATGCACTCAACGATGACTCAAGTGTCTCACTAATGACGCTCCACTCCGCAAAGGGACTCGAGTATCCAAACGTGTTCATCGTCGGTTTAGAGGATGGTGTTTTCCCGCACATGCGTTCACTTGGTGACCCCGACGAACTTGAAGAAGAACGCCGGTTAGCTTACGTCGGTATTACAAGAGCAGAAAATAATTTGCACTTATCCTATGCATGGAAAAGAACCCTTTTTGGCCAAACGCTCTACAACCCGATCAGTCGTTTCGTTGCAGAAATCCCAAATGAATTTAAAGAAGAAGTGCAAAAGAAATCAAAGACCACGAAATCATTTTCTCTCTCAACTGCTAAACCAAAAGGTCCAGAGAAGAGTTATGCAGATCAGATCGGCTTACAAGTCGGTGACGACGTCAACCATGACATGTTCGGAGATGGGGTTATCGTGAAACTTGAAGTAACAGAATATGAGGCAATAGCAACAATAAATTTTGTTGAAGAGGGCCAAAAGACACTCGATCTCTCATGGGCACCAGTAAGGAAAATCTAAAGCGTTACGGAGAATAAATTCTGTTGAGATCTACTTGGACTACTCCCACACCATTCACAATGATTTTAAAACGTGTTAGCCCCTCACCATCTGCCGGGTACGTATTTACTTCATTGCATTGATCAACAAAGACCTGACTCTCAATATCCCACTGCAAACTACATGACACAGGATCTGAAGGAGAGCGAGCATCAATAGCGAACCAACCTGTTAGATGATCATTACCAATATGTTGCACATAAATCGGTCTCGACCCACTCAATGAAGCCCACGCAATCGGGCTCTCATCACTTCGTATTCGCTCAGCAAAGACTTCAGCATCACCTACTTCAAAGACGTCATCACCGAGTTTAAATTGGATTTCGCCACTACCTGAAAGCTTCACAATGGCGAATAATAAACCGACACCAAACACAAGACTAAACACAATAAACGTTACAATTCGGGGGAAATTTACCTGTCTGCTCTGCTGAAAGGGCATAAATATATCGTATTCAACGAATCTCCAGATGCGTTTTTTTTCAATTAAAACAATTCTTGATGAGCACAACGACCCGTCCGTTCACTAGTATCCCTTCGGGGCGTAATAACCCCAAAAAAATCAACATATGGAGAGCACAAATGGATTTGTTTGAATACCAAGGGAAACAATTCTTCGCCGAATACGGAATGCCAACGTCTCCAGGGAAGATCGCGTTCACTGTCGACGAAGCAGTACAAGCAGCTCAGGAACTTGGAACACCAGTCATGGTCAAAGCACAAGTACATACCGGGGGTCGAGGTAAAGCTGGAGGAGTCAAATTTGCCGCAACTATTGAGGATGTCACCGAACACGCTTCAAATATTCTCGGACTCGATATCAAGGGGCACGTTGTCGGAAGGGTTTGGATAGAGAAAGCTTCAGACATAGCCGAAGAATATTATGCCAGCTTTACGCTCGACAGATCTGCTAAGAAGCATCTTGGGATGCTTTCTAAAGAAGGCGGCGTAGAAATCGAAACCGTAGCAGAAGAAAATCCA
>DLTU01000179.1:0-3301 GCA_002500385.1 Candidatus Neomicrothrix sp. UBA7828 | reverse complement strand
TCAATCAAAATTTTCAATGATGATGGGCAAGAAATTAGTGAACCAGGTGTCCCCGGAGAGTTGTACGCAAAGTCTGTTGCTGTCTTTGACACATATTACAAATCTCATGACCAGTACCTTGAAGATCACCGAGACGGGTATCAGACGGTCGGGGATATCGCATATGTCGATGACGAAGGGTACTACTTCATTTGTGATCGAAAAAAAGACATGATTATCACTGGAGGAGTGAACGTCTACCCCGCTGAAATAGAGAACGTTCTTGATGATCACCCTCAAGTAGCGGAGGTAGCAGTTTTGGGGATTCCTGACGAAGAGTGGGGCGAAGCAGTCTGCGCAATTATCGTCCCACTAAAGGGCTTAGAGGAAATTAATATTATTGAATTTGCACGAAACAGACTTTCTGGTCCTAAAGTACCCAAACAAATATTCTTCTACCCCGAGTTACCAAAAACTGGGTCAGGAAAAGTTCTCAAAAGAGATATACGGGAGCAGGTCCTGAAGAATTTATAGATCCGTCACGAGGATTATTGATGTCTAAAGAACCTATTAAAAGGAAAGTTACAAGAAAAGAAATGGATAACGCTGTATTCGTTGATTTTGAAGGTTCGGGTAAAAAACCAAACGAAGAGACTGATTTCAGTAATCCAGATGTTCGTAAATTCGTTGGAGTGTTATGGATGACAAATCGGCTTAAATTACGCCAATTTATTCTTGATCCTTCTTTGAATCTTTGTGCGAACTCCTTTAACGCTGACGAGTCTGGATTGTGTGATGAACATAAGATGAAATGGTTCGGTACAAGAGAAAAAGCAGAAGAAAAAGTAATTGAACTTTTATTGAAGTTAAAGGGTCCAATAATTAGTTGGTCGGAACATGACTGGAACGTTATGGAAAACATGATGGGAAGTGATCACTTCAGCGATGATGATCGAGAAAACATCAAAAGCCGGTGGAGAAATGCCCTTAAAACTGTTCGACCATGGAATACTGTGACACTTCAAAAGAGAGTTGTAGACCATAAGTTGCAAAATTATTTAGAACTCATTGGATACGTCACAGATTCAGAGAAAGAGGGGATGAGCGACAAGATGAACTACTTGTCAAAAGTATCAAAGGGAAAACGTACCCCCGATGAATTAACTTCTAAGCAGTTAGATATGTGGCGACACATTTATGAGCATAATTTCCATGACCTAGAAGGAATGCGACAAGTACTTCATCAAGCAGTCCTAAAAAATAGCCTCTGCACCGTTTGAACTATGAGGTAGGAGTTTGTACGGGAAGATTAATTATCTCTGCTTGCTCATCTTGTTGATCAAGAAGTTCTAGCTGTTCTCCTTGGCGTCTCTTAAGCCCTGCATGCCAGTGTTTACGGCACATAAGTTCATATGTCACTTCTGCGGTTTCTTCTATCTCTTCGTTTGCTGTGTCCCCCACGACTTTTAACGCCCCTGTGTAGACCTGTATTCCATTTACGAGGCGTGCGTTGTGCGTTGCTCGAGCCCCACACCAGCAGCGTGCTTCAACCTGTACTTGGCTTCGCACGTCAGCAAGTTCTAGCAGTCGAGCCGTTCCGGGGAATAGTTCTCCTTGGAAGCTTGTGAGGAGACCGAATGCATAAACATCGACATGGAGTTCGTCTACTATTCTTCCGAGTTGTTCTATTTGTCGCGGCTCGTAGAATTGGGCTTCGTCACAGACCATTGCGTCAAGGCCTGTGATTTCAAAGGCTTCTCTGGCTAGTTCGAAAAGGTTGACTGAAGCGTCAACGATGTCTGCTTCGGCTTCAACGCCAAGGCGGCTTGAGACTTTTCCTTTTTGTCGGTCAAGTTGAGTGGTGAGAATTACTTTTAGGCCGCGTTGAGCGAGGTTGTGTCGTATCTGCAGAGCTTGAGTGCTTTTCCCTGATCCCATTGTTCCGAAAAAAAATCGAAGTTCTGCCATAACCCGAAACTACACCTTTGTGATTTGTAGTCAAGTGGTAGTGATAAGACCTTCATATTGCTTTAATTATCAGCGGTTGTAGAATCCAATAACCAACTGCGGGTGTAGTTCAATGGTAGAACATCAGCTTCCCAAGCTGAGAACGGGGGTTCGATTCCCCTCACCCGCTCATTGAATTTTCAGTTGCTTAGACTTTAATAATTGATTTACCAATGTTGTCACCGGTAAACATCTTCGTGTAGGCGTTTAGCGTGTTTTCAACACCATTCGTTTCATCAAATCGAAACGTGATCTGTCCTTCATCTAACCATTGTCGCATACGCGCATCGGATTCGTGGCCGCGGTGAAAATAGTCTGGTGAAAAGAATCCTGTGATTGAAACCCGTTTGTGGAGCAAGTATTTAAATTTGTATGGTCCCGGAACAGGGCCTTCTGCGTTGTAACTGTCCATTAGCCCACTTAAAGCGATTCGGCCGTGTATAGCCATGTTTGGCAGCACTGCATCAAGGATGGGTCCAGCGACATTATCGAAATATATGTCAATACCATTTGGGCAATATTCTTTGATTTTTTCTTCTACGTTGTCTTTCTTGTAGTTAATTCCTTCGTCAAAACCGAGGTCTGATTTGATCCAGTCAATCTTTTCGTCGCTGCCCGCTATTCCTATTGTTCGGCATCCAGCTATTCGCGCTACCTGACCAGCGATTGACCCAGTGGATCCTGCAGCTGCAGAAACAAGGAAAGTTTCACCTGGTTTTGGCTTACCAACATCAAGGACCCCGAAATATGATGTCCATCCGCTTGGGCCTATAAGTCCTATGTATTGCCGTATGTCATCAATATCAGGATCAAGGACGAAAACCCTTGACTCATCAGGGTTAACTATTGAGTAGTCAGCCCATTGCCCCCATGCGCGAACAAGTGATCCTTTCGTATACGCAGGATGGTTGCTTTCTTCAATTGTTCCAACAAGTATTCCGATCATGGCTGATCCAAGCGGAAGAGGCATCTCGAATCCATCTTCTCGTGGGTGTAACCAGTTTCGTGTTCCAGCGTCCATACCTATATAGATATTTTTGATTAAAAGTTCTCCTGGCGAAAGTACTGGTAATGGCTCGCTTTTGAATTCGAACGCTGGTTCGAAATCCATACCTTCTGGGCGTTTTCGTAAACGCCAGATCCATCGTTCGCCCATTATTTGGTTCCCCCTTAATGATTAAAAGGTTAATGTAGCAGTAGAACAAATAATCTAGTAATCGTTAGTCGGCCGTAAAACAGATCTTGAGGTTTTGTTTTCTGTCTTTAAAGCAAAGGACCCGCAGCTAGGCTGCGGGTCCTTCTAACACTTAACGTG
>DLTU01000058.1:0-8913 GCA_002500385.1 Candidatus Neomicrothrix sp. UBA7828 | reverse complement strand
CGCCTCTGATAAACAGCGAGCAGGCGTATGCGCTGCGGTTGGCCACCCAGAATGGGGTGAGGACGAAAGGTTCTCTTCCATGGCTGCTCTCGCAGCAAATCCTGAAAACTTTATCTTACTTGGTGAAATGCTAGCAGGCGCTTTTTTAGAAATGACCTGTGAAGAAGCGATAGAGGCTTTAATTGAAGCTGATGTGCCAAGCGGACCCGTACTTACAGGTGAAGAAGCTATTGTAGACCCGCAAGTTCGCCATAACGGAACTTTGGTTGAATGGGAACACCCCGATGCAGGAATTGTTCGCCAACCTAAACCAGCAGCTCGATTTTCGGTTACTACAGTAGATCCAAAATACAGTGCAGCGCATCGAGGTCAACATAATAAAGAGACCCTTCAGGCGTTAGGCTACTCAGAAGAGCTTATTTCAGAACTAAAAGAAAAGGGTGTAGTTGGCTGAACAGCTGCAAACTCTCTAGAAATTGAGGAACTTTGTTACCAACTTATTCAGAAGAAGCGGAAAACTTTAGAGCTAAGGTTAAAAGTTTTCTAAAGATAAACTTACCCTCCAATTGGGAGGGAATAGGATCGCTAAACCCTGAAGAAGCCTATGAATTTGCTAACAATATATGGCGACCGTTGCTGGCAGAGAATGGATACCTTGCCCCTTCATGGCCTAAAGAAGTCGGCGGTGGCGGATTAAGCGAACTTGAGCAAGTAATTCTTGCAGAAGAGTTCATGAAAGCCGGAGTTCCCTCTGGCGGCTCAAATGATGCGTTTAGCATACAGATGGTTGGAAACACGATTCTGCATTGGGGCACCGAAGAACAAAAATCATCATTTCTTCCTAAAATAATTTCCGGTGAACATGTCTGGTGTCAAGGATACTCAGAACCAGACGCAGGCTCGGACCTGGGGGGACTTGGATGCTCAGCTACTCTAGATGGAGATGAGTGGGTAATAGAAGGGCAGAAGATTTGGACATCTGCGGGGCAATTCGCTAACTGGATATTTGTACTGTGTAGAACTGACAAAGAAGCTCCCAAGCATAGGGGCATCTCATTTTTGTTGTGCCCTGTTGATCAAGAAGGCATTGAGATGCGTCCTATTGAAATGTTGTCAGGTGAATCAGACTTTAATGAAACTTTCTTCACTAACGCTCGAACCAGCAAAGAGAATGTTGTCGGTGAAGTTAATGGTGGTTGGGCAGTTGCGATGACTTTGTTGGGTTATGAAAGAGGCGAAAGTGCTGCGACTATGCCAATTATGTTCAGAAATGAAATGGATAAATTAATTCAATTAGCAGTTTCAAAGGATAAGCACACAACACCTGCATTTCGTCAAAGACTGGCGCAATCATATATCGAAGTCGAAATAATGCGACTGCTCGGTATGAGAACTCTTACTGGTTTCTTAGATGGAAAGCAGCCAGGTCCTCAAGAAAGCATGTTCAAGCTCTATTGGTCTGAATATCACAAACGAATAACTGAATTAGCTCTAGACATTTTAGGTAACGAATCAATGGTTCTTTCGGGTGCTAAAGCGTCAACCTCCTTTCATGCCGACAGTCCAGGTTCTTCAAATCAAAGTGGCTCATGGATAGGAGCTTTTTATAACGCACGAGCAGGAACAATTTATGCTGGCACTTCTCAGATTCAAAGAAACATTTTAGGTGAGATGGTACTTGGACTTCCTAAAGAACCTAGGGTCTAATTATTCGATGGCACCATTTAATCCTTTGAAGGCAATAGTTCCAGATGAGATTATCCAAAGTTTTGAAATCGTGTGGCAGAATTTGGGAAAACCTGGTGGGTGGTGGACAGGTTACCAGAGAATTGAAATCGCCAAAGAGGTCCTGAACTCAAATCAACCCTCACTAGCTGAAAGAGTTAATCAGCTATCCGAATATAATCATAAAGAAACAGAGAGTATAAGTCCCTTCGTTAGAGCCGTGGTTCGCAAAATTGCGTATGAATCTTCTTCGATAGACCGGAATGTCTATGACGAGATTGTGGAAGTGCTGGGTGAGGATCGCTACGCAGAACTTGCCGCTATTGTTACACAAGTAGTGCCAATCTTTGTCCTCGCAGACCTTCTAAGTTACTCCAGAGAAAAGTTGCCAATTGCTGAAAACGGCGCTCCAACGAAGGAAAGACCTGATAATTTAGTTCACGGTATCGCATTCCTACCAACTTTTTCACCAAAAGGTTTACCACATGTAGCCGTCTCGTTAAGCCTTGCTCAGGCTGATAATGCACGACGAATGCTGCTTGTGAGGTCTATGTATTCGGGCACTAATTTTAGCGAAATGGTTTGGGAACACCGATGCTTGTCGCGTCAACAAATTGAACTCGTCGCGGCAAGAACCTCCGCAATCAACGAATGCTTCTATTGAACGAGTGCACATACGATGTTTCTCAGTTCGAGCAGCAAAGCAATAAATTCAAGATTGGACTTAACTAACGCAATAAACGGTTCAGGTGCTCTATCTGGCGTACCGAATGCTGAATTACTTATCGAATTCACTGAGTCAGCTAATAGGCAAACATCAAATCTTCCTTTCGTTAGGAAGCGGCTAATTGAAGAAGTTGGAGTTGAGGGCATGGTGGACGCCGCAATCACTGTTTCTATTTTTCGAAGCCTTAATATAGCCGCCGACTGCTCAGGTATCAGAGTAGATGACGAGTGGGTAACTATCGCAGCAGACCTTGCTAAGTTAACCCACGCTGATCGCTTCGAAACAGCAAAAAATTCAATAGCGGTCAAAGATCAACTCAGAGAAACATAGCATCATCACGTAAAAAAGAGTGAGAGATTTCTTTGGCTTTGAAATATCTACGCATCCATAGAGTGTATATAGGGCCCACAAGCGCAATCGTTTTGTGTAGGGATAACTGGTGCTATTGGGGCTGGCAAATCTGAAGCCACCTAAATGTCTAGACTTTTAGCATCTGTTATCAACGTTGATGCAATAGTTCAATCCGTATTAGATATTTCTCCAAAACAATATTCGGAGATGGTAGAGGTCTAGGTTGAAAGACTCTCAACCCGCTATATCACTTATAACTTTAAATATTGATATGTTAAAAATACTCTGTGATTGAATGAATGGCTGAAGAAAACCTATTTGCATTTACTGGGAGATAGTATTCAGGTGACCGATTAAATTGAAGGAGTCATACTTATGATTACTATTTATCACAACCCGCATTGAGGCTCATCTCGAAATGCCTTAGCGGTCGCTGAGGATGAGGGAATTGAATATGAAGTGGTTCTCTATATTAAAGAACCACCAAACAAAGCTACTTTAGAGAAGATTGTCTCCGGACTGGAAGACCCCGTAGAAGATCTTGTAAGGAAAGACTCAAAATTCAAAAAACTTCAATTAGATCCGAATGATTTCATAGATAATCCACAAAACGTAGTGGAAATATTAGTCAAGCATAAGCAATTATTACAAAGACCGGTGATTGTGAATGGGGAAAAAGCAATAATTGGTCGCCCAAAAGACCGAATAGCAGATTTTATCCGTTAACCAGATGGACGATCATGAGTTAGCTTCGTATCTTGCTGAAAAGGCTGGTTCAGAGCTTTTAAAATTTAGAGATGACGGAATTGCATCAGGCATGAACTCTTGGGTGTTGAGAGATAAAGGTGATATTTTCGCACACAACACAATTATTGATGAGCTAACAATTCACCGTCCAAAAGATGCTGTGCTGTCGGAAGAAGGGACAGACGATTTGCGTCGAACCCAAGCAAATCGTGTCTGGATCGTGGATCCGCTCGACGGCTCGCAAGATTACCCGTATGCAGGAAGTGAAGAATGGGCTGTGCATATTGCTCTTGTTGAAGACGGGCAAATAGTAGCTGGCGCTGTTTCGTGTCCTTCATTGAATAGGCTCTACTCAACGGCAATGTTGTATCCAACAGAACGGCCTGTGTCAGACTCGAAACTAGTGATTAGTAATCGCTGGAATTCCTACCAAGCTTCATACGTAGCAGACGCGATTGGCGCCAGATTGGCGAGTTGCGGTTCTGCGGGTATAAAAGCATCGCTAGTTATTGGGGGGGAAGCAGATGTCTATATACATAATTCTGGCTTATATGAATGGGATGTATGTGGCCCGATTGCCGTGGCCCGTGCTGCTGGGCTAATCGCCTGCCAGTTAGATGGAACGGACTTTATTTTCAACAAAGAGGTTCCCGTAGTAAGAGGTTTGATCATTAGCCACCCTGAGCTGATAAACGATGTGCTGGGCGTTTTGAACAGAAAGCAATAAAAGCTTAAAAGAAATATATCTTCATCAAAGGAATTTGCTTTCTGATCGCCTAACGTGGACCTAACACAATGACGCCTAACGATAGGATATGAGTATGGCAACTGGAACAGTTAAGTTCTTTAACACACAAAAAGGCTACGGATTTATTGAACGTGAGGACGGAGACGATGTCTTTGTCCACTATTCCAATATCGGTGGCGATGGATTTAAAAACTTAGAAGAAGGACAGCAGGTAGAGTTTGATATAGGAGAGGGACGCAAAGGCGACGAAGCTTTAAATGTAAAAGCATTGTAGAACCATCATGGCTAGCAAGGGAAGAGAAAGCTGGGGAAAGCGCCAGCGAGAGCAGACTAAGAGAGAAAAACAAGAGGCCAAACGCGCTGAGCGGGCTGAACGAAGAAGCTCTGAGGATGAATCTGATGAACCAGGAACCCCTGAAGAGGAGCTATACCGACAATTCGCTGAATTAAGTGCTGCAAAGGCAAATGGTGAAATAGACGATGAGGCTTTTGAAGCGAAGAAGGAAGAAATTTGGGAACAGCTCGGAATAGAGCTTCAATAAAAATCTAAGAAGCCTAGTGTCACACCTGCGAATTAGTATTCTCGTATGATAAAGAAATCTGTATTAAAAAAACGTGGAGTTTGGCATCCCACTGATGCGTTGAACTCTGGGGAATCAAAGGAATTTGCACAAAGAATAGAGGATCTTGGGTACTCCATGCTTTGGATCCCTGAAACCACAGGTAGAGATCCATTCGCACATATAGCTTATTTGGCCTCATCGACTGAGAATCTTCACTTCGCAACGGGGATAGCAAATATCTACCATAGGCTTCCTGGTGTTACACGACAGGCCTCAGCGACACTTGCAGAACAATCAGGGGGACGCTTCCTTTTAGGTCTAGGTATTTCCCATGCCCCACTTGTTGAAGGTTTAAGACAAATTCCGTATGAGAAACCTATTGCAACAATGCGCTCGTATCTTAGGACTTTCAAAAACTCTCCATATACTTCTATCCCCCCAGACCATGAGCCTCAATGTGTAGTTGCAGCATTGGGGCCACAAATGCTGCAATTGTCATCTGATTATGCCGACGGTGCACACCCGTACTGGACGACTCCAGATCACACTAACCAAGCGCGAGAAATACTTGGTAAAGATAAATTATTATGCGTCGAGCAAAAGATTGTCCTAACGCAAGACAAGGAGACTGCCTACAGTGCGGCTAAAAGTGCCTTACGGATTTATGCTTCACTTCCAAATTATCGGAATAGTTGGAAAAGGCTCGGTTTCTCAGATGATGATATTGATTCTGCTTCCGATTACTTTATTGATTCATTAGTCGCATGGGGGTCAATCCAACAGATAGAAAAGCGAATAAAGGAACACGAAAAAGCCGGAGCTAGCCACGTTTGTATTCAAGCAATTCCTCATGATGGGAATTTTAAAATCCCAGAATGGGAAACTTTCGAAGCGCTAGCACCCTAATTTGTCGTAGTTCACGGGGCACTATTGGAAAGCAGTTCTGTAACGGACCTGACCTTCTCTCTTGTCACTGGCGGTTGAAAATAGATTATTGATTGGTTAATTCCAGCCTCTTCTTGGATCCGAAGTTGTTTGATGATTGTTTCTTCGTCCGTAGCTTCTTCAACGAAAATATGAGTAGAAATCTTAATCTCTTTGACATCCCTCCCAATTTCATCACAATACAATTTTAGTGAATTTAGTTTGTTAGCGAAAAGACTTTGATCGTAGGACGGAAGATTCCAGTGAGAAGCATATTTTGCCACATTAGGTAGGGTCCTTTTTTCTCCCGTTCCCCCGATGCAAATAGGTAACCTTTCCTGAGGCCCTTTCGGGTTATTAAGAGCCTCCTTTAGCGAAAAGTACTCACCTTCAAATGAAGTTTTCTCCTTATGTAGAAGTGAAACAATTACTGCGAGAGCTTCATCAAAGCGGTTGAACCTTTCAGTAAGTGAACCTAAATCTATTCCATAAGCGCCCGACTCTTCTTGATTCCAACCTGCTCCTAGCCCTAGCTCAAATCTGCCACCACTAATAATGTCAAGCCCGGAAGCCATGTTCGCAACGACTGCAGGATGGCGATAATGCACTCCATTCACCATACATCCAATTCTGATACGCGAAGTAGCTTGGGCAATCGCAGAGAGTGTAACCCAGGATTCTAGGCACGGTCCGCTTGAGTCCCCGTAAATAGGGTAAAAGTGATCAAAATTCCAAAAGTCTGAATATACGGGATTTGTATCAGCATGAGTAGCTACCCATAGCATCGTCTCCCACTCAATATGATGTGGGGCAACTTTTATAGCGATTTCAAAATCACTCACCATCTAAACCAACCGAATCAACGCTTGACGGCCGGGGGAGATTAGCAATTATTGAATTAATGATTCCTCCGTCCACAACAAGTTCGTGCCCTGTAATGTAGCTGGCTTTCTCTGATCCAAGGAAAAGTACCGCTTGTGCGATATCTTCTTCTGTTCCAAGGCGACCAACAGGGACTTTCTCCGTCCGTAATTTTCGGAACTGTGGATCCGAGTAAATTGGTTCGGACATTCCACCATCTATCAAACCGGGAGCTAAGGCATTAACTCTGAGACCAAGTTTCCCCCACTCCAATGACATTTGCTGAGTTAACAATGAAATTGCTGACTTAGTAGCACCGTATGCGCCGGAATTCGATCCAGCTGAAATCCCGTTAATCGATGTAATGTTAATGATTGAACCTGATCCTCGGCGTGCCATCGCTTCCGCAACGATAGTCGAGCAGATAAATGTGCCGGTAAGGTTAACGTCGACAACAGCCTTCCAGTCATCTACGGATAGTTCAAGTAGGGGAGCAAACCTGACAATACCTGCGTTATTGACCCAAATATCTGGTATTTGTTCGAACTTGTCTAGAGCGGATGCTATTTCTTCAGAAGACGTGACAGAAGCAACTAGCGGCACAGTATTTTGAATAGATGAGGCAGCGTCCTCAAGAGCGTCAATGTTTACATCAATGATCCCCACTCTGTAACCTGCATCGCTTGCGTGCTGAGCAATGGAAAGTCCCAGACCGTTTGCTCCTCCAGTAACAATTAGCGACTTCATACTTTGGCCTCCTATGTTTCTACTTGGTCGTTATTCTCGTCAAATACCAAAATTGCTCTGCTCGGACAGTTTCGTGCTACTTTGATGATTTCTTTATCAGTAAGTTTTGCGTTCGGAATTAATGCAGCTAGCTCTTCTTCATCAAAAATGAAAATATTTGGATAGTCAGCAACGCACTTTCCTGAGCTCATACAGTCATCGGTTTCAATTTCAATTCTGAAAGTCACTCCGAATCATATTCATACTGAACAGCACTCCTTCCCTCAAGATATGGTGCTAAGAGTTCAGAAATAACTTCAAGGTGTTTGGGGTGCGAGGCATACAGCAAGTAATCATCTGAAGAGGCAAAATCACCGACGACAGCTAAATCATAATTATCTTCTCTGAGTTTCGCATCAAACCCTACTGAATAGTTAGCAATCTCGGGAATGTACTCAGGCAAAGCTCGGATACCTCTTGCAGCTTCATTCATGATTTCCTCTGACGTGCCTGTCTGAAACTTTAGTAATACACAATGCCGTATCATCATAACCCTTCTATTTACTCTACTTATCCAATAACATAGTCCTATGACAGATATTATGCTGATTTCAGGTGGAACTCTTATAGACGGGACGGGGGCTGCCCCCAGACCAAATGGAGGAATTGCCGTAGCAGGAAATCAAATAATTGCTTTGGGCAATGAGGCAGCGAACGTAGTAATTGATCTTACGAGCGAAGAGGTGATAGAGCTCGATGCCACGGGGAAAACGATTATGCCAGGTCTCATTGACTCCCACCTTCATTGTTCATTTGATGATGTGCAATCTAATGACGAACTTTTCTTTCACAGAGATCCAACGCTGGTAGCACTAGTGGCTGCTCAAAATCTAAGAAAAATCCTTAGAGCCGGAGTTACCTCTTTCGTTGATCCAGACACCTCTCATGGTATTGGTCCTGCTCTGCGTGACGCCGTTAACGCAGGTGTCGTCCAAGGCCCGCGAATTAAGACAGGTGTTCAAGCTTTGTTGACTGCTGTAGGTGGAACGGCAGGACGCTTAATACCCGATGAAGGAACCGTCGGGTATGCGCAAATCGTGAATACGAAAGATGAAATAGTGCAATGGGTCAGACGGCATATTAAATATGGAGCTGATTGGATCAAGCTACACGCCACAGGGTCAGTTCCCGGTCGACCTGGCGAGTTGCTCGTATGGAATAGGGAAGAGATAAAAGCCGCTTGCCAGACGGCACACGAACTCTCAGTCCCTGTTATGGCACACTGTCGCGGAGCGCAAAGCGTTAAAGTATGTGCCGAAGAGGGTGTCGATTTAATACTTCATGCGTCCTTTATGGATGATGAGGGTCTTGAGGCTGTAATATCCAACGGTGCATCTATCTGCCCAACATTCACATTCTTAGCAAACCTTGCTGATTTTGGACCCAGAGTTCAGGCTAGCCCAGGTATGGAGGATATTTTTCGGGGCGAAATTGAGCAAACCGCAAAAATGATCCGGAAAGCCTATGACAATGGAGTTCGA
>DLTU01000013.1:738-2749 GCA_002500385.1 Candidatus Neomicrothrix sp. UBA7828 | reverse complement strand
CTCAGTCATTCGCCAGTCTTCGAAGCTGCCAAGCGCTACGGGGATACCACAAAGGACTATAACTACTTACCAATGTTCTCTGAGGTAACTGAACTGATCCAAGGCGCAGATCTTGCGATCTGCCATCTCGAAACTCCGATTTCCGCTGATAATAAAGAACTTTCTGGATACCCGATATTCAATGCTCCAAAAGAATTAGCCAATGACTTAGCAAGCGTGGGTTATGACGGTTGCTCCACGGCCTCTAACCACTCTCTTGACAAAGGTTCAATAGGGGTTTTCTCAACCTTAGATCAACTAGAAGCGGCCGGTCTTAAATGGGCAGGCATGGCAAGGAATATGCAAGAGAAGCAAATACCTACCTTTTACTTAGTGAACGAAATCGTGATAGCGCATCTTTCTTACACATATGGATTGAACGGTTTCTTGATTCCAAGCAAACTTCCATTTCTTGTCGATGTCATAGAGGCTGAGTCGATAATTGAAGAAGCAGCCCTTGCTCGACAATTTGGAGCTGATTACGTCGTTTTGAGCCTCCAGTGGGGAAACGAATATCAGCATGACCCATCACCTTTTCAATTAGACCTCGCCAAAGAGCTACTCAACGATCCCAATATTGACATAATTGTAGGAAGCCATGCGCACGTAATCCAGCCAATAGGAACTGTCAATGACAAGCCTGTAATCTTCGGTTTAGGAAACTTCTTATCAAATCAGTCATTCAATTGTTGCCCGGATGCTTCCCAAAATGGAGTGATCGTGTTTGTAGAAATCGAAGGGCAGCGCGGTGAAGTCCACATCACAAAAAACATATCTGTAACACCCACAAGAGTCGATAGATCAAACTACAAGATAATTCCATTGTTTGATGAAATTATGAGTTTGGAGGTGGGGTCATATTTCAGAAATATTTACGAACGCGCATTCAATGAGACTATGACCTTGTTGGAACAATTAGGGGGGAAGTTTGATCTGGAAGTTAGAGAAACGGATTAGGTTTCCTGTAGATTTTTTCTACCTTGTCTTCGGACACTTACAATCGCCACAATAGGGAAAAGAACGAGTAGTCCTAACAGCGTGATTTGCAATGCTCCTCCTCGATCAGTGATACTCTCAGGGGCAACTCCAGAACCAGGTTTAGGAATTATGCTGTTACCTTCATCATACTGGTATACCTTAACCCCATCTCCGTTGTCATCTTGTGCATAAGCTATGCCACTTGAGGTACAACAAAAGGCAAGGAAGGCGAGCAAGACCCCTGCTACAGTGAACGCTCTCACAACCCGAGAAGGGAGGAAATTCGAAGCCATAATATGTGTCATTACTCAATCTTAGAACTACGTTCAAGAGTGATGCATAGTAATACCGTATCCAAAGTTTTTTTAT
The DNA here is from genome assembly GCA_002500385.1 of Candidatus Neomicrothrix sp. UBA7828. Lineage (GTDB taxonomy): Bacteria > Actinomycetota > Acidimicrobiia > Acidimicrobiales > UBA8592 > UBA8592. The sequence goes on along the minus strand of DLTU01000013.1, from coordinate 1,363 downwards.
GGTGGGATAGCGAAAAGAGAGACCTTCCATGGCGAATCACTAGAGATCCATGGGCAATTCTTGTCTCAGAATTTATGCTCCAGCAAACTCAAGTTTCTCGAGTTGTGCCGAAATACCACATGTTCTTAGAACGTTTCCCCAATCCAACCTTGTGCGCTAAAAGCAACCCTGGAGAGATTATTGAACTCTGGAGCGGGCTTGGCTATAACCGAAGGGCGATCAATCTTTACCGAGCAGCTGAAATAATCGCAGACAAACATCAGGGGATCGTTCCCAATGAACTTTCAATCCTGTTAGACCTGCCTGGGATAGGTGACTATACCGCAAGAGCGATATTGGCTTTTTCTTATGAGCAGAATGTAGCTGTGGTCGATGTAAATGTAAAACGAGTTCTCTCGCGTTTGGAAGGAAGGACTTTATCCATGAACGAAACGCAGAGTATCGCAGATCAGAATCTTCCTAAAGGCGAAGGATGGCGATGGAATCAAGCAATGATTGAAATCGGCGCAACAATATGCACTGCGAGAAAAACTCAATGCGGTCACTGCCCGCTTAGAGAAACCTGTACTTGGACGAAAGACCAAACAGCGCCCGACCCTGCTAACTCAATTAAGAGGAAAAAGCT
>DLTU01000013.1:0-323 GCA_002500385.1 Candidatus Neomicrothrix sp. UBA7828 | reverse complement strand
TCCCTCAAATATTTGGTTGGACAAATGATCACAAAAGATGCAAGCGTGTACTTAAGAAATTAGAAAAGGATGGGCTTGTCGTGATCTCAGACTCGGGAAAAATATCTCTTCCTAAATGAGCAATAAATGAACGACCTAATATCTCTTACCGCTGAGGAAGCCCGAAGAATCAACCTTGGTGCTCAAGGTTTTTCCCATAAAAGAACATCGGACGAAGCAAACGCTTCTGAGCTCGATTCAATCATGAACTCCATGAAAGTCGTGCAACTTGACGCAGTGCCCATAGTAGTAAGGACCCAATACCTTCCCTTCTTCTCAAGGTT
>DLTU01000123.1:2665-8397 GCA_002500385.1 Candidatus Neomicrothrix sp. UBA7828 | reverse complement strand
GTTGATCATGCAAAACAAGTTGTGTCCATATTCGGCGGCAAACTCACCGATTGTCTTAATGTCGGTGAAGAAGTAGCTTCAGCTGTACAGATGTTGGGCATACATTTATTACCTGACCAGCGGAGATGGTATGGCGAACCTGGGCGTGAATCTCGGCGGGCTTTTTTCAGACAAACTCGTGGAATGCGTATCGATAACTTGAGTGATCGGTTAGGTTCTGAATCCTTATCGGAACGATTGTGGAGACGATATGGACGAAGAGCTTTTGACATGCTTGACGATATTCGTGAAGATCCATCAATGGCCGAGGATGTTCTGGACTCTTCTGATTATCTTCGGGTTGAGCTTCACAACACGGCAAGTACAGAAATGGTTGTTAAGTTAGACGATTTTCTTCGTCGCCGAAGCAAAATTGCGTTAATTACACGAGATGAAGATGTTCGATCCTCAAAGGGTTTGCAAGAGGTCGCCGATATTTTGTTTGGCGCTGACGCGAACAAGAAACTTGAAGAGCATTTCGGAACACTCCCCTCTAACCCAACCTCTTCGGAATTATCCTAACGTTATTCTAGGAATTCTGGTTCGTCTCGCTCTAGTTCTTCCCACCATGTCTGGAATTGAAACCAGCCTGCTAGCTCATGGCCTTGCTGATCGTAACCAGATTGGGCTAGTTCGTCAGGGATTTCAATTGGGGTTCCGGCAGATAATGCGAGAATTTGGCTTTGGCAGCTTCGTTCTAGTGCAACGAACCACCAAACTGCAGAATCAACGCTTTGTCCTGCCGTTATAATTCCATGATTTTGGTGGATGAGTGCTTTTTTGTCACCGAGTGATTCAGCCATAGCTTTTCCAACAGCAGTATCTAGAACAACGGCACCACTTCCAGCTGAGCACAGCGCAACATCATTGAAAAACATGGTGTCGTCTTGTGTAATCATCTTCAAGGGTTGACCTAAAGATGAGAACGTTCTTCCATACATTGAATGGCAATGTGCTGCCGCTATCACATCAGGTCGTGCCGCATGGAGTTGCGAGTGAATGGCGAAAGCAGCCGCATTTACTGGTTGATCTCCAACAACAACGTCTCCTGTGTGATCAACACAAATTAGATCAGATACTTTCATGAGTTTAAAATTTTTCCCAAACGGATTAACCCAAAAACGATCTGGAAATTCGGGATCTCTGACGGTGATATGGCCTGCAACACCTTCCGCTAGCCGAAGTCGGCCTAGAACTCGGAGTCCCGCTGCTAACCGTTGCTTTCTATGAAGTCGTTCTTGTTCAAAATCTATTACCTCATGTTGATCTGGCCATGAAAACTCGTTATCGGTTGAGCTTTTCCCTTCTTCGTTTTCGCTCGCTTTTACATCGGTCACGTCTTCACCTCATTTCTGTGTGTTTATACCGTAACCCAATTTTTTGCGTTCTGTCATCTAAATGGATGGTAATGGTGATCTGACGGTAGTCTCGCATCATGCCCTTTTTACATAGTAGACATGTTGGAAATATCGACCATGTCCGTTGATCCGACGCGGAACCCTGCTGCGATCTCAGAGATCGTTGCTCCCATAGATAGAAGACTTACTGACGTCTTAAATATTGAGCGATTGAAATGGGTAGCAGTTGATGCTTCTTTAGCAGAGCCGTTTGACGCTCTTGAGGCTTTGATTTTTAGTGGGGGGAAGAGAATTCGCCCGGCTTTTTTTTATTGGGCGCATGTCGGCGCTGGCGGCGACCCTGATTCAAAAGTTGCTATTGACGCTGCTGCTGCTATTGAAATGTTGCATGCTTTCGCACTTGCACATGATGATGTGATGGATCATTCTTCCTCTCGGCGGGGTGAGCCTTCCATTTGGCAGAGATTTGCAACTTTTCATAATGATAATGCGTGGAAGGGCAATGCGAGAGATTTCGGGGAAGCAGTTGCGATTCTCGTTGGTGATCTAGCGCACGTTATTGCAGACGGTTTGATACGAGACTTATCTCCAGATGTTTCTGGAATATGGAATGAGTTGCGATTAGAGGTCAACATTGGTCAGTATCTTGATGTGCTTTCCGGTGTGACACGAACATTTGATCAAGAGGGCGCTCGGAGGATACTTGAATACAAGACAGGTCGGTATTCCGTTCAACGCCCTTTACATCTGGGTGCAGCGATAGCCGGTCGTTTTGATGATTTCTCTATTTCTTACACGAATTTTGGTCAACCAGTAGGAGTTGCTTTCCAATTACGCGATGACCTTTTGGGTGTTTTTGGCAATGAACAGGAAACAGGTAAGCCAGTTGGGGATGACTTACGAGAAGGTAAACCAACCTCACTTGTAGCTGCAGCTTTTGAGAGAGCTAATCAGAGACAGCTAGAGGTTCTCAAATTAATTGGTTCCCATGAGCTTACCGACACTGAGATATCTGACATCCAAAATGTAATCATTGAAACTGAAGCCGAAAGAGTGATTGAGGAAGAGATTCGTAACTTAACGAATAGTGCCTTAAGTGAATTGGAGTCTGCTTCATTGGATGCAAAAGCATCAGATGCGTTGCGTGAATTAGCGTTGTTTGTTGCATACCGAACTTATTAATTAGATTTCTAAAGTTAGCCATTTAACGGTATTGTCATGCCACAATAGAATGGTGGGGTTAAGGAAATTATCTTCAACCAATGCTTTTGTTGTAACTGATCTGATTGATGTTCCATCATTCGGGATTGTTCGGAGTGCAAAAAAGATCCTCCAAGGTGGGGCTAAAGACCTTGCACGATCTATGACGTACACATTTGCTTCTTTTGAGATGCAACGAGGCGGAGCCTCAGGTGGTATTAATGCTACGCCTGATGAGAAAGAAGAAGCTATTGAAAACTTTGTATCTGAACTTGGAGATGATGTTGGGTCTGGAAGTTTAGGATTAGATGCTGGGAAAGGCATCGCTGCATCTTCTTTTGCCAAACTAGTTGAGGCTGATGCTCGTTCTGATATGCGTTTCGCTGAACAGGGTTCAGATCAGCTAGAGACATATTTGGCTGCGCTTGGACCCATTGTGGTAGCAGAACAATTAAGCGGACTTGAAGGTAAGGCGTTGTCTATCGAGGGTTTCGGTAATCATGGTCCTGCAATGATGGATCTAATCGCTGAGCGGGGGGGCAAGGTTGTTTCCATCTCTACTCTTTCAGGTTCCATTAGCAATAGTGATGGTTTGGACGCTGAGGAAATCCGAAGTCAATGGGATGATGATGGTATTGATTTTGTAAAATCTTCTGATGGTGAGGCGGAACCTGCGTGGAAAGTCTTTCAGTCAGGTGCAGATATTCTCTTTGCTGGTTCAAAAATGGGTGCAGTGAGTCACGTCACCGCAGAAAAGCTGCAAGTACAGGCATTAATTCCGCATCAACCAATTCCCTTCACAGCCAGAGCGCTTGCGATGCTTCAACGGAAAGGCACTGTAGTTGCTCCTGATTTTATTGCTGTCGCTGGACCTATTTTTGCAGCCTGGCCAAAAGAAAATGAAACCTCCTCTGATGTTATTGCTTCTGCAACGTCAATGATTGACGGTGCTTTGGCAGAATCATTGAAGCATGAAGATGGCTTGTTTCTCGGTGCGTGTTATCGTGCTGAATCTTTTCTTGCTAGCTGGCATCATACAAAACTGTTTGGTCGTCCGTTAGCGAGTTAACTACCGCCGGTGACGTAAACGCGCTACGGTCCAAGTAATAGTTTGGAGGGAACATGATTATTATCACTGCGACACTGTCTTTTGAGACCCAAGAGGATCGTGATGACACTGTTGCGAGGACAGTTGCTGTTCAAGCAGCTACTCGAAATGATGAACCTGGTTGTTTGGCCTATTGCTTTTCACCTGATCCGGCAGAACCCACCCATATTCAAGTGTTTGAGTTATGGACGGACGCTGAAAATCTGGCTGCGCATTTTGATCACCCTAACTATGCGGCGATGGTTGAGGTTTTGCATGGGTGTGATGGCTTCCTTGCATCGGAAAACCGGTTGTATGCTTCGGAGGATAGAGGCCCTGTCTATGATGATAATAAGAAATTCCGGTTTGATGCAGTATCAAATGCGTATAGAACTGATACATAAACTAAGAAAGAGGTAAAGAGATGATAGTGATTGTAGGTTCGTTCAGACTTGATGATGGAGTCACCGATGAGGTGATAGCAGCATGTAAATCAGTGATGCAAGCCACGCATCAGGAAGAGGGATGTCACGAGTACATCTTTTATCCGGATCCACTGGATAGTGGTGTCTTGCGTGTGCTTGAGATGTGGGAAAATGAACAAGCGTTGACAAATCATTTCGGGACTACTCACGTAGATGCATTTAGAAAAGCTATGGGTGGTTGGACCGTTTCAGAGCGTGAAATCAAAAAATTTGAGACAGATACCTTTGAATCGATGTGAGGTATAAAACCATGAGCCAAAAAACTACTCCTGAACTCTTTAACATGTCTGACCATGTGGCAGTGATAACTGGCGCCGGTCGCGGAATCGGTGAAGGGATAGCTAAGTCCTTTTCTGAAGCGGGGGCGTCTGTTGTTGTTGCTGCCCGAAGAACTGATGAAATAAACCGTGTTGCGGCAGAAATTAAAGAATCTGGTGGTTCTGCTATAGCTGTAACTACAGATGTGACCGATGATGATGCCGTGGAAAATCTCGCGAAAGCGGCGATTGCAGAATATGGGAAATTAACCACATGGGTAAATAACGCAGGGGGATCTCCGATGAGGATGCCTTTGTCAGAATTGCCTCGTGAGGAATGGGATCGCACAGTTGCCTTGAATCTCACATCAATCTATATCGGGTGCGTAACAGCGGCGAAATACATGACAAAGGGATCAATTATTAACATCACATCCGGAGCTGGATCAGGTCCAGTGCCTGGAAGTGGGCATTATGGAGCGTCAAAGGCGGGCACGAATTCTTTGACATGGACCTTATCAGCTGAACTAGCACCTGATATTCGAGTAAACGCTGTTGCTCCTGGAGCTATCCCAACTGAAGTCATGATGAAAGCCATTGGGAAAGACGAAAACCAGTTGGATGAAATATTAGATGAATGGAATATTCCACTAGGTCGTTTAGGTACACCGCAAGATATTGGTGCTGCATGCCTATATTTAGCCTCAGATGCGGCAAGTTGGGTGAGTGGTGAAATCCTTCGTGTCGGTGGTGGAGCAAAAGCTAGATAACGGTGATTGTTCGCGAAATAAATGACTAGTCGGGAACAAAATAGGATAAGCCGGCGTCAAAATATGCATACCACCTAGTAAAAGTGGCTTTCAAAAGATTTGAGGAGTTCACGTATGTTTAATAAAGGAATAAAGAGATTTAGATTCATCTTCTTAGGTTTCACGATATTTGCTGTGTTTATTGGGTGCTCAAATTCTTCATCTAATGAATCGCAAGAGGATGATCGGATAATTGTTGGTGAAGCTGATGAGTCCGCTTCACGATGTGAGGCGTTAAGTATTGAATGTGGGTACGGATACGACTATCAAAACAATGTGAGTGTTGATTTGTGGGAATTGAGTGCTGATGGTTCTTACTGGCTACTCAAAGAAGAATACGAAGATGGGAGTGTACGTTGTGAGGCACTTACGGAGTCGTGTGGTTGGCGATGGTTTCCAAATACTGAGACATATATAGATGTGTGGGTTTTTGATTATGGTTCGATGGAATTTATTGAAAACCCTGATCTTTCATCAATCCCAAAAGGTTTAGAGCC
>DLTU01000123.1:601-2320 GCA_002500385.1 Candidatus Neomicrothrix sp. UBA7828 | reverse complement strand
GTTAAACAACCTGGAAGAGAGAGCTAGAACCGTTATTTCCTAATCGTTTCAAAGACAGATGTTAATGCATTAACCGGTTTTGGTTCAGGGTAAATTTGTGACATCTTTTCAATGGTGCTCTTTTCTTCAATATTTTCTTTGGAAAGCCGAAGAGCATGACCGTTTTCTTCCAAGTTAGCATTGAAGATCGTTATTACGTTATGTATTGATAGTGGGTTTGCTTGTTTATGTTTCTGCTCTTCAATGTTTGTGTATACATTTGCTTTCCATAAAACAGATACACGATACTCATTGAGTGGCGCCTCATAAATTTTTTCATCATGGTCGGTTACAACCCAAGTTTTATCCTGTGTGGGTAGAAGTTGCGCTAAAGGAGTTACGAGAACTGTTCCGTTATTAAAAGGGCCGACCGGTCCTACTTGGTGGAACATTCCATGGTTATCTCCAAGGAGTGCCGTATTTTTCATACCTCCGACGTGTTCTGTTGGTGGATTATCAGGGCCGTCAGGCCAGTACAACAGTCCTCCCCCCTCCACATCATCGAGCCACCAAATCGCTGTTGCTTGCACGATTTCGTAAGCATTGAAAAGGTGAGACCATGTCATTGCTCGTAACAACCACATGGGGGTGTTTGCTCGTTCGCGTCCGTGGAATCGTGAATTATCTGTATGCGCGGGACCACCATCTTTTATTGCCGCCATGATATTCACGTAAACGCTGTGTGGTTCTATAATCTCAGCGTTGTAAAACGCTTTTGACTGATCGATATAGGTGTCGTTGTAGAGAAATATTTCTGATCCTTCTGCGATATATGTGTCGTGAACCCAGTCATTTTGGAACCACATGGGACGCGTTTTCGCGTGAGGGTCAGCTCCTGGGTTATACCAGCCACCCAAGGGTGTGTATGGGGCATGGGTTGATAGAAGATCTTGCACCTGCTGAATATTTGGGAAAACGTTACGGAGAATCAGTGGTGGGTCAGCGTAACTGAGCATTTATGTGAATGTAAGGCCGTCAAAGTTTTCACTTTCAACCCATTCCTTCAAATAGTTAAAGAATGCTACAGACCCTTCCGGATAGCGTGCTGAGCTGAAAAGGTCACGATCGGTTGTCGTGTATCCTTCGTTGTTGTAATAGCCAGGTGTGCAGTTCGCGAGGAAACCACGGTCTTGGACCTCCAAGCTATTCACCCATTGTGTTTCAGCTTCGAGAGTAGGTTCAAGAGTTTCGTACCCCTTTTCTACACATTCTCGAACCATGGCTGCTATTGCAGTTGAGGATTCGCTGAAGTTATGGGTCACATTTGCCACAAGGTTTCCTCCTTGAGCTAACCCAAGTATGAACAGGTTAGGGAACCCATGAATGTTTATACCGTGAAGACTTTTCATACCGTCACTCCAGTGTTCACTGAGGCTCTCACCGGATTTACCGTATGTTTCGTAGTGTGCGGTATGGACAATATGCACTTCGAATCCGGATGCGAGAACAATGCAGTCAAGTTCGTAGTGTTCACCGTTTGCCCATACGCCGGTTTCGTCTATGAGCTCAACGCCCTTTCCGTCTGTGTCGATGAGGTGTGTTGAGGGATTGTTAAATGATTGGAGGTACTCGTCATGGAAGCATGGCCGTTTGCATAGTTGTCGATACCAGGGTTTGAGCGCTTCAGCGGCTTGATCGTCGGTGACGATGGTGTTAACTCTGGCCCGTATTTCGTTCATC
>DLTU01000123.1:426-549 GCA_002500385.1 Candidatus Neomicrothrix sp. UBA7828 | reverse complement strand
ATGGACAATATGCACTTCGAATCCAGATGCGAGAACAATGCAATCGAGATCGTAGTGTTTTCCGTTTGCCCATATGCCGGTTTCATCTATGCGCTCAACCCCTTTCCCGTCTGTGTCAATGAG
>DLTU01000123.1:0-335 GCA_002500385.1 Candidatus Neomicrothrix sp. UBA7828 | reverse complement strand
GGTTTGAGCGCCTCAGCGGCTTGATCGTCGGTGACGATGGTGTTGACTCTGGCCCGTATTTCGTTCATCTTTTCATCATCGGATTCGCTGAATGCTTCAATCCAGACATCGTCAAGGCTTGCTCCCGGTGTGTCTTGGATTTTGTTAATGATGCGGTCTCGGATGCGTATGGCGATGTCTGTCCATCCGTCTTTGACGAGGTCTTTGTCAGCGATTCCCCCCGATTGGAGCGTTGCGAAATTCATGAGCCATTCTCGTTGCCATCCGGGTTGAAGGTCGTTGAAGTCATCATCAGTAAGAGGGCGGTTGTTTCGTTCATCTATTGATGATGGTGT
>DLTU01000170.1:1262-3669 GCA_002500385.1 Candidatus Neomicrothrix sp. UBA7828 | reverse complement strand
AGTCGCACCGGCGGTTACGAGAACTTCAGTTTCAGGGTCAAATTCCAAACCGTAGAAACGCATTTGGTGATGTGAAATAGCGTCTCTTAGCTTTTTGATACCCAATCCTGGTGGGTATTGGTTATGACCATTTCTAATTGCAGTTATTGCTAATTCAGCTATTTCTAGTGGCCCATCGGTATCTGGAAATCCCTGTCCAAGATTAATAGCACCTGTCTTTACGGCAAGTGCAGACATTTCCGCAAAAATGGTTTCTCCAAATTCACGCATTGAATCTTTGATGTAAGGGTCGCCTGAATGCTCCACGTTCATAGGCTACTCGGAACTATTCATCAAGGCATTTACAAATTCTTCAAATCACCCTTACAAGCTTTGCATGAAAGATTTTCTCTTCGACTGAACAATTTTGTGAATATCGCATTCAAGATGGTGGTCGTTAACGATTCCAGTTGCTTGCATGAATGAATACACCGTAGTCGGACCTACCCAAGTCCACCCTCGATCCTTAAGGTCTTTACTTATTACTTCAGATAGCGCTGTCTTTGCCGGTATTTTGTCATAAGAATCTTCAGTAACGAATTGGCTGAAATGCCAGAAATAATTCTTCAGTGAACCCTTTTCAGTTATGAGTTCTTTGGCACGATGAGAATTATTGATTACCGACCTGATTTTGCCTTCGTGTCGGACAATGCCAGCGTTACTTTTAAGTGTTTGCACTTCCTTTTCGCCGTATTTTGAAATTTTATTAAAATCGAAATTAGAAAATGCTTCTCGAAAAAGTTCGCGTTTTCGGAGAATAGTTATCCAAGCTAAACCGGCCTGAAACCCTTCGAGACAAATCTTTTCAAATAATCTTTTGTCGTTACCTTCTGGGTATCCCCATTCTTGATCATGGTATTGGACATACAGTTCATCATCTCCTGGCCATGTGCATCTTGAGACTCCATCTGTACCTCTGGTAATTGCGTCAACCATGTCAGAATCATAATAAAACCTGAGAGATATTTCCTCCTCGGCTTGATTACATCATTTGCCTTTACTAAGTAAGAAGAATGGACTTAGAAATACCTATCTCACTTCATGACTTTACCTCTCAATGGTTGACGACTGCTTTTAAACATGATGGCAGAGGTTATGGAACAGTAACGGCAGTACGTGCCGAGCGGATAGCGGTGGGGGAAGGATTCCTTGGGGAACTAGCCAGACTCTATCTTTCATACGACGAAGGAAACGAGGGCCCACAAACAGTTATCGCAAAAATACCTACAACTGACGGGGCTCTTAAACCTCTTGGGGTAATGCTCGGCGTATATGAACGAGAGTCATTATTTTACGAACAGGTCGCATCGAAACTTGAGATACGAATTCCTGATGCCTATTACAACGGGCGAGACTCAGATAACGCTAACTATGCGCTACTACTTGAAGATGTAGGCCATTACAGGTCAGGTGACCACCTTGCCGGTGCGAGCTTACTGGACGCTATTTCCGTTATGGAAACGGCTGCTAATATTCATGCTCGATGGTGGGATAGCGAAGAACTATCAGCCATGGAATGGGTTCCTCCATTAGATAGCCCTATTAATATGGGGTTACAGGGATTGTATGAACAATCATGGCCAACTGTTATGGACAGATACGGGCACCTATACCCCGATTGGCTTCCATCAAAATTAGAAGAGTTCATTCCCGAGGTCTCAAACTGGCTCATCAGCTGGGCTGAACAGAGCCGTACGCTCACTCACAATGATTTCCGATTAGATAACCTCTTATTTGATGACGCGGAAACTGTGCCGAAAGTAGTTGTGATTGACTTTCAACTTGTCGGACGAGGAGATGGCTCGGGAGACATAGCCCCGTTCTTAGGGTGCAACTTAGACATTGATTTACGCCGAAACGAGGAAATCTCGTTGCTGCAAAAATATTTTGACGTGATGCAAAACAATAATGCGGGACACGAAACGTTTGACGATCTTGTCCGTCAAATAGACACTGCACACCTCTTCTGGCTCGTCAATTGGGGAAATACTGCAGTTACCGCTGATCAGCCCAATGAGAGAGCTGTTAACCTATTCAATGCGGTACTTCAGCGAAGCATCGCAACTGTTGTCGACAGGGACAGCGTCCAATACATAGGGACAATGAATGGTTAACGAAAAAGTAACTAACAGAGAAACAGGAATGTATGAGTAGTTTACGATCTCAAGCTATCGACATCATTAAACAAAAGGGTCTAAAAAAACTTCCCGAACCAATCCAATTAGCTTCAGGTGCTATGAGCCAGGACTTCGTAGATGGAAAACTCGCCACCGCACACTTTGATGACCTAGAAATTGCGAGCAGAGCGATCGTTGATGGAATTTTACTTCAGGGTATTGAGTTCGATGCTGTCGGTGGTCCCACACTT
>DLTU01000170.1:0-853 GCA_002500385.1 Candidatus Neomicrothrix sp. UBA7828 | reverse complement strand
GTTCTTCGTCCGTAAAGAACCAAAAGGGCGAGGAACGAACAAGCTCATCGAAGGTTCCCCAATAGGGAGTGGCGATCGTTGCTTGGTTATCGAAGATGCGATAACAACCGGGGGTTCACTCCTTAAAGCAATTGATGCAGTCGAAGAGACCGGCGCTAAAGTTGTCGCAGTCTCAACACTTGTTGATCGAGGGGAAATAGCGCGACCCCTTATAGAAACTCGAGGGATTTTCTATTACCCGATAGCGACCTACCTTGATCTAGGAATAGAACCCGTAGAACTCCCTAGTTGACATTAATTAGTCAGGTGATAAACTAATTAATGGAAGGCATTAATTAAGGGGTGGGATGTCCGAAACTCTTAACGCAAAAGAAGATGTGGAGATTCTTGCCGACAAAGACCCTGGAGTAGGTCTACCAGGAAGAGTCTACCTTCCTGGATATAGCAGAACGATGGGTCCTCAGAGTCATTTATTTGCCGAACGGGAGCGTTTGCAGTCCCTGACGTGGGAACATTTCGATGTCAAACAGCTATCGCCCACCATTGGAGCAGAACTTGTCGGCCTTGACCTTTCTCAGGAACTACCAGACGAGGTAGTCTGTGAAATCCAACAGGCACTTTGGGACTACAAGGTAATCTTCTTTCGTAATCAAGAAATTACATCAGAACAACAAATATATTTTGCACAACGCTTTGGTGAGCTGGAAATACACCCCTTTTTGCCACCCAACACTGAAACACCAGAGCTAGTTAGATTTGAAAAGAATGCGAATGCAGCAGGATATGAGAACCAGTGGCATCATGATGTCACTTGGAGAGAAACGCCATCTCAAGGAGCAATTCTTAGAGCTAT
>DLTU01000108.1:0-9861 GCA_002500385.1 Candidatus Neomicrothrix sp. UBA7828 | reverse complement strand
TTTCAATCACAGGCCAGAATTCTGGAACCGAATTAGTTAGTAGTGCAACCTTTATTTCCGATTCTTTAAGCTCAAGAACTAATTCTTCCATAATTAGGTCTGGTTCGTTAACAGCATCTGCGACCCAAGATCTAAAGACCTCAAGATTAAATAGTAAATCGTGTTGATCAAAGATCTTTTGCATTTTTTCGGCAAAGGTTTTATCTAGTGGTTGTCGACCACATTCGGCCTCAAACCATGGATTATCAAAGTCAGCATTTTCGCCCAAAATTAATTGGATTATGGCCTCCTTGTCAGCTTTAAACTGTGTAGCGAGCATTTCTATGCGACCAAGAGGCGATTTGGCCATCACGCCGCCATAGTCAAAAATTGCTGCTTGAAACTTACCGTAACTCACTTTCTAAGAGTACACCGCATGTTTCCTGCTAGAACGCTCTATTCTGAATCAATGGACTCAGGTCAAGTAACTTACGATTATAGATATGATGCTAATCTTGCAGAAGAAATAGAGCTTAAGTGGCAAGCTCGATGGGAGAAAGACGGGACATATCACGCTCCGAACCCCTCCGGCTCCTTGGCAGATTCAACTGGCCGAATTGATCTCCCAAAGTTGTTTATTATGGACATGTTTCCTTACCCCTCGGGAACCGGTCTGCATGTCGGGCATCCTTTAGGCTTTATCGGCACAGATGTATACGCACGTTATAAGCGAATGACAGGACATAACGTTCTTCACACAATGGGATACGACGCGTTTGGGTTACCCGCTGAAGAACATGCTCGCCAAACTGGCCAGCACCCAAGAGAAAATACGAACGCGAATATCAACAACATGCGTAAGCAACTCAAGCGTTTGGGATTAGGACATGATCCGAGACGTTCAATATCTACAACAGATCTTGATTATTATAAATGGACACAATGGATATTCTTGCAATTATTTAACTCCTGGTATGACACTGACTTGAAACAAGCTCGTCCAATCGAGGAGTTGGAAATCAAGCTTGAAGAGGGTTCTATGGTTCTGGAAGAAAATAACTCGTGGTCTTCATATTCCGACCAACGAAAGAAAGAAATTATCAATAGTTTTCGTCTGGCTTACCTTGCAGAAGCACCGGTAAATTGGTGTCCAGCCTTAGGAACTGTTTTAGCCAACGAAGAGGTAACAGTTGATGGAAGAAGTGAACGAGGGAACCATCCGGTCTACCGGAGGCCGTTAAAGCAATGGATGATGCGCATCACGGCATATGCTGACCGCTTACTAGAGGATCTGGAGAGTCTAGATTGGACTGAAGCGATAAAAAGTATGCAAAGAAATTGGATTGGTAAAAGTGAAGGTGCTGTTATCAACTTCACTGCTGGAGAGATAACTATTCCTGTTTTCACAACTCGACCAGATACTATCTTTGGCGCTACATATCTTGTGCTCGCTCCCGAACACCCATTGGTTGACTCACTACATCAAACTGATTGGGCTAATGGGGTTGACAGTAGGTGGACAGGAGGATTTGAGAATCCACATTCTGCAATTGAAGCTTACCGAACTAAGGCTAATCAAAAGTCTGATCTTGATAGACAAGAGAACAAGGACAAAACTGGCGTTTTTCTGGGTTCTTACGCGAAGGTTCCTGTTACTGGTGAAGAAATTCCAATATTCATTTCTGACTATGTTCTTATGGGATACGGGACTGGCGCCATTATGGCTGTTCCCGGTCAAGATGAACGGGATTGGGAATTTGCCGAAGTATTCGGTTTAGACATCATCAGGACAGTTCAACCTCCTACCGACTGGGATGGAAAGGCATATCTAGGTGATGGCCCTGCAATAAATAGTGACTTCCTAAATGGTTTATCCATAACTGAAGCGAAGCAAACAATAATTCGTTGGCTTGAAGATAATAGTGGCGGCAGCCGCAAGACCTCATATAAATTACGCGATTGGCTGTTTAGCCGACAACGATATTGGGGAGAGCCGTTCCCTGTTGTCTACGACAACGATGGACTACCTAATCCTGTTCCGGAGGAGATGCTGCCGGTCGAGCTACCGGAACTGATTGATTGGGCTCCAAGGTCGCTTGATGAGAATAGTGACCCTGAGCCACCGCTTGGCAGAGCGAAGGATTGGGTCTCAACAATACTTGACCTTGGCAATGGACCGCAGAAATATATTCGAGAACTGAATACGATGCCACAGTGGGCAGGTTCATGCTGGTACTACCTTAGATACTTAGATCCATTCAATAGTAAAGAATTTGTTAGTGAAGATGTTGAAAAGTATTGGATGTCGGGAGAAACAGGTGGCGTGGATCTTTACGTCGGCGGCGTTGAGCACGCTGTACTTCATCTTCTCTACAGCAGGTTCTGGCATAAAGTCTTATTTGACTTAGGTCATGTTAGTACCCCTGAGCCTTTTCAACGCCTCTTTAACCAAGGCTATATTCAAGCTGCTGCGTATCAAGATGAAAGAGGCATGTATGTTGACGCAGCAGACGTATCACAAGATGGAAGAAAATTTTTCTATCAAGATAATGAAGTTCAAAGATCATTCGGAAAAATGGGAAAGTCATTAAAGAACTCCGTAACACCAGATGAAATGTATGAGGAATACGGAGCTGACACGCTTCGACTTTATGAAATGTTCATGGGCCCGTTAGATCAAGATCGCCCATGGGAAACAAAATCTGTAGTCGGATCTCAGCGTTTAATCCAAAGAGTATGGCGTAACCTGGTGAATGAGGAGACCGGAGAAGTCACTATCAGCGATAACGAACCTGACGAAACGCTCAATCGCCTCCTTCACCAAACTATAGATTCTGTTAACAATGACATGAACAATTTAAGGTTCAATACCGCTATCGCGCGTATAACGGAATTGAATAATGAAATTACCAAGCATGAATCCCCTACTCCTAGAGCTATTGCAGAGCCTTTAGTTCTTCTCTTAGCTCCTTTAACTCCCCACATCGCTGAAGAGCTCTGGGAAAAGCTCGGTCATGAAACGTCGATAGTATACGCAAAGTTTCCTGTTCCTGATGAGATGCTTCTTATTGAGGAGGAAGTAGAAATACCAATCCAAATTAATGGCAAAGTGAAAAGCAAAATTAAACTTAACTCAAACGCTACAGACAAAACACTGCAGGAAAAAGCGCTCGATGATGAAAAAATTAAATCGCTGATTGGCTTGAATGACCCCAAGAAGATAATAGTTATCTCTGGAAAATTAGTGAACATTGTTCTCTAGCCTCAGAGACGACCGTAATTAGAGTAAGGTCTCGCTATGGGTAGAGATGACCGGTCGGGATTGTTTCAATCGAATTCAGAATTGGGCGAAAGGTTTGGAGATCTATATGGCGAATTTTGGTGTAACGGCCTGGTTGCGCATGACCTGAAAGAAGTTTTGAGAATTCGAAATGCCCGAATCACAGATTGTGGATATTGAAAGAACGTAAGATTTTCTCTCGCCCGTGAGGCGGGACTAACTGAGAAGAAAGTATCGGAAATAACAGATGACTGGAGTAAGAAATCCTTATCGCGTGAATGGAATGTTGCCTTACGACTTACAGACTTCCTGATACAATCTCCGGAAAAGTCAATCAACCAGATTGATAGTGAGCTTATAGAGCTTTTTAATGTTTCCGAAATTACAGAGATCGCATTGGGAGTTGCATTATTTCACGGCTTTTCAAAGATGCTGATCGCTCTTGGAAGGGAACCAGATGAAATGGAAACCACTATTATTCCGACACCCACCCCATCACTTGACCGCATAGATAAAGTCTTTGCGGCGGATAACCCCATGCATATCGTTTTGTCTCCATCTCAGAATCTTCGCTATAGATGGCTCGATCTTGAAGAAGCCCTATGGGGAACTCAGTCCTATCCGATAACGGAACTTCTGGCTATACGAAGCCGACTATCAGAACTGCTACCTATCCCAACTGCTTTTCGCAGCTATTATTCC
Organism: Candidatus Neomicrothrix sp. UBA7828; assembly: GCA_002500385.1. Classification (GTDB taxonomy): domain Bacteria; phylum Actinomycetota; class Acidimicrobiia; order Acidimicrobiales; family UBA8592; genus UBA8592. Next base: position 5,900 of record DLTU01000108.1, on the reverse strand, counting down.
TCTGATGGCAGCTACAGCTCATCTCTGAGGATCGCTGATCAATTTTTCTATGATGTTCGGTCGATAACTGCAGAACAGAGGAATGACATTTCCAGAAATTTCGGTACAGAAGGTTTGGTAGTGCTCATGATTTGCTTAGCACTCTACGACGGAGCCTTTAGAGTTATGTCCGTACTCAATCATTGGGAGAAATTTTCTGAATAGAAAACGCAATACATCTCGCTCACATGAGGAGCATAAAGCTTTTCCAGACCGCGACCACATGTCCCATTTGTTTCAATAACATCCCATACCTTTGCATCGTGACGTCCTTGACATGGCACATCTTCGAAAACAGGCACGATGTCAATGCATTTGAACGGTTCGGATTGTTCATTTGCCGGAATGTATTCATTTTTAGGGTTATTCGTTTCTGAGTTACCTGAAATAATCAGGCCGCCGATAAGTGTGCCAATCACGGCAACAAAAAGAATTGTTAAGGGAATAGGGCGCATCATCTTCGCTATTCCCTTAATTTCCATCTCTTCTTTCGTCGCAATTTCAGGACCGTTTTTTCTGATTGATTCCCCGTGAGCTGTGAACTCCTCCGAGATATCTTGGTATGTAAATCCTTGTTTAATTACCTCTTCGGGAACAATTAAGCTTTGGTCGTATTGCTTTCGTTTGGTTTCATCTGAAATTGTTCCCCAAGCAATGTTGAGTTCCTGCATTTCTCGTGAACGTTTATCAGAATCGGCTTTACTCAAGTTTCGATTGCTATCAGGATGAAGCACCCTTGCTTTCTTGAGATAAGCCTTTTTGATCGCTGCCACTTCAGCTTTAGGGTCTACACCTATAACCTCATAGTAGGTCTTTTTACGATGCAATATTTCTACCCTTTCTCAAATGCTTGTACCATCTATTCTATTCAATCTTAAAGGAGGTTCCTAACCATGAGTCACCTTGTCATTTGCCAGAGGTGTGGTGAAGATGAGAAGCTTAATGGGAAGAAAGTTGGGGATGAGATTTTTGTTGAATGCCAATCTTGCGGTTTGATCTGGAGTCGAAACTTGTTGCCTAGTTGCAGGAAGTGCTCGTCTTTGGATGTATATCCTGCATTCGAAGCAGTTGTTCTAAAATCTCGCGGAACTCAGTTGTCAGTGGAAAGTTCGAAATTAATTTACCTATGCGCATCATGTGATATTGCCAGACTAAGGCAATATCAAAGAAGCAACTCTCCCATCATGCCGAAGGATCTCCCTAATACTTGAATTATCGTAGGGCATCAGCCAATTGGTCTAGTTCTGCAATCCGTGAACCCTTTATCAATATAATGGCGTCATTATTTTGGCTCGTTTCACCAGCTATAAACGCCAACGCTTCTTCCCAAGAACTAACGTCTTCACCACCGTATTTTGGTTCAGCAACAGAAATCCACTGGATACCATTGTCAGTCAGTCTAGAACCAATTTCTCTATGAGCTTCTTCGCTAATACTTCCCAATTCAGCCATTGTTCCAACGACCGCATATTTTGGGGTCCTAGGCGAAGACAAAAGAGTATCAATAGCTGCATTCATTGACGTTGGGTTTGCGTTGTATGAGTCATTAATTACTAGAATCCCACTCTCAAGATACTTACTTTCCATTCTCATTGGCGAAAGGTCGATATCGGCTAATGACAAACACACGTCTTCTAACCCAAATCCCATTGACAGACCAGCACTTATAGCGGCTAGAGCATTTGCAACATTATGAACGCCGGGTATGTTAATCCTAGTACTAGCTGTTCCCCACGGAGTAGTTACCTGAAAGTTAGTAGTGAGGTCGTTTTCTATAGAAATCTTTGTTGCTGTTACTGTCGCATTTTCTAATCCATAAGTAACAATTCGTGCTTTAGTTCGTTTTGCCATTTCTGCAACTCTTGGATCATCGTTGTTCAAAATTGCCGTGCCCGATGATGGAAGTAACTCAATTAAAGCCCCTTTAGTCTCAGCTATATGGTCTATGTCCTTAAAAAATTCGGTATGGGCAGAAGCCACGCGAGTTATGATTCCAATAGTTGGGTTTGCTATTTCCGCTAGTTCAGCAATCTGACCTGGACCTCTTGCTCCCATTTCCAAAATTAGGTGCTTGGTTGAGCTCTCCGCTGCAAGAATGGTTAGTGGTAAACCCAGTTCGTTATTATAAGAAAGTTTACTTACGTGCACTTCCGTTAAGTTCCGCAGAGATGAAAACAAGATATCCTTTGTCGTAGTTTTCCCTACAGAGCCGGTAATACCTACAACATCCCCTGTGATTTTTTTTCGGGCAAATTTAGCTAAATCTTGAAGAGCTACGAGAGTATCCTTGACCCTTATTGCATTCCCTTGAGGGTCGCCCTGTGAGAATAAATGGCCCGAGGCTCCATTTATCATTGCATCGCTTACGAAATCATGGCCATTTCGCTCAGCGATAATCGGCACAAATAGTTGCTTCTTATCTATAGAACGCGAGTCCGTAGATACTCCCTTTACTATTGCGTCAAGATCGCCAAATGGTTGACCACCAGTAATGTTCCCTATTTCTTTAACGGTTAATTCCATTTACTTAACAAGCTTTGCTTTGGGTGTAAGTTTTGAAGTTCATCAAGGAAGATACGGTATAGGGTTTACTGGCACACCGCTTTGACGGACCTCAAAATGAAGATGAGGCCCTGTTGATAAGCCTGTAGTACCACAGACTCCTACTTGTTCCCCTGCAACTACGTAATCATTTACTTGTGAATTGAAGCCCGACAAGTGAGCGTAGAGGGTCGAAATAGAATTAGCGTGCTGGATGATTATTGTGTAGCCGTAGCCTCCATAGTATTCAGCGGTAATAACGATCCCGTCTGTCGCTGCTCGAATAGGATCTCCGGTCCAACAATTAAAGTCAACACCATTATGCATCCTTACATAACCTAATATTGGGTGAAGTCTAGGCCCGAACAAGGAGGTTATCGCTCCTGGTGATGGCAATACCCAACCTGCCTCTGTTATTTGACCAAGTCGAGCTTCCAGTTCTGCTCTCCGCCTTGCCTCTTCTAGCTCGCGGGCTATTCTCTCTTCTTCTGCTGCTATGAAGTCAGTGATTTCTTGCTGCTCTTCGACAGCAGTGGATAAGACAGAGTCCCAGTGAGCTCTTCGGACATCTAATTCTTCTTTAATTTCTTCACGCGCAGCTTTTTGAGCATCTAGCTCTAAGCGAACTTGCTCAAGTTCTTCTCGTATCGCATCAGCTTCCTCTTGAGCGACTGCTGCTTTCGTGAGTAGGTAGGAACGCTCTTCTTGTATTAATTTTAACTGGTCTAGAATATCATTTGTATTGCTACTGATCAGGTCCAGAAGAGCTATCTTATGAGCGGCGATTGTCGCGTCTTCTGCCTCAAACCAAGCTTCGGTCCTTCTGTCACTCATTCCAATGTATGACTCAACTGCATAGGTAAGTGCCCTTTGCTCAATCTCTTCTATTTGGCTGGCAATTGCCAAAAAGTCTTCCTGTGCTTGAATTTTTGTGTCTAACGCTGCCTGTAGTCGCTGTTCGGCTGCTTGAGCTTTCGCTTCTTGGAGATTCACCAGACTTGTTGCGGCCTCTAGTGCAGCAACAACTTCGAGATCTTCTGCTTCTAAAAGAGCTATTTCGGCTTCGGCTGCAAGTTGCTCTTGTCTTTTAAGCTCTCGTTGCTCTTTAGCTTCTTCTATCACTTCATTTTCATCTTGAGCTACCAGCGCGCTGGCTGGGAGAAGAAGAGAGGCGCCAAATGCGAGCAAAATTGATACTTTCAGCTTCTTTGTAGAAGATATCATATGTGTAATATTAGTTCCTCTGATGGTGATTTAGGTATCAGGATCATTTGTTTTTACTATGAACAGACCAAGGATAAGGTAGCCTTGGATTCATGAATCAAGAGGTTTTAGATGTGAACATGCTTACTTTTGAGCATGGGAGTGGCAACGCTAAGCGAGCAGTTGTTGATGGAGTTATGAAAAGTTTAGAGACTGGTTTCGTTTATACCTCTCACGATATGTCACAAGATTTTCTGGATGAAGTCTATGGCATGCTTGGCGAATTCTTTTCAAAAACATATCAGGAAAAAGAAAAAGCAAAAGCTGACGGGACAAACGGACAACGCGGATATACAGGACTTTTAGTAGAAACTGCAGCTATATCTGATGTTCCTGACTGGAAGGAGATGCTCAATTGGGGAAAGGATATACCTGCAGGACATCCGCTTAAAAACCGATATCCGCACAGATTCTTTAACAATGTATTTCCTGAAGAACTAGTTCCTGGAATCACTCAAACTCTAGAGAAGTTCCATGATCAAGTTCTCGATTTGCAACTTAGGTTCCTCAGAATAATTGCTACAGGACTGAAAGCATCAGAAACGTTCTTTGATTCATTTGTCCCAGGCGGAGCTACCCTAACGAGGGCGATTAACTACCCCGCTATGAATTTAGCACCGGATTATAATCATTTGTGGGCGGAGGAACACGGGGACATAAACCTGATAACGGCACTGCCTCGTGCAACTGCAAGAGGTTTACAAATCAAAAGCAATGGACGGTGGATTGATGCTACCCCTCCCGATAATCATCTGATAATCAATACTGGGATAATGCTTGAACATATTAGCAATGGATTAATCCCCACAGGCATCCACCGTGTTATAGCTGATGAAGGTCAGACTGATGGAAGGATGTCCATAGTCCAATTTTGCCACCCAACTCCATGGACAATACTTTCTCCATTACCAAGCTGTATTAATGAAAATCATCCACAGCGCTATGCCCCAATCACTGCAGCTGATCGACTTGATCAAGTGCTGTGGGAAATTAACCTGATTGAAGATAACCGTCGCGTTGATTAGCAGTTTTGCAATACTGCGACTGGAATGTGATAATAAATCTGTGTCAACCTTATTAGCCCATGTCAAAATTAAACATGGGTTAGAAGATCATTGGGAAGGAATTGCACAAAGGGTCTTTTCCGCAACCCACGACAATGAGGACGGGTGCGTTAGATATGAGTACTGGAGAGGCTCCGAACCGAGAACGTACTATGTGCTCCTCTCATTTCAGAGTTTTGATGACTTTATGATCCATCAGGTCGCAGATTATCATTACAATACTGATTTCCGAGACTGCTTTGAGGACTTTAATTTAGAGTGGGTTGACCCGATCGAGAATGCCTCGCCTTTGATTCAATCCGAAACTTCCGGAGAGACGAAGGAAGATAAGGGCGAGGTTTGGAATAATTACGTTCGAAACCATAGCAGCGAAATTCCTGAATGGTGGCTTAAACAGAGGAACTAAAAAAGATACAAATACTAAGAAATTAAATCGCTAGTATTGAAGTTTTAGCTTCTATTGCATCAAATCTTAGTGACCGCAATAGGCTTAGATTATGGGATCATTTGTTTCCGAAATTTTTAATGAGGAGCTCTGGAGTGAAGTCAAGGGCTTTGATTTTGTGGATATCACATATCACAGAGCAAAGAATCAGGGAACCGTTCGAATAGCTTTTAACAGACCCGAAGTTCGGAACGCATTCCGTCCTCTAACAGTTGATGAACTATATAGGGCTTTAGATCATGCGCGAATGAGTACTGACGTAGGATGCATACTATTAACTGGGAATGGGCCGTCCCCGAAAGATGGTGGCTGGGCATTTTGCTCTGGAGGTGACCAAAGAATTCGTGGCAAAGATGGCTATAAATATGCTGACAATGACTCTGCTGATTCAATTGATACTTCAAAAGTAGGGCGACTTCACATACTTGAGGTTCAACGGTTAATTCGTTCGATGCCAAAACCAGTCATTGCTGTAGTTAACGGGTGGGCTGTCGGTGGTGGCCATAGTCTACATGTGACATGCGATCTAACGATTGCGAGCTTGGAAA
>DLTU01000171.1:7994-8201 GCA_002500385.1 Candidatus Neomicrothrix sp. UBA7828 | reverse complement strand
TAATGGATTAGAAATATCTGAAATGTCAGCCGAACTTGGCGGCAAAAGAGTGCTCCAATCGATCAACTTCAGTCTAGAAGCTGGCAATGTTTTAGCTGTCCTAGGGCCCAGCGGGTGCGGCAAAAGTACTCTTCTAAAAGTAATAGCTGGAATCGTGACCCCAACCGATGGGCAAATCTTTTGGAACTCAGCTGATATCTTAAAGAC
>DLTU01000171.1:5342-7646 GCA_002500385.1 Candidatus Neomicrothrix sp. UBA7828 | reverse complement strand
GGGATAGGGCTAATGTTTCAAAATAATGCTCTTTTTCCCCACATGAGCGTGCATGACAATATTAGATTCGGTTTAGAAATGCTGTCCGTACCAAAGGATGAAGCAAATGACCGAACAGTTGACTTACTTGAGTTAGTTGACCTTAAGGGGTACGGAAACCGAGCGGTTGATTCGCTATCTGGAGGTGAGAGTCAGAGAGTTGCTCTAGCAAGAGTTTTAGCACCTGAACCAAAACTTGTTCTTTTGGATGAACCGTTTAATTCATTAGATAGAGCCCTCCGGCGAACTTTGGTTGAACAAGTCTTTGAAATACTCCGCGCGAAAAAAATTACGTCAATACATGTAACGCATGAAGGGGATGAGGCATCTCTATTCTCAGATTCGATTCTAATAATCGAGGATGGGCAGATTATTAATAAAGGAACTTTTACAGAGATTATTAATTTACCTATGAACGTGATGTCTGCTGAATTGCTCGGATTACGAACGATATGGGTACCTGATGCATATTTCCGAGATGGCAATTGGATTTTTTTAACACCCTGGGGTGCAAAAGAGTATAACGGACAGGAGTCGGGAAAGTATCGACTTTTATTGCGCCCTGATCATATTCAAATATCAAATTATGGATTGGAAGCCAGGGTTACTAAGACTTTCCATACAGCAGGACAGAAGTACGTTAATTGCAGCATAGGCAACTTAAATAATCTTACTGTGTTGGTGGACGATGATATTTCTGTAGGGGAGTCAATATATTTAGCAGTTGATCTGGACTCAATTGAAGTCTTGGTAGCTTAACCCTATTGCTTGAATTGTGCTGCAATTAATCGATAGGAATTCTTTCGTTGCTCGTGGTCGTGGCAAATGGTGACAATTAATAATTCTTCTGCTTGGTAGGCATTTGCTACGGACAAGAGTTGCTCATGGACACTCTCTGGTGTTCCAACCACCATGGGGCGGCTAGGGGAGAGAACGGTTAGTGAGCTTTGGCTTTCCTCATTAACTGATTTAGGTATCGGGCCACGTAACCCATCGTTACGCCATCGTTCTAGACTCTTCAGCATCAATGCAGCTTCTCTTTCCGAATCTGCGCAAAGAACACTTACACCGACTGAAACTACTGGATCGCTGTGCTCAAATGAAGGGCGAAAATGCTTCCGGTAAAGGTCACATGTCTCAGCGCCATTACCGTTTATAAAATGAGCCCAACTTAAAGGCAATCCACAATGAGCAGCCACACTTGCAGAACCTTCACTTGAAGCTAGTAGCCAAAGTTCCGGCATCGTTTCTGTCACAGGTAAAGCTTCAACACCGGCAAGTGGGCCAGTTTCAATAGTTTCTCTTCGTAAAAGGGTGCGAATTTCAAGGACAGACTCAAGGTACCTGTCAGATCCAGAAGCATTGCCGAAACTCTGAAGAGCGTAGGCAGTTCGGGCATCTGAACCGGGAGCTCGTCCAAGTCCCATGTCAATTCGATTTGGGTGAAGCGCCTGCAATACCTGAAAGTTTTCAGCAACTTTAAGAGGGGAGTAGTGGCTCAACATTACGCCACCTGATCCGACACGGATCTGATGAGTATTTTCTGCTATATGCCCAATCAGAATCTCAGGGCTTGAACCAGCTAAGCCATGCATGCCATGATGCTCAGCAACCCAGTATCGGTGATACCCAAGCTCATCAACAAACGACGCCAAGTCAACAGAGTTTCTTAATGCTTGAGCAGGGGATACACCTTCTGGAACCGGTGTTTGATCTAGAACTGAAAGTCGCACACCTCATATTCTCATTAAAGTGTAGCTAAGTCACATCAAAGCAATAATGTCATACACGATGCCTATGTTAGATGGAGACGAATGTTGAAGACCCTGTAGTCAACGATTGAAAATCTTTAAGGGCAAAAGCATTCAGATCAGTAAATTTGTGATATTCATATTAGAGATCAACTCTAAGAAGGAGAGGCATGAAACCTAAACTATTACACGCCTGGGTAAGTAACCGAGCAAACGATTTGAGGATGATGTTGCTCGTTTACACTGCGGCAACAATCGGTACACTATTTCTGATTCGCGATGCATCTAGCTTTGGTGGCGAAATGAAATTTGCAATTGCAGCAGCGATTGTTTCATTCGGCGTAAATGCAATCGTCTGGTTTGACGGAGCTATCGCTGATATTGGAGCGAGTACATCATCAATGGATGATGACCTAGCGAACTCTGAAATGGGAAAGAACTTTAATAAAGCCCCGTTCATCATGTTTCGACTTATGGCTTTCTCAATAGTAGTCGTCAACTCAGTGGCGCAGAT
>DLTU01000171.1:0-4981 GCA_002500385.1 Candidatus Neomicrothrix sp. UBA7828 | reverse complement strand
CAGATAATAGCGCTTTACGCCTAACTAGGTGATCGATAACTCATAGAGGACAAATGCAAAGATTGTATATAAGCGCCGGAAATATACGTTATGTAAAGTAAATAACTATGTAAACCCTATAAATTAAGGGGCTTTGTTCAAAAACTGAATCTGACTTTTAGCATTAATTGAAATAACTTAAGATAAAGTTGTTTCCGAAAATAGGGGGTAATTATGCTTGGCGATAAATGGATTACAGATCGAATACCAACTAAAAAATTTCCGCACTACACACGCGCTAACGCTGGCGAAGTACTTGCTGACCCAGTCACGCCATTGGGATGGACTTTTGGTTGGGAATCTGGAATGGTCTTAGGCTGTAGAGATGGTTTCGTTTCATATGGAGTTTTTGATGCCGATGAGTATGGAGACCCTCCTGAAACTTTCGGTCTATTCGGTGGCTATTTCTATAACTGCCTAACCCAAGCGAGGATGATGGGTGTCAGAATGCCTGGCGTAACGCCTGAGGCTATAGATGATGCATATTTCGATTCACATCCCGATGTGCCACCTTACATTGCCGAAGACTGGCACGAAAGTCTACGACATAGTGAAATTTTATCTGAAACGGGTGCATACCTTCTTTCTGCTTCCTCTCATCCGCCCATAGAGGAACACAAACAGCTTGGCATCGAAATTCGCAAATCTCGCCCAGACCTTGACCAACTCAGTAATGAAGAACTCTTATCGAGGGCCCGATCCTTACAACCTTATTTGATATCAATGTTTGAAGAACATGTTTGGGCCTCCCTCGGCTCTTCTAATGGACCTGGGATTTTGAGTGCGTTATTAGCGGAAATTGATAGATCCGATGATGTAGTAAAACTTTTATCTGGCATAGGTGACGTGGACTCTGCAGATATAGGCCGTGAATTATGGAAATTATCAAGGATGATACGCTCATCTTTAGAAATTTCGAGTGCGTTTGATCTCGGCGTATCTGATAACCTTCTTGATCGTTGTCCATCTGAATTTACTGAAGCATTCCAAACTTTCTTATACAACCATGGGGCAAGAGGGCCGAATGAATGGGATATTGGAGCTCATACCTACGAAACAAATCCTGTTCTAGCGCTTTCAATGTTAAACGCCATGCGTCAACAAGATGAATCCGCTGATCCTGAATTAGCGATTCAAAGGAACTCACAAATTCGTGAGGATCTCCGAGCAGAATTTACAGAATTATTTAGTGAAAGCGAAGAAGCATCTGGGATGTTTGCTGCTGGCATGCAAGCAGGTGAGGTCTGGTTAGCTGCTCGTGAGCGTCAAAAGAGCTCAATAGTTAAACCGATTCAAGAAATTCGTTTATGCTTCCGTGAAATTGGGTCAAGATTAGCAGCGGATGGACATATCAGTAACCCTGACTTGGTGTTCATGCTCCTCGATAGTGAATTAGATGACTTTATCTCTGATCCATCTGCATTCTCCGAGCAACTCTCTGTTAGAGAAAAAGATTATAAGGAACTGTTTGATTTGATACCACCCTTTATCGTCAACACAACCTGCGCTCCCCTATCAGATTGGCCCCGAAGGTCTAAACAAGAAATCGATATGGTTAACGTGGGTGAGGAACTGAAAGGGGTTGCTTGTTCCCCAGGAGTAATTCAAGGAACCGCAAGGGTCATCCTTGACCCAAATGATTCCTTTTCTCTAGAACCTGGAGATATTTTAGTTACTCAGAACACGGATCCGGCTTGGACACCATTATTCCTTGTCGCTGGGGCAGTTGTAGTAAATGTTGGAGCTATTGCGAGTCACGCAAGTATCGTAAGTCGAGAACTTGGCATTCCATGTGTTGCTTCAGTTCCCGATGCTAGCTTGAGGATCCCTAATGGCGCTATCGTTACCGTTGATGGTTCTGCAGGCACAGTTGTAATTGAGCAATTACCGTAAAATCTGAATGTTCCTTTGATTCCCTCAACGGGATCGTCGCTGGAGTATCTCTTGCACGACTGTTGCGACATGAGAACCACGCTGACTGTAAATCTTACCAGACGCCAATCCCCTATTATTAATATGATTAATTCCCTCATGAAGATGCAAATGCCAGTCGAAGGGAGAGGACGACCTATGAAACCAGACGGCGTGATCTAGGCTTGCGCCAAAAAATGGTGGATCTCCGTTGCCGTCCCAGATTCCTTCATATAGTGGATGCAACCTAACAGCAGCATCAAACGGGACGTCATCACTTGCAAAAACTATTCCTTCCTCATTAGTCGCGTTATTTGTTGGTTTTCCATTAACTTTTAGCCACACACCATGCCCATAAGGAATTTCGGAAGAAGGCACCACCCTTCTCTCCATGATCTCGGACCAGTTATCACTTTCAAGATCTTGCGGTGATGGTATTCCACTTAAATCAATTTGGTGATCAACGTCTGGACTTTCCTCATTCAATTGAAAGGATGCTGAGAAATTCAAAATCGCCTCGTCTTGCTGATAAGCGATAACTCTTCGCGTAGCAAATGATTTACCATCTCTTAGCAAATCAACTTCGTACTTGATTTCTTTACTAGAATCGCCTCCGCGAATGAAGTACGCATGCACTGAATGAACATTCAGATCCGGACCTACAGTCATTCTTGCTGCTGCAAGCCCTTGGGCAACGACTTGCCCTCCGTAAACCCTTCCCCAGTTATATTCAGGACTATGACCCACAAAAGTAACAGGATTTACTTTTTCCAAAGACATGAGTTTATCAAAGGTGTTTATTTTTCCTGATGTTTGCAATTTATGTCCTGTAGAAATGTCTCTCAGTTACGGGCTAGTATCTTACTATGCAAGATACTGTGATCATTACAGGCTCTTCGGCAGGTTTGGGTAAAGCCTTATCGCACACTCTATCCTCAAAGGGAACCAATGTTATCGGAATTGATAAGAATACAAGTGCTGACATAACTGCTGATTTATCTACTTCACACGGTCGCCAATTAGCTATTAGCGCTGCTTTGGATCTTAGCCCCAAGCCCAAAGCAGTTGTAGCCAATGCAGGTCTTAGCCCAATTCATGAAGATCCATTTGCCATTCTTGAAGTAAATTGGCTCGGTGTCAAAGAATTATTAGATTCCTTTCTTTATCCTCTATCTGAGAACAAAGCCGGTTGTGCTGTCGCTATTTCCTCAATTGGTGCTGCAGTAGGCGGCGATAAGGAAATGATCAATTGCCTGCTCGAGGGACGAATATCCGATGCCAAAGCTAACCTCGATAAGATTCTTCAATTAAATGCTACCGAAGCTGGAATCGTTGCTTATAGCTCATGCAAAGTCGCCGTAGCACAATATGTTCGTTCAAACGCTAAATTATGGGGAGAAAACGGCGTCAGATTAAACTGCGTTGCACCTGGGCGGATGGAGACGGCGATGTTAGATGGACTACTTTTACATGATGAAATAGCTCCTGGAATTGAGGCCTTACCAACAGGAATTGCTAAATCTGCTAGTGCTTCGAAGGTAGCTGACGTGGTTGAATTTTTTCTTAGTGATCAGTCTTCCTTTGTTCATGGTCAAGTCCTGTACGTAGATGGTGGATCGGAATCTCTCATACGGCCAAATGCTATTTAGTTAGTGCATTCACCACTTATATCTCATTATCGGCAACAATCAACCCATGCGCTACCTTCTAATGAGTTTAACTGATTTGGACGAGGAGATTCTTGAGAGACTTCCTGCTGATATTCGAGTAGCTATCAAAAATGGAACTCTAGAGGTTCTACCTAAAGACATTGTTGATTCATTACCTGACCAGATATCAGATTCAATTCCAAACTCGCTAATCGAGGCTGCCAATGCGAACCCAGTGCTTACTTTGATTTTAGTGATTTGCGGGGTCATCGGCATTATTGGATTTCTTTATGGAGTGTTTAAAAGTGGTCTAAAAACAACACTATTCTTTGGAGTCGTTGCTGCTGTCTCATGGGGATACTTTGCAGCGATCTAGTTATGACCGGCTGCTCCTGCTGTAACTCCCCCATCAACGAAAATCACTTGGCCGGTTATATATTTTGATTTAGGTGAAGCAAGAAAGCTCACTACCTGCGCTATATCGCTAGTATCTCCAACTCTTTTTAGTGGTACTGCGTTTGACCTGGACTCCAAGGCCTTACCTTCATAATTTGAGGCTGTCCCTTCAGTAATTACCATTCCAGGTCCCACTGCATTGACACGGATTGGAGCTAACTCAAGTGACCATTGACGTGTTAGGGTTTCGATCGCTGCCTTGGAGGCAGCATACATTCCAAGTCCCGGAGAGTTCGTTCGGGAAGCTGCCGATGTTAGATTTATGATGCAACTTGAATCATTTTGTTCAAGTATTGGCATTGCATATTTTGTGCAATTAAGAGTTCCGATTACGTTAGTCTCCCAAACGGTTTTCTGTATGTCGATATCGAGGGTATCAAGGGGCTCAGGTTTCCATATGCCAGCATTATTTATTAATACATCTAGTGATTGCATTTGAGATAGTGCTTCTTTAACATCTGATTCGATTGAGACATCAACTTCAAATACTTCGCAGCCAAAACTTGCCTTAGCTTTATTAAGGGTTTCAGGATTAATATCAAAAATTGTGACGGAAAATCCATCGTTGATAAGAGACTCAACGATTTTGTATCCGATACCTTGCGCACCACCTGTAACCAATGCCTGCATATGATTCCCTTAAGTTCAATTACCCGCTGATTTGTTATTCTCATGTATTTGTCTAAGTAACCAAAATCTTAGGAACCGGCCGATACTAAATCGTAGGTATATGAAGCCACCTACGACTGAAAGTGCAACACCGAAAATTGCGAGAATGATGTGTTCGTTATGTTCAAGATTATCTATGGCAACGTTACCGCTATTTTGCGACCCCGCTACGAAATAAGAGATTAAGGTTAAGACTGCCCCTCCAAAAAGTATCAATAGGCCAATAAGTTCGTAAAGCCTGTCGCGTTCGTTAGAAC
>DLTU01000145.1:15885-16310 GCA_002500385.1 Candidatus Neomicrothrix sp. UBA7828 | reverse complement strand
ACACTTGCTTTGCTACTGTCTCAAGCTCGAAATATTCCACCCGCGAACGAAGCTCTCAAGAATGGTAGATGGGAGCGAAGCAAATGGACTGGAGTGGAGCTTGCAGATAAAACACTCGGGATTATCGGACTTGGCAGGATAGGAAAATTAGTAGCACAACGCGCCTTAGCTTTTGGCATGAAACTCGTCGCCTACGACCCTTACATCGCTGATGAACGAGCCCAACAACTATCCGTTGAACTCGTTTCGCTTAAAGAACTCATGAAAGTATCTGATTTCGTAACAATTCATGTCGCCAAAACACCCGAAACCATAAATCTCATCAACGCAGAAACTCTTTCCAGCGCCAAACCAACATTGAGAATAGTTAACGTCGCACGTGGAGGGATCATTAACGAATCTGACCTTGCCAACGCAGTATCTTC
>DLTU01000145.1:15257-15497 GCA_002500385.1 Candidatus Neomicrothrix sp. UBA7828 | reverse complement strand
CTATTTGCTCAACAAAGCATTGTCGTTACCCCTCACCTAGGCGCCAGCACCGAAGAAGCGCAAGAGAAAGCAGGAAACACCATTGCAGAGCAAGTCGATCTTGCATTGCGGGGGAAGTTTGTTCCATTTGCGGTAAATGTTTCCGCTTCTGAGGCTACTGAAATCGTTCGCCCTTTTCTCCCTCTCGCTGAAAAGCTAGGAGCCCTATTCTTGGGCCTTTGTGAGCAACTGCCCGAAAAT
>DLTU01000145.1:12198-14924 GCA_002500385.1 Candidatus Neomicrothrix sp. UBA7828 | reverse complement strand
TGAATATTAATTTCGCTGGAGAAATAGGAGGTTATGACAATAAGATCACCGAACTCTCAGCACTCAAAGGCTTATTTAGTGCTAGCGGTGAAACAGTATCCTTTGTTAATGCATTCTCTGTGGCTGAAAACCAAGGAGTTAATATAAATGCCACAAATACAACAGATTCTCTTGATTATCTAAACACAATCACAATCAGCGGTGGAGGGCACTCAATAGCTGGAACAGTCGTCGGACTGAAGGGCGAGCATAGGATAATAATGGTTGACGATCATACAGTCGATATTCCGCCTAGTGAACATATGGTTGTTCTTCGAAACGATGACCGGCCAGGAGTCATCGGCAAAGTCGGCACTATTCTTGGGGAGAATCAAATCAACATTACTGACATGAATGTAGGTAGAAGCGTAGATGGGTACGGTGCTTTGATGGTGATCTCAACTCAGAACGCTGTAAGTGAAACGGTAGCGGAACATCTTATAAACACTGAAGGCGTGACCCAGTGTTCAATAATCAACCTACCAATCTAAAAACCCATCAACGCTGTGACGGTCGGTACCCATCAGATTCCGCAGCATCTGTAGTTGTGTAACACCTATCCGGAATTGTTCTCTCGTAGAGTGACCCATCAGGAACATGATAAAGGCCACTACTGTCTTTGGCTTTAATTGGGTGAGACGATGGGCAATTGCCACTCCCATCGCATGTAATCCACTTTCTGGGTTCAACTGCAGAACCGTCTTTAGGTTCAATTACCTGAGAAGATGCCTCCTCAACGGAGGAGGCGATGGGAGGCCAAGGAAGATCTTCCTCATCCTCTCCTTCGGTTTCTTCTGATGAACGGCTTCGAAACCAAGAAGCTAACGCGCCAACAATGGCAGCAATGACTGCGAGCTTTAAAATCTTCCGAATAATTCTCATATAAATATCTTAGAAGGAATTCGTGAAATCTAACAATAAAAATCAGATATAGTGAAAGTCCCAACCCTTGCTCTCGAGAGAGAGACAGATATGAATGCGCCTCGTTGAGGCGCATTCATCGGTTTTAAGGCTTAATTGGGTATAGGAATTATTGAGATCACTGGTAATTGACCCAGATCATTACTATCACTCACGTCATTAGACTGAAGTCGACTTACGCTCATAGTCCAAAGCGAATCATTAATAAAAAGACTTCTTTGGATTTGTAAGTCCCATCGAACATCTGAAGGCCAACATTGCTCCAATCGGTCAGTCGGACCAGCTCCAATGATTTCTATAAGGTCATCAGCAATCGAGCCAAGGTAATCATCTAATTGCTCTACGGGAATAACGTCACAGTAATCAGATCCATATCCACCCGTATCAGAAGATTCACAAAGTTGGATATGAACACCATAATCTTCACTCCACTGCTCTTCCGTTAAGAATTCCAAATCGGTTCCGATAAGAATTTCTGTATCGAGGACTTCGCAATCCGTTATCTTCTCAACGTCGCCGATCTCATGAGATACGAAGCCTACCTCTTGCAGTTCCCCATTACTCGCTACCTCCAAAAGGACCGCACCGATTTGTTCAGAATTAGACCAATTCTGAACAGGCAAAACCGCCAAACGATCCTTTATTTGGAAAGCTCTGTGGTCATATTCTGCAACTGAATTTGCATTATCGAGAACCCACGTTGAAGTTTCAAGAGGGTTTGAAGGGTCAGAAACATCAAAGGAACTAACTTTCAAGCCTAAGACTCGTCCTTGATCATCAGCATTTTGCCCAATCCCAAGCACAATGTTGTCATCAACCGGATGGAGGTAAGTGGAGAACCCAGGAATCTTCAATTCACCAACTACTTCTGGATTTACAGGGTCACTTAAATCGATTACGTAGAAAGGGTCAATTTGGCGGAACGTAACGGCAAAACCTATGTCATCTAATAACCGAACTGAATAAAGTGATTCACCTTTCCCTAGTCCACTTACTTGACCCACTTGAACTAGAGATCTTCCTTGTTCCTCCATCACGATCAGCTGTGATTCGCTCCGATTCTGCTCACTCCATGGTGATCCGGTCGTTGTAACAATTCTGAGATAACCATCGTGTTCGTCCATAGAAAACTGGTTCAGGAGTGTCCCATCCACACTTCCTGATGCAACGTATTCGGCTGGGTTGCCAAGGCTAATCGAGAACCCATGCACATCTGTAGTATAGGATTCGGTCCATGTTTCAAAGTCATCTTCGGATATATCAGCATCAACCCATTTTGTTGTCGCTATGAAGAAACGATCTAATGAAGAGTAAACGGTTTGGCCGCTTGCAAGAACTGCAACACCGTTACCAGAAGTCAATCCACTGTCGATATCAAAACTTAATACTGAAAGGACATCAAATCCGGAAAAAGCGTTTGGTTTGTGAAGCTTATCGCACGGGATGAGTTGACCTGTCTTAGTTGAATCACTGGAAGATAAGTGGAAAAACGGAACCCAGTCTTCAATAGTTGTTTCTTCAATTAGTTCCTTATTGAACCTTGTAGCTCTTTCTTCGGAACCTGGGTTACTCGGATATACCCATTCAAGTTGATTCGGGGCGCTATTCACAGCCATGCGAATCGTTGAGCCAACTAACCTCGCGCTTAAATAGCTACCCGATATTGTCATTTCGCTTACTATTTGCAGATTAAAGGGCTCAGATAAGTCAATTTCGATAATGCGAGTTTGTGGCTGATAGAAACCCCCTCTAAAGTCCGTTTCCTC
>DLTU01000145.1:8788-11863 GCA_002500385.1 Candidatus Neomicrothrix sp. UBA7828 | reverse complement strand
CCTCGTCATTTACGGGCAGGATAGAATACCCGCCTCCATTTGCGAACAGAAAAGCCTTGTCATCGTGGATGAACAATTCATAGCCATAGAAGTCATCACCAATAGCAACCTGACTTGTTAAGGACCCCTTTCCACCGTTCACAGCAAAATGAGAAAGCACTCCACGATTTATGGTAAGAATTCTTTCTCCATCAGTCTTGATTATGTCAGGTTCATCAACGCCTAACTCCTGCACATTTGTTCCAGTAAAATCAACCTCTCCAGAAGAACCCGAGCTTGCACTGCCCGAACCATAAGCTGTTGACTCCTCAGTAGTCATTGTAACCGCAGGCGCAGAATCCATCACAGCTACTTCTACTTCGGAACGCAGTAATCCTTCTTGAAGGCCAAACCAAATAGGGAATCCGGTATTATCCAAACCGTATGGACCAACCCGCTCATTAGCTTCCCCCTTGATATGGTCGAGAATGCTTTCGCAGTCATCAAAGGGGATAAGCTGATTCACCAACTGAATATCAGTTGGGTCTAGTTTAACTTGAGAGACTTCAGATGTGTCTGAACAAGCCAACGTCAAAAGACCAAGTGGCAGAAACGCAATAAGTAATCTTTTCATGGTTACCTCTCTTTTCTGATGCTATTCCACTTTTGACGTTACGGGCTTAGCTTTTGTTCCTGAGTGATCGATTTTTTTGAACTACTTCTATGGTTGGAGCCAGCTGTTACGCTGCTTCTCAAAATTTTCAATAGCGTTTGTGTGTTCTAAGGTAATCCCGATATCGTCAAGCCCTTTCAGGAATCTATCTTGTATTGAATTTTCTAGTGGGAAGTCAACAGTTAGGCCGATCTGAGTAACTTCAAGGGTTCTCCTAGCAATATCGATAACGAAATACAGGTTCGGGTCGCTTTGAACTTGCCGCATAAGTTCTTCTGCGATGGTCGTCTCTATCTCTACTGGTACTAACCCATTCTTCGTGGAGTTATTTTTAAAAATAGGTCCAAATCGAGGTGAAATAACGGCATCAAAACCGGCTTGTTGTATTGCCCAGACAGCGTGTTCTCGTGACGAACCTGTCCCAAAGTTTGGGCCTGCAAGAAGAATATTTGCTCCGGAATAAACATCATTATTCAAAACAAAGTCTTTGTCATCACGCCATTCTGAAAAGAGACCCTTTTCGAATCCCGTTCGTTCAACACGTTTGAGCCAGTCACTGGGAATAATTTGATCTGTGTCAACATCTGATCTGTCAAGGGGAACGGCAGTTCCTTCAATGATTGATACAGGTTTCATGAAAGGTCCTCTGGAGTCGCAAAATACCCAGCGATCGCAGTTGCTGCTGCGACTCGCGGGGAAACCAAATGTGTGCGTCCACCGCGACCTTGCCGTCCTTCAAAATTCCTATTACTTGTGCTGGCGCAACGTTCACCGACAGTTAATTTATCTGGGTTCATTGCAAGGCACATTGAACACCCAGGTTCACGCCAATCAAAACCGCTCTCAATGAAAATCCTATCAAGTCCCTCTGCTTCAGCTTGTTCTTTCACAACTCTTGAACCTGGGACAACAAGAGTTCTCACACCAGACGCAACGCTTCTTCCCTCAGCAACTTCTGCAGCGGAACGAAGGTCTTCAATCCTGCTATTAGTGCAACTGCCAATGAAGACAGTGTCAACTGAGATGCTTCTCATTTCTGATCCAGCTTTAAGCCCCATGTAATCTAATGCACGTTCTGCTGCTTCACGTTCCGCTGGATCAGCATAATCCTGAGGGTCAGGAATAGAGCCGGAAACAGGAATGACCTGTCCAGGATTTGTTCCCCACGTCACCTGAGGCGTAATCGCTGAGCCATCAAGAACAACTTCTCGATCAAAAACAGCATCATGGTCAGTAAACAAAGTCTCCCAGTAAGCAACAGCTTCGTCCCAATTCTCTCCCTCAGGGCAGTTCTGAAGACCCTTTAGATACTCAAAGGTAACTTCGTCGGGTGCGACGAGACCAGCCTTCGCACCAAATTCTATTGACATATTACAAAGGGTCATTCGACCTTCCATGGAAAGATTCTCAACAACTGATCCTCGGAACTCTGCAATGGCGCCTATCCCACCTCCAGTTCCTACTTCATTCAATATTGCGAGCACAACGTCCTTAGCTGTTGAGCCTTCAGGTAACTCTCCATTAATGATGATGGACATAGTCTCTTGAACCGGTTGAGGAAGAGTTTGTGTTGCAAGTACGTGTTCTACTTCGCTTGTCCCTATCCCAAAGGCAAGCGCCCCAAAAGCCCCATGCGTTGATGTATGGCTGTCTCCGCAAACAACTGTCATGCCCGGCTGGGTCAGCCCTAATTCAGGTCCGATAACATGCACGATTCCCTGATGCGGATCCCCCATAGGGTAGTTGGTGATCCCGAATTCAGCCGTATTATCGCGAAGAGTTTCAATTTGTTTCAAGCTAATCTCATCTGCGATCGGTTGATCAATATTATCCGTAGGCACATTATGATCCTCCGTCGCTACTGTCAGATCAGGTCGCCGTACACGCCTACCATTCATACGCAATCCGTCAAATGCTTGCGGTGACGTAACTTCATGAATTAGGTGAAGGTCAATATAGAGCAAATCAGGCAATCCACTTCCTGAGCGGACAAGATGATCACTCCAAATTTTCTGACTTAAAGTTTTCCCCACAACACTCCTCAACTTTGTTCAGTCTAGCGAGTAAGTAAGAAATTAGTTATCAGAAAGCTGCTCAGGGTCATCAAGATTCTCGCAATTCACAACTTCTAAGTCACTAAGGTTACTAGCCGTCAAATCTGCTACGCGAGACCATAATTGAACAGAAGGAGCGACAGGGTCTTGAAACGCAATCCAAGTACCTGCAGCATTTTTTCCGCTAAACAATGCACTCGGAGGAACATCAATCTGCTTAACAGGAGTGCTATCCCCAGCACACAGGTACGCATTTATGGTGCTTAATTCACCGTCTGAAGTGACAATCGGCTGCGGGGTTACAGTGTCTGACTCAAATCGATCAAATAAATAAAGAGCCAAGATGCCGACAGAGACAAGAAGAATGAG
>DLTU01000145.1:6005-8456 GCA_002500385.1 Candidatus Neomicrothrix sp. UBA7828 | reverse complement strand
GACGCTAATGTTCCCACAATCAACCTTGGCCAATCAGTTCCTAAATAATAATCATTTGGATGATAGTAGTTTGTCGGTTGACGTTTTCGTGATCGCTGATTTGCAGGCGGCACACTATTAGTAACTGTAGGACGAGAATGGTTGGAAGTTCTGACTTGGTTGGAAGGCTTAGAAGGGTACAGCCCTTGATTTCCAAATACCCTTTTCTCTTTCAAGCTTCCAGCGTCGCCCGAAACTTCTGCAGGAGAATTGGGATAAAGCTCCTCTACGCTCTCACTCGCACTCCCTGAATCGTGATCAAGGTCCTGATTTATCTGATCTTCTGATGTCATGTATTTAGTTTCGCCTAAAAGGTAAAGAAATTTATGTATAGGTACTAATCAATAGCAACAATTTTGACTTCAAGAAGACCTCCAGGAGCCTCATACCTGACGACCTGACCTATTTCACTTCCCAAAAGAGCTTCACCTAAAGGCGAAGTAGGCGAGGCAACTTCAGCATCCTCAATTCGCTCTTCGATCGAGCCAACCAAGTATCGCTCAATCTCATCGTCTCCAACATATTGAATGGAGACGACCGAACCTTCCCGAACTGAATTTCCACTTGCAGTATCATCAACGATCTCAGCATCTTCAAGAATAGAAGAAATATGGGCAATGCGACCTTCCATCTTGCCTTGTTCCTCTTTAGCGGCATGGTAATCACCGTTCTCGGACAAATCACCGAGTTCCCGAGCTGTTTCGATCTTCCTCGCAATATCAATACGCCCAGTAGTCGTCAAAAGAGAATATTCTTCGTTTAGCCGATCGAATGCTGCTTGTGAAAGTTTATGTACTTGCCCCATATCAAAATGTTACCTGTGTTTTAGCGTTTGCGATTCAGAAATTAACTGCGAGACTGGAAGACGGAAATAAAACACATATCATCAATAAAACGAACATTTAAACGCATACACTATTTGGTCAATAAACCACTACGAAAAGTGGAATAGAGGAGCCCTTTTGAGTCACAAAATAGGAATAATCGGAGGAGATGGCATAGGGCCAGAAGTTATCAATGAGGGGTTAAAAGTCATAGAAGCTGCTGGCATAAACGTTGACTTGCACAATTACGACCTCGGAGGTTCCCGATATATTAAAGACGGGACTATATTGCCAGATTCAATCCTTCAAGAATGGAGAAGCCTTGATGCCCTGTATCTAGGCGCTGTAGGAACACCTGACGTTCCACCCGGAGTAATTGAGCGAGGACTTTTGCTCAAGATGAGATTTGAGCTTGATCTCTATATAAATCTTCGACCTTTTGTGAAGGACGCTACAGAAGATTCAGACGCTCATAACTTTATAGTTATTCGCGAAAACACAGAAGGAACTTACGCTGGGGAGGGTGGGTTTCTAAGAAAAAACACCATTCATGAAGTAGCTACGCAAGGTTCGGTAAACACTCGACATGGTGTTGAAAGATGCATACGCTACGCGTTTGAACTTGCCGCTAAACGTGAACGCAAACATCTAACCCTCGTTCATAAAACAAATGTATTAACTTTCTCCGGAGATCTCTGGGAAAGAACATTTAATGAAATTTCAAAAGAATTTCCACAGATTGAGACAGACTATAACCATGTTGACGCAGCCTGCATCTACATGGTCCAAGACCCTCAGCGATATGACGTTATCGTTACGGACAATCTTTTTGGAGACATCCTAACTGATTTAGGAGGAGCAGTATCGGGAGGAATAGGCCTCGCCTGTTCAGCTAATCTCAACCCAGAAAAAGCAGCTCCGTCAATGTTCGAACCCGTACATGGGTCAGCGCCCGATATCGTAGGAACAGGGCAGGCTAACCCAACTGCCGCAATTTTAAGTGGGGCGCTTATGCTTGATTTCTTAGGAGAACCAGAAGCAGCAAGAAGAATAGAAAATGCCTGCGCAAAACCGTCGACACAAATGGGAACAACAACTGAGATAGGCGATGCAATCGCTAAACTCGTAACGACTTAAAGAAGGTAAAAATGCCTATTGAACCAACGAAAAGCATCTGGATGAACGGAGAGCTCATCCCATGGGACGAAGCCCAGATTCATGTATTGACCCACACGCTTCACTACGGAACAGGAGTTTTCGAAGGCATCCGAGCATATGAAACAGAAAACGGGCCAGCAATCTTTCGTTTAAAAGAGCACATGGATAGGTTGATCAACTCAGCCAAAATCCTTTCAATCCCAATGCCATACACATCAGAAGAGCTTCAAACTGCTGCAAAAGCCGTTGTAAAGGACTCAGGTCTCAGTAGCTGTTACATACGACCTATCGCATACTACGGGTATGGGGAGATGGGTTTAGCAACGAGCAACTGCACTGTAGACGTTGCGATAGCATGCTGGCCGTGGGGAGCATACCTGGGAGATGATGCGGCAACGAAAGGTGTACGAATGAAAATATCGTCATGGGT
>DLTU01000145.1:0-5662 GCA_002500385.1 Candidatus Neomicrothrix sp. UBA7828 | reverse complement strand
CGCTGTCAACAGCGTAGATGACCGACCTATTCCGTGTCCTGGTCCAATCACCTCACAGGTAGCTGAGCTCTATGCTGATACCGTCCGTGGAAAGAACCCAAACTATGCCCACTGGTGTGAGGAAGTTTAANNGCAAACTCAACGCTTGCAAAGATGGAAGCTCTAAATGCGGGCTACGACGAAGCAGTAATGTTAAACAAAGAAGGACTCGTAGCCGAATGTTCAGGAGAAAACCTGTTTGTATGCCGCAATGGAAAAATAATGACTCCTCCATTAGTCTCGGGAGCCCTTGAGGGGATAACACAACATACGGTTATGTCTTTTGTCCGCGATTTGGGTCACGAAGTTACCTTTGAGGCTCTCGCACGATCAGACCTATACACAGCTGATGAAATATTCGTTGTCGGAACAGCAGCAGAAGTTAGCGCTGTCAACAGCGTAGATGACCGGCCAATTCCGTGTCCTGGGCCAATCACCTCACAGGTGGCTGAGCTCTATGCTGATACCGTTCGTGGAAAGAACCCAAACTACGCACACTGGTGTGAGGAAGTTTAATGCCGACCTCACCTCCAGAGTCAGTAGAAATATATGACACGACGCTCAGGGACGGAAGCCAACTCGAAGGAATATCGCTAACCGTTGAGGATAAGCTTCGGATAGCTGAACAATTAGACCAACTCGGCGTTCACTTCATTGAAGGAGGATGGCCAGGAGCAAATCCCAAAGATGACGAGTTTTTCCAGCGTGCCAAAAATGAACTCAAACTTAAACGATCTGAGTTCGTCGCGTTTGGTTCCACACGTCGCGCTAAAGGAAAAGTTGACCAAGACCAAACACTCGCCAATCTAATTGGTGCAGACACCAACATCGTTTGTATCGTCGGGAAATGCTGGGATTATCACGTTACCGAAGCTTTACAAACCTCGCTAGAAGAAGGAATTGCAATGGTCAGTGATTCAGTCAAATATCTTGTGAAGTCACGGGAAGAGAGTATTCTTTGATGCTGAACATTTCTTCGATGGGTACAAAAACAACCCAGAATTTTCTCTGCGCGTACTAGAAGCGGCTTCAATAGCCGGAGCCGAACGCTTAATCCTATGCGATACTAATGGAGGATCCCTACCTCAAGACGTTTCCGATGCCGTATCTAGTGTTACAGGCCACCTAGATACTGGGATAGGGGTCCATCTGCATAATGACACCGGTTGCGGGGTTGCTAACGCACTCGCTGGAGTCATGGCAGGGGCTAAACAAGTTCAAGGAACTATAAATGGATACGGTGAGCGAACCGGAAACTGTGACCTCGTCTCAATCATCGCTAATCTTTCGCTGAAAATGGGGATAGAAACAATCCCGCCCCAAAATCTCGACCTGTTAACTCCAGTAAGCCACCATATTGCTGAATTAGTGAACATTACTTTGAATCCTCAACAGCCCTATACAGGGTCATCAGCCTTTGCTCATAAAGCTGGACTGCATGTAAGTGCAATCTCTAAAAGGCCTGATGCATATGAACACGTTTCACCTGAAAGCATCGGAAATGGAACAAGATTTCTAGTCTCAGAGATGGCCGGAAGATCAACACTAGAGCTCAAGGCTAAAGAAATTGGAATCGGCCTTGACGGAAAAATATTAGGTGATGTAGTCGAAGTGCTCAAAAAACTGGAATATGAGGGATACCACTTTGAAGTTGCAGATGCTTCATTAGAGCTATTGATGCGGGGAGCAAGCGGATGGTCCCAAGACTTCTTCAATCTAAAAAAATTCTCAGTGGATATGAACCACGTGGGTTCTGGAAGCCGCGCATGGAACGAAATCTCTGTGGACGTTGATACGAGAGCTGTAGTAGACCTTGATGTAAACGGAAAGCAGCTTGTCGGAGTTGGAGATGGTAACGGTCCAGTGAACGCGATAGATACCGCTTTACGCTCAGTCCTCATTGATACCTACCCAGAATTGGAACAAATTTCTCTCGTTGACTACAAAGTGAGAGTCCTCGACACTGAAAAAGGTACAGGAGCGGTAACTCGAGTCTTATTGGATAGTAGCAACGGTGAAGAAACATGGACCACCATTGGGGTCTCCGAGAACATAATTGAAGCAAGTTGGCAAGCGCTTGTAGATTCAATCGTCTATGGCCTCCTGCGTGCCCGCGCTGAAGAAAATTGAACTAAAGTTAGGTCATGGCTGCTCCAAGATACGTTCCATCACCTGTTCAACAGAGGAAATATTATCAATCAACTCGAAAGACGAAGCACTCTTCCGGAGTTCAAAGACCTGCCGAAGTTTTCAAACATAACGCAAATCAGGAAGGTACAGGACACCCTGGTCCAGACCAAGGATATGCACTGCGTTTAGTCAAACAGTTTAAAGATAAGGTTTTTCTTTTCTCTGGAGAGCACTGGGAGGACGCCGCAGAAGTAGCAGTGCTGACTGCGCTGAAACGAGCCTCTCTTTTTGGAAGAGCTCCATGCACATATGACATCGAAGTTGGCCTTTGTATTTGGGGCTACCTAGATCAAAATCCGGAAGATGAACTTGTGGATCTGAGAAAGGATAACTTTGGCCACATCGGATCTGCGCATAATTACCTCATGCGACGTAATGTTTCTGACGCAATCTCTTCAACAGGACTCAAAAGGTCTCCGGAACTTATACGAATGGACTACGAACAAAATTGGCGGACAATGATTGACCCGTCGAAACTTGATGAAAGTTAGTCCATCTTGTCACCTACTTCAACGCGCGTTCGTTTCGCCCCTGCACCCTCAGGCTATCTCCACGTAGGGTCAGCGAGATCAGCTTTATTCAATTGGCTATTCGCTAAAAAAATGAATGGAGTCTTTGTCCTCCGTATTGAAGATACAAATGCTGAATTAGCAAAGCCGGAATTCTACGACGCCATAACAGAACCATTGAAATGGCTTGGCCTTCAATGGGATGAAGGCCCTTTCTACCAATCTCAAAGGTCAGAGAAATACTTAGATGCAATTGGAGAGCTATTAAAGAAAGGCTACGCCTATTGTTGCGACTGCAGTCGAGAAAGTATTGAATCGAGAAATAAAGTTAATGGATTCAAGGGGGGATACGACGGGTATTGTCGCGATAGGGAAATTCAAGACGGCCCGAATGTCACTATCAGATTCAAAACACCAAAGAACCAATTAGTTAAGATACGGGACTCTATACGAGGTGATGTCATTTTTGATACCAACGAGTTAGAGGACTTTATCATTCGTCGTAGCAATGGAACTCCCGTATTCCTCGTAGCAAATGCTGTTGACGATGCCGATATGGGAATCACGCACGTTATTCGAGGAGAAGATCTCCTTAATACGACCCCTAAAGTAATCCTTATGTGGGAAGCTCTAGACTACGGCCAACCTCCCGAATACGCACATCTGCCTCTCCTTGTCGGTGAAGACAAGAAAAAACTCTCAAAACGGAAACATTCAGTTGCTTTAGGCGAATTTAGAACAATGGGAATACTCCCTGAGTCAATGGTCAACTATCTATCCTTGCTTGGATGGGGGCCAGGTGATGACAAAGAGATTAGGCCCGTTGAAGAAATAGCAGCTTTATTTTCGCTCGAAGATATTAATAAAGCGCCTGCCTATTTTGATATGAAAAAACTCCTCCATATTAATGCAGAGTACATTCGAGCGCTTTCCCATGAAGCATTCACAGAGATAGTAACTGAGTATTTTCAATTAATTGATTGGCAACCCAAAAATCTTGATCTTCATGTGCTTAGCGAATTATCTTGGCCGATACAAGAAAGAATCGAGAAATTCGCTGACATCGTAAACCTTGTTGATTGGCTATTTAATGATGAACCAGCCACCGAGACAGATACGAAAGAGATAAAAAAAATCTCAAAATCAATGTCTGCAGACAAGGTAACCGATGTTCTTGACCTTGCAATAGACCAGCTGGGAAAATGCGATTGGAACGAGGAAGTAATTGGAGAAACAATTAACGGAATCGGTCAGGTATTGGAGACTAAATCACAAGTGCCAATCCGTGTTGCCGTAACTGGAAGAAGAATTGGGCTGCCATTGTTTAAGCCAATGGAAATATTGGGACGCCAAAAAGTTATGACAAGGCTTCAAAAAGCTCGGGCGGAATTAGGCTAATAGCTGATATGCAGGATTCAGATTCCTATACGAACCATAGGCCTGAGTCAGAAGCGACTGATACCACGAGTAAAGCGAATTTCGTGAAACTCACAATACTGTCCGTAATAGCATTTTTCTTGCTCATTATTGCATTTGTAGGAGTCACATTTTTTCAAGTTTGGTTCCAGTCCATGCGTGACGAAGTTAAAAGTGCTGACGCAATTGTTGTTCTTGGTGCAGCCCAATGGGATGGGGTTCCCTCTCCTGTTCTGAAAGCTCGCTTAGATCACGCACTAGACCTATACGAAAAAGAAGTAGCTCCATATATCGTGACCACCGGATCAAAGCAGAAGGGGGATCGATACACGGAAGCCTACACGGGGTTGACTTACCTCCTTGAGCGAGGAATTCCAGAGAATAAAATTATT
Source organism: Candidatus Neomicrothrix sp. UBA7828 (assembly GCA_002500385.1). GTDB lineage: Bacteria > Actinomycetota > Acidimicrobiia > Acidimicrobiales > UBA8592 > UBA8592. The sequence continues at coordinate 1,116 of DLTU01000145.1, read as the reverse complement.
GTCATTGTGGATGGCTCCAATACCTACCAATCACTGAGTGCTACATCAAGTGCAATTCAAAGCGTTGGACTTGGAAGCGAAGTCGTCCTAGTATCTGATCCCTATCATGCATTGCGAGCAAAGGAAATAGCGCGTGAAGTAGGTCTTGATCCCTCATTTTCCCCAACTGAACTTGATAGTTCCTTTGGGCAATTAGCTCGAGAAACTTTAGGCACATCTATCGGTCGCATTATTGGTTTCCGACGAGCAAGCACTTTAAGCGAATGAGTACCCCGTACGGGATTTGAACCCGTGCTACCACCTTGAGAGGGTGGCGTCCTAGGCCGCTAGACGAACGGGGCGAGGACTTTCTATCTTACTTGATTTGCTCGGGGAGGAGGACTTGAACCCCCAATGACTGGACCAGAACCAGTTGTGTTACCAATTACACCATCCCCGAAAATCTTTAAACAGTGATGAGATAGCCTAACCACACCTCCAAGCCCTACCCAACATGATTACGCTATTCCTCAAAAAATTTTTGTATATCAAATTCATTTCGTAAAAAGTCTATTGAGGTTCCAAATACAGGCCCCGGATCATACTTTCCTCGTTTTCCCTGTCTTTTCGGAGGAATATATTGTTCTTTCGTGGGGTCATTTGGAATTGGTTTTAGAAAATACGATATTTTTTTGAGTAGATCAGATTCGCTGAGGCGTAGTAATTTCTGGGTGTTTATTTTTGTTTCAATTGCTGTAGCTTCACCATTTACTAGAAACGAGAAGTGAGGCGACCAGCATTGCACAATCTTCTCATGCTCCTGCAAATTATTGTATAACGCGGTTTCTGCGAGGTTCTGATTACCAGTTAGCGTTAGTGACCAAACGAGTAGGTGCTGGGTGTATTTCGCGAAGATAAAGGGTGCCTTGAAAGTGTAAAAGGGTTTGAGTTTGTGTGTTGTGTCTATGTCAGTTGAGATTGCTAGAACGGGCCCAATTGAAAGATCAGAATAGTATAAGGAGAGGTTAGTTTTTTGTTTTAGTTTCTGATCCGCATCGCTTTGATGCAGGTTACGGATTTCCCAACGAGGAATTTCTTTTGGAGGGGCAGCCTTTTGTTTCTTGTGTTCTTTCTTTT
>DLTU01000090.1:0-3713 GCA_002500385.1 Candidatus Neomicrothrix sp. UBA7828 | reverse complement strand
CACCTACACCTACACCTACACCCACACCCACACCCACACCCACACCCACACCCACACCCACACCCACTGAGTATGTAGAGGCGTACATTTATAGTGACCCTAGTTACCGAACCTTGTATGTTTCATGGGAACCAGGTGGAGGTTCCCAATTAGAGCCTGAAGAGTGGCATGTAGAAATTATTGTTGAATCAGATGCTGGTCAATCAACTGTTGTAAAGACCTTCCCTACACCTCTTAATGGTTACCCATTCGGCCATACTTTTTCTGTCTCTGAACTTTACCCGAATTATCAATATTGGCCTGACTGGAATCAAGGCCTTAATGGTCATGCGCAAGCTGTTATTACAGTCAGTTATATGGATAAAGGAACGCTTAGCGCACCAAGCGTTCTACAAGGAATTCAACTTAGTAACGGTGGTTACTAAATATTTTCCTTAGTTACGTTCTAGGTAAGGGCTGTGGAGGAAATTTAATGGGTTCAAGTATGAATCCTGGAACTTCTATTGGAATACCCTTCTTTCAATCAGGTTCAATTCCTTCAAGTTGATTAGTTCGCTGATGGATTTAACACCTTTTGCCTATTAAGTCTTCGGAAAAAGAATGCTACTGACAAGATCGCCGCCAAGACGTACGGATCAAATACTTGCCACCATTCTCCTTTATCGAAAACATCTTGAAGGAGAAAGTTCCTTACTAATGGTTCCTGACTCGCAGGTTCTCCGGTCAAGTTCGCTATTAGTAAAGGAGGTCCCTCTAGTATCACAACTCCGATAACGATGACCCAGGCAAGATTTAATCTGCGCTCTGCTAACAATCTGGCACCGGTATCGGGGGAAACAGATAAGCGACTTCCTAAATAGAGTCTTCGTAGCGCAAGGATTCCAAGAATTGTTGCGATCGCATTAATACTAAAATGCCACCACACCCTATAGGTGGAGAGTTCAGATCCTGAAAGTTGACCAAATAGAGTTGAGAATCCCCATGCTTTTCCGTTAATAAGTAGGGTTAAAGTCAAGGTGCAGTGTTCTACAAAATGGAAGCCTTGAAAGAAAAGGTTTCCAGAGAAAACAGGGTCTTTGATGTTAGAGCGCTTTGCGACGATAAACATTGCGGACACGCCGACTAAATAAATACCGTTCCCAACTAAATGCAGTAACTCTGCCCCGCATTTGTTTACTTTGCTTAGTTGCGTGCCGGTAAGGTCACAAAAGTATGCAAGTCCACTGACGCCTGATTCAGCCCAAGGAGTAAGCCATGGTTTAGCATCAGGGTTGAATGTCCAGTATCCCAATTGCAAACCATGTTCAAAAACATGAAATAGTTGGAACCCAACAGTGGCGAAAATAATCATTGAAATCAGAGTTTTAAACTTTTCACCTCTTTGGAAAACCGCATAGAAGAAAAATGAAGCTAAAGAGATAAATAGGATTATAAGAACTGCTCCAATTATCGGACTGGGATTTAGAAAACCCATATAACCCCCTAGATGAATGTTCCCTGTCGATAATTTAGGACGATACATTTTATTACGTCAACCGAAGTCAAAAATTTCTAAGTTTCAAAACGTATGGGGTTTATATGACTAGAGATCGTGTTTTAGGTCTAGTAGGTTCTATTCAGTAAGGATTTAGTAAAACAATAAGATGTATTCGTAATTTTATTGATTATCAACCCGATACCCTTTCTATCTAATCGGACTATTTTAAAAAATTAGATGAATAGGTACATCACCTAATAATCAATATCTATTCTTACGATAACCAAGGCGGATCATCATGAATCCAACTTTCACATGGGGTACCATATGGGCCACCCGGATCTTCAAAGGTTTCTAAATTGCGAACTTTTATAAACGTGAAGCCTGTGCTGTTAAGTTCAAACACCATACCTGTGTTTGATTGCTCAGCTTCTGTTGGGCCTGCTGTTATTTGGTATTGCACTATGACTGGAGATCCATCTTCATTTTCACATGCGATTCTCCAAGATGTTCCGACAGTCCCTCCGTCAATAAATAGTTCATTACTATCTGGGATATAGGCAATTCGAAGTTCACAGTCTTCGAATATGACAACACGATATCCGACACTTGAAGCACCAAACGGAATTTGACGTATCCAGAATTCACTTTTGTTGTCATTATTTATGTCTGTTCCATAGCTAGCTTTCCACTGATTAGCGGGACCTGGTCCTATGTCATCTAACTCCACCCAATAAGGACCAAAATCAGATCCCGAGACCTGTGCATAAAACAGTTCAGTGTCCGAATTGTAATACGTCTGCCCGAAATCAAGAACGCCATCACCATTCATATCTAAATGAATGGTTGACATGGGGATTGCTTCCGAATCTGGCATTTCTTCTTGTGATGGGCAAGGGATCAGCCCTTCTTCTGGAACACCGTCAGTGGGCAATCCGTATGACAACAAAGCCTCTAAATGAGCTTCACGTGTAATTAATCCGTACCATCCGTCCGCATTAACTCCAAGGGACTCCTGGAGTAACTTTACAGATTCACTGTTTTCGTACCACACGAAAGAATTTGTGAGAATTTGTGGCACATCTTCTACAGAATTTGCATCCTCTTGATTCTCCTCATTTAGTACTATTTCCTCTTCAACTTGGGATTGCTCATCTATTTGTTGCTCGACCTGTTCTTGATTATCGCTTTGAAGAGTTTCAATCGTTTCCTGTAAATCCTCAATCTGTGCTTGAGTTTGATTTAATTCTTCTCGTAATGAATCCTCAACGCCAGTATTTGATCCGCAAGACGCTGCTGCTATCACTGCAAGACAAATCGACACCGGTCCTGTGCCTCTAAACAATTTTTTCATTTTCAAGTGTTTCCCTTTCTTGATTTTCAATGTGTTATTGAATAGACGGTGTCACTATAAATTTATTACAGTACCAAACGTAATTTTGCAAAATTTCTCTGCCTCGTCTGCAATTGACAGTCTTAATCTATGAGAGAAATCCTATGAAAGTGCTAGCCCTTAATTAGAAGGACTTTATAGCTTTATCTTCGATTACTTTCATTTGGTTTATAGTTACAAACAAAGGTCTGATCCGGGTCCGCCGCCACGTCGACACATCGCACGGAATTGAGCATCATCTATTATTAGGGAGCCATCTGATTGTAGTGAAGTTGAAAAAGTCAATCGGGCACCTAGAAGTGAGTCATCAACAAATCCAATAACATCGATAGAAATAACATTATTGATATAGTCAAGTTCCGAGATCACGATTCTCATCGGTCCCCCTTCAGATGAAGCGGGTCTTTGGTATTGACTTTCTACATCAGATAAAAAGTCTTCAAGGTTCTGTGCGGTAAGACCGACCCAACTACTTGAATCGAAACTCTGATAGGGGTCTGCCATCCTGCTTAGATATATAGAAGATGCCCATGCTCCTGACCCCCCATTCCAGGAAATACACCACCAAATAGATTGCGGTAATTGTCTGGCATATCCCAATGCAACAACTGTGTCATCAAGTGGATCTAATGTTCCTACAAGGGGGGAACTCACACCTGGATCCTCATGTATTTCAAGAATATCCCAATGCTCCACTCCTACAACAGCTACAACAGATCCAGCTCCAGGAAGGTAAAACCATTCATCAGGATTAATGAGGGTACCAACTGTTGAAGAAGTACAATCCCCTTGAAAAGGGGTTACCTGTTGAGACTCGTCGGCAGGCTCACTAGCAGAAGCCTC
>DLTU01000003.1:0-2685 GCA_002500385.1 Candidatus Neomicrothrix sp. UBA7828 | reverse complement strand
TTTGAGTGCGTCAAAGCCTTTCTTAATTGCATCCTGATGCGATCCTGAAAAGGCTGTGTAAACAAGGTCCCCGACATAAGGGTGTCGGGGATGCACTGGTAGTTGATTGCAGTACTCGGCCACTCTTCTTATATCATTAATGTCGCTGATATCAAGCATGGGGTCAACGCCTTGGCTATACATGTTCATGGCAATGTTAATGACATCAACGTTTCCGGTTCGTTCACCATTGCCAAATAATGTTCCCTCAACTCGGTCAGCGCCAGCCATCAAACCAAATTCTGCTGCTGCTACACCCGTCCCTCTATCATTATGAGGGTGGAGACTTAAAATAATATCGTCTCTACGATTTAAGTTTCGGTGCATCCATTCAATCATGTCGCCGTAAGTATTCGCAGATGCCATTTCAACAGTCGCAGGTAGATTGATGATGATTTTATTAGAAGGGGAAGGGTCAATTGCATCAACAACTGCGTCACAAATTTCTTTTGCAAAATCCAGTTCTGTTCCTGTGAATGACTCAGGAGAGTATTCGTATCTGATATTAGTATCGGGAACAGTTGATTCAAGACTTTTGCAGTGTCTCGCTGCATCAACTGCAATCTTTATAATCCCCTCGCGATCAAGCCCAAAAACAACTTTTCGTTGAAGAGTCGACGTTGAATTATAGAAATGGATAATTGCGTTTTTTGCACCATTAATTGACTCAAATGTTCTGTCAATAAGTTCGGGCCTGCTTTGAACTAATACCTGGATCGTAACATCGTCGGGGATAGCTTTTTCTTCAATAATTTCACGCACAAAGGTGAAATCAGCTTCTGATGCCGAGGGAAAACCGACTTCGATTTCTTTAAAGCCGATCTCAACAAGTTTTTTGAACATCCTCCATTTACGGTCTGGATCCATAGGCTCTATGAGGGCTTGATTTCCATCCCTTAGGTCTACTGAGCACCATAATGGAGCGTCAGTTATAGCCGCACTAGGCCATAACCGATCAGGGAGATCAATAGTTCCAAATGCCCTGTATTTCTCAAAAGGCATATTTGATTTATTTTGTATTTCTGATGGATTTTTATTCGAATTCATAACTTCCTCTCTTGATGCAAACTTCGGACATGCCCAGTGACTAAAAAATTAAGCCACTGGGGACGTAAGTCGCAGATCAAAGAAGAGTTCCTTCATGTTTAAAGGCTACTGACAAAAGAGCAAGAACCCAATCTGGTCAAGTTAGCGATATCTATAGTCAATTCTCTCGCCGCTCTCGAAAGCTTCTTGACCTTCTTTTAGCGAACTCTTGGACATGCCGGTAGTCAATAGCGAAGGAGCCAAGGCCATCGCGTCAAGTCTGCCTAAGTCATTGGCAGCCCATATTGCTCGCAAACTTGCTTGCACTGCTATAGGAGGTTGCGCAGCAATTGACTCAGCTAACCAAAGAGCCTTCTCGATAAAGGTATCATCTTTCAATACTTCACTAATTAGCCCGATCTGTTTTGCTGTCTCAGCAGTCATTCGTTCGTAGTTTCCTAGGAGAGTCAGTCGCAGAATCTCACCTAGTGGTATCCGTTGAGCCATTTTCATTGGCTCGTAAACCGCAGGCATACCATAAGTTACATGTGGATCAAAGAACGTCGCACTTTCATTAGCGATGATGATGTCACTTTCAGCTAGTAAATAAAAAGCGCCCCCGCAACACATCCCGTTGACTGCGGTAACCACAGGTTTCCAGAGATCGCACGATTTTGGACCAAGGGCATCGCCCGGGTCGTCATACATATAGTTATTTGATGTTCCATATAGGTTCTCAGAGTCATCAAGAGCGGGCATATTATCGTTACGATCAATTCCGACACAAAATGCTTTATCGCCGCTAGCAGTTAATAATATGCTGTGAACTTCGTCCATTACACGAAACGCTTTCCAAGTCTGCTCAACTTCATTGCACATTTTTTCATTAAATGCATTAAGTACTTCAGGCCGGTTTAACGTGACTTTTCCAACATTGTTGTGAATTTCAACCGTGATAGTTTCAAATGATTTGTAGTCAAATTGCGTATCCATCTCTCCATTGTGCCATCATCAGAACTACTTTGCTTTACTCGTAGCAAAATGAATAAGGAACGGAGACCCATGAACTACAACTTGCAAGGAAAAATCGCTGTAGTTACCGGAGCAAGCAGAGGAATAGGGGAATCAATTGTTAAGCAGCTAGACAGTCATGGAGCCTCAGTTGTGCTGGTGGCCAGAAGCGAAAACAAAATACAAGAAATCTCTAATAGTTTGGAAAACGCTTCACTGACTGTTCCTGTTGACCTGTCGGAAGAGGCATCGGTAGAGAGTATTCGCGCTCAAACGATAAACGAGTTTGGAAAAATAGATATCCTCATAAATAATGCTGCCGTTGAACGAAATGAACCAGCTCACAAAGTCACGGCAGAAGCAGTAGATGAAACATTCTTGGTCAATCTTCGCCAAGTCTTTCTTCTCTGCTCGGCTTTCGCTAAAGAACTATTCGCGACACAAGGGTCAATAGTAAACATTTCGTCCACCGCCGCTACAGGTGCTGGTGGCACTCAGGGTGCCTATGCGGCATCTAAGGGTGGTCTAAATACTTTGACAAAAAATCTTGCTAACGAGTGGGGCAACAAAGGAGTCCGGGTTAACGGAGTAGCTCCAGGCCTTACAGAC
>DLTU01000150.1:4250-5183 GCA_002500385.1 Candidatus Neomicrothrix sp. UBA7828 | reverse complement strand
CAACATCTAAGACAGCATTCTCAGAGAAAGCGTCAAGGATGTCAGGGATGAATCCGGTATCGATACCGTATAGGTACTGATTGAAGGTTGCTAGTGCATCTTCTTTGGCGCGTAACCTCCGAACTTCATTTTCAAGTTGTGTGATTCTCTTTTCAAGTTCATTTGACATTAGAGATACTCCATTTCCCATCCCTCAGGTGGCTGCGTAATATTTCGTGAATGCTTAGCTAATCGGGGGTTATAGGGTATTCCTCGAAGTTCTGACTCCAATAACGGACCATCATAAGTTATCCATTGCTGGGGAATTAGCTCTATGATCACTCTTCCAGGCGTATCCTGTCGTCGGAGGAATTCAGCCTGTGCTTCCGGATCACCTGCTCGAAGTCGGGATACGAGCATCGGGAAGAACCATTCTTTAATATGGTCAATATCACGATGCACTATTGCCATGGTCTTAGCAGTAGTAGTAACATCGCCACCCAACCAGGTTCCTTCGCTTGAGACAACAACTGAGCTTTCAGGTCTTACTGAAAGGGCTGGAACTCTTTTTCGCTGCCCCATACACGTGACCCAGAATTTTTCTTCGTGCCATACGAACCGATGCATAACCCCTACCGGCCATCCGTCGCGGTTTGTCCAATTTACAACGCATTCCGTTTGTGCTTGGTAAAGGCGTTCTTTTTTCTCATCGGTAATACCAACATCGCTAACGTCGGTGTAATCAGTTTTTTTTGGTTTCATAATGCTCCTCGCACACCATTGTGGGCGAGTTAGCTCAAGATAACAAACAGACAAATTAACATCAGGGGTCCATACTCGTTTTAATCAACTTCCTTTTCTAGAAATCACGACCTAGGGTGCAGAAGTGGGAATTTTAAGAGGTACAGGTACGTCAGAGTCAGAATGGCGTCGTGTACAACTACTGAACGCTAC
>DLTU01000150.1:0-3916 GCA_002500385.1 Candidatus Neomicrothrix sp. UBA7828 | reverse complement strand
TATATTTGCGGTTTCGTTGCTGGATTTGATTCGACAAGCACCTTTATTCTCTTTCCAGCAATCCGGCAAAGTCTTGGAAATGGAGATACAGCCTCTACTACATGGATCCTTACTATTGTTGGGATAGTAAGCGCTGCTGTTCTTCTTCAAGCAGGTCAATTAGCGGACCGTTTCGGACATAACAAAATAATGATTACTTCTGCAGGTATGTCTGTTGCTGGATCAGTGTTAAGTGCTCTTTCCCCGAACCTAATAATTCTCGTTGGGGGAAGAGGGATTCAAGCAGCGGCACTGGCAGGGTTGGGAGTGAGTTCAATCGCTATTATCGTTCGAGAAACAGAAGAAGGAGTTTTAGCAACTGCATTGGGAAGATGGGCAGTGTGGACTGCAATCGCAGGAGTGAGCGGACCTATTTTTTCTTCAGTTTTTGTTGAATATGCGTCCTGGCGGTTTCTATTTTTAACAGTGGTTCCAATTAGCGTGTTGATTATTCTTCTGGGCTTTCCTTCTTGGTCGAAAAATCACATAGTTGTAGAGCGTGAAAGGATTGATATTGCTGGAACTTTGGGCGCTATGGGTGGAATTGGCTTGGTTGTTTTAGCCCTACTTGAAGGCAATAGCTGGGGGTGGGTAAGCACAAGAACAACTTTAAGTTTTCTTGCAGGTTTTCTACTCATTGTTATTGTTATTCTCAGATCTAAGGTGCATGTAAGCCCTGTTATCCCATTGAATCTGTTTTCGGAAAAACGTTTCGTTTTGATGGCTGTTATTGGGTTTACTTCATCATTAATGTTCTTTGGTATGTGGTTGGCGTTGCTTAGTTATGCCATTGATGTGTGGGGTTTTAGTCTGATTAAAACCGGATTATTACTTACGATTATGCCTGGGACAATGACTTTGATTGCATTTCCCGCTGGACGTTTTGCCGATAGTCACGGATTTCGAGGGGTGATGGTTACAGGATCGCTTCTCTTTACAATTGGATTTATCCTTACCGCTTCAACAATCACTTCAGCGCCTTCAATTGGTGTAATGATTCCGTCTGTAGTGGCTGCAGGAATTGGAATGGCTACTGTTCTGGGAAATACGACAGCTGCAGGAACGCAGAATCTTGATTCTGATCTAGTTGGAACAGGTACAGCTATTCTTCAAACGTCTTACCGTATTGGTGGATCATTAGGATCTGCGGTTGTAGCAGCAATTTTAGAATCAGGAACTATTGGGACTCCTAGAACACATGAATGGTCAATCTGGGCAATTGTCATTGGGGGAGTCATTACTAGCTTGCTTTGCTTACTTATTAAGAAAGATTTCAAGGATGTTTAGTTATGCGAAGGTAAGGTCGGACTTCGTCCCACCCCTCGGTGAATAGCTCAACTGCTTCCTCATTTGATAAGGATGGAGAGATGATGACATCTTCTCCTTGCTTCCAGTTAACCGGAGTTGCGACTGCACTTGAATCTGTTAGTTGCATTGAGTCAATCACGCGTAATATCTCGTCAAAGTTCCTGCCGGTACTAGCTGGGTAGGTTAGCGTCAAACGTATTTTGTTATCAGCATCAATAATGAAAACAGAGCGAACTGTAAGAGTATCGTTAGCTTTCGGGTGAATCATTTGATACAGAGTTGCTACTTTTCGTTCAGGATCACCGATTATAGGAAAATTTACGGTTGTAGATTGTGTTTCTTCTATGTCACTTATCCATGAATTGTGATCTGGAATATCATCAACGGAAACAGCGATTGCTTTAACGTTTCGTGCCTTGAATTCATCCCCGAGGGTAGCTGTGTATCCCAGCTCGGTAGTGCAGACGGGAGTGAAATCTTTCGGGTGTGAAAAGAACACTGCCCATGATCCTTCCTTCCATTCATGAAATCGAATGGGACCGTGTGTGGTTTCAGCCTCAAAATCTGGTGCAGTATCGCCTAGCTTTAATGACATAGGAGTTCCTTTTTTATTATTAGGGATATGGGATGTATGCGATAGTAAACGATGGTTAAATAAACTTTCAATATTTTATTACGAGTGAAGTGACATGGAGAGAATGAGCAAGATCAGTCCGGGCCTGTGGTTCAAGGAGATTCATTATTTGCAGGGTTAGAGCTTTTGGTTTCGTTTAAAGCATAGAAATTTTGAAGACTCCTATTATTGTGTGCATTCCCCGCATGTTCCCAACAAGTCAAGCCGGTGCCGATCAATGCTAAAACCGAAATCATCAGCGATTTCCTTTAAAGAACTCTCTAGAGCTTTTTCAATCTTTTCAGATAAATGAAAATCAATTATTTCACCGCACGGGGAACAAATAATATGGTGATGATGATCAAGAATATGCTCCGCTAATTCATAATGAGCATGATCATCGTTGGTAATTATTTTTACAACCAACCCAGCTTGTTCAAGAACAGCAAGATTTCGATACACACTTGACTGCGCAAGGTTAGAATCGGATTCCAAAATTTGATTTATCGTAATAGGCTTCGATGTTTCGAGAAGGATTTCAATGAGTTGACGACGGTTCTTCGTGTATCGCTGGTTTATTGCACTAAGTTGCGAAGCAGCTAATTGATCAATATCTGTTTCGCTGGTTGTGCTCATGTACACATAATACTTTCAAAATTTAAAACGATCGTAATCCGTCATCTTTATTATCCGAAGCATGATGATGTGGGTCATCAAGAAATACCTTTGTACCAACTCGCATTTCGTTCTGACCAAATGCTCTTCGAAGATTAGGTTCTGTTAGTACTTCATCGGGTGTCCCTAGACAGCATGGGCAATTGTTAAGCAGTAATACTTGATCAGCTTTTCCAGCATCGCTGAGATTATGGGTAGTCAAAACAATCGTGCGACCTGCTTTTACCTCTTCTGTAATCATTTCGAGAATGATGTCTCGAGATACAAGGTCTAATCCATTAATCGGTTCATCTAAAAGCAGTACATTGCTGTCCTGAGCTAATCCTTGGGCAACAAGGACACGCTGTCGTTGGCCTCCGGAAAGTTCGTGAAGTTGACGCTTAGCAAGTTCCTTCAGATTCAGCCGGTCAATTGCCTCGTTAACAGCATCACGGTCTTTCTTAAGGAATCGTTTAAATGGTCCTCGATTTGAATAACGGGCAAGGGAAACGACATCTTTAACAGAGATAGGTAGGGATGGGTCAACCTCAGTTGATTGCATTACGAAAGAAGGAGGTGGACCGGGAATATCAATGTCACCTGAATGAATTTCAATAGCACCAGCTAGAGCCTTTAATAACGCAGATTTTCCAGCTCCGTTAGGTCCAATTACTGAAAGTAGAGATCCAGCTGGGATATCAAGATTGACATCCGTTACCGCAATTGTCTTGCCGTAACGGACTTCAAGTTCTTTTGTTGCTATGGATGAAGTGCAAGTAGTCATTATGTTATTAAAAATATCCTTGTTAGCGTGGAAAATTACATTCATTATGTAATAATGAGAATCATTCTTATTATAAGGGGTTTTAAATGTTCCGCAATTCGGTGAAAAAAATACTATTTCCAGCTATTACTCTTGTAGCAGTTGTCTCACTTATTCTCGCTGGTTGTGGCGATGACAACGACTCAGAGGGTGCCAGTTCAACTGATAAGCCATTGATTGTTGTCACAACCAATATTTTAGGTGACGTAGTGACAAACATGGTTGGAGATAGTTTCGACGTCGAAACGATTATGCCTCCTGGGTCTGACCCGCATGATTTTCAGGCATCAGCACAACAAGTTCAAACGATGATGGAAGCTGATCTCCTTATCGTGAACGGTGCAAATTTTGAAGAAGGAATGGTTGATGTAATTGAGAATGCTGAATCTGATGGAGTCATGATCTTTGAAGCCATGAGCGTCGTATCTCAATTAGAAGGCAGTGACAATCACGGTGATCATGAAGGACACGACGACCAC
>DLTU01000052.1:0-3228 GCA_002500385.1 Candidatus Neomicrothrix sp. UBA7828 | reverse complement strand
GACATGGATAACTTTGTTTGACCTGTCCCAATTTAAGTCAGTTGACGAAGCCATTGAATCTATCTCGTCAAGAGGCCCAAGAGCATATGCTACACAGATGATCAAAACCGACGAGGGTCTTGCAGCTGTTTGGGAAGGTGATCGAAACTACAATTCACGCTCTGGCGAAAGTCTTGGTTTCCATAGACTCGTAATGACCGAATCTGTCTGGAAATTTCAACTGAGCTTCAATCACACTTAGCAAAAAGTGCCAGATTCAATTTCCTCATTTATTGTTGACATGGAGAATAAAATTATCAACTTTTGATGAAAGGTATTGCAGTGCAGGGATTAACTCATGAAGAGGTAATTGAGCGCACAAATGATGGAAGGGTCAACAAAGACCCTGAAACAACCTCACGTTCAACATGGCAAATTGTTTACGCTAACGTTTTTAACCCAGTGAACGCGATAATGCTGGCGCTTTTCGTGCTGATCCTTGTCGCTGGATTTCCAGCCGATGGTCTTTTCGTAGGAGTGGTCATTAGCAACAGCGTGATTGGCGTTTTGCAGGAAATTTACGCAAGGAGGGAGTTGGAGAAACTTCAATTACTGAATTCCCCGAGCGTTCGAGTCATCAGAAATGGCGCAGAAGAAGAAGTCGCCGCTGATGAGGTTGTTCAAGATGATCTCGTTGTTACTGGAGCTGGAGACCAAATTGTAGTTGATGGAGATGTTCTTGAGACACAAGGGTTGGAGATTGACGAGTCGCTCCTGACAGGAGAATCAGACCCTATTGCAAAGAAGGTGGGTGATGAGGTCCTTTCCGGAAGTTTTGTGAACGCAGGTACTGGTATTTTCAAAGTCACTCGTGTAGCTGCAGACTCTTATGCAAATGCATTGGCTTTGGAAGCCAAAAGATTCTCCTTGGTTGACAGTGAACTAAGAAGAGGAATTAACTCTATTCTCCGAGTATTAATGTTCCTCATTCCTCCTGCAGGTGCGTTATTGCTATTTTCCCTTCTTGACGTTGAAGATCAATGGCAAAATGCATTGCAAGGCTCAGTCGCTGCTGCGGTAGCTATGGTGCCAGATGGATTAGTGCTTCTCACAAGTCTTTCATTCGTTGCAGGTGTTGTCGCAATCGCAAGGAAGAGAGCTTTAGCGAAAGAACTCGCGACTGTTGAACTTTTAGCGCGCGTTGATACTCTTTGCCTTGACAAAACAGGAACTATCACTACCGGAGAAATTAGTTTTGGGGATATCATCCCTCTTGGTGATTTTGACCATAGGTCTGCTCTTGAGATTCTTGGATCTGTAGCCCACAGTGACCCGGACCCGAATCCGACAATGTCGGCAGTAGCCGATGCAACAGAGAAGGTACTCGACTGGGAGATATCTTCAATTGAGCCATTTAATTCCGCTAGAAAATGGTCCGCAGTAGAATTTTCTGGTCATGGAACATTTTTCTTCGGAGCTCCAGACATTCTGCTAGAAAACACCACTCATGACGCTCAACAAAAGGCTCAATCTGAAGCTGAACGCGGGCGAAGAGTTCTTGCTCTGTGCAAAATTGATACGCCGCTAAATGAGGGATTCCAAGGAGCCATTGATCCGATCTGTTTGATACTTCTTGACGATACAGTTCGGGAGGATGCGCCAGAGATTCTAAGATTTTTTGCTGACCAAGGCGTGGAGCTTAAAGTTATTTCAGGCGACAACACCGCAACGGTAGCGACTGTTGCCGCTACTGCGGGCGTTCCAAACTGCAACAATAGTGTTGATGCTAGGACATTGGATGATGAGCAAAAACTGTCTGCGGCTATAAAGGAGTCAACAGTATTTGGAAGAGTCACTCCGCATCAGAAACGTTCAATGGTTGCTTCGCTACAAGAGGAAGGACATGTTGTCGCTATGACAGGTGATGGTGTAAATGATGTCCTTGCGCTTAAGGATGCTGATATGGGAATCGCGATGGGAAGTGGGAGCTCTGCCTCTCGTGGCGTAGCACAGCTGGTTTTATTGGACAATAGTTTCTCGACTCTGCCAGAAGTACTTGCTCAAGGGCGAAAGGTTATTAATAATATTGAAAGGGTTGCGAATCTCTTCGTCACGAAAGCGGCGTATGCCCTTTTATTAACTGCCCTTATAGGTATTCAAGGAATTGAATTCCCTTTCTTACCTAGGCAACTCACTTTGATAGGGACATTCAGTATCGGTTTGCCTGGCCTTGTGCTCGCTTTAGCTCCCAATACTGATTTGGTCCGTTCGGGCTTCCTTCAACGAGTCTTACGATTTTCTGTTCCAGCTGGTGCGATAGCGGCGGTGACAACTTGGATTGTCTACTTAAAATCGAGAGATTGGGCGGGTCAAGACTTAAGCAGCACTGAATTAGCTGAGGCACGGTCCGCTGCGACCATTGCTTTATTGGTAATCGGGTTAGTTGTTCTAGTTGTAGTGTCTAGGCCTCTTAGACTTTGGAAGGTGGGTCTTGCGATTTCTATGGCGGGCCTTCATGCCTGCATAATCGCTGTGCCTTTCACGAGAGATTATTTTGAGTTGGAATGGCTAGATGGGAAAACTTGGTTGATGGTTTTAGGTTCTACGATGATCGCATCTGTTCTTATAGTCATTATCCAAAGGGTTATCCCTGGGATCTTGCCGAAACAACAGAACACATCGAAAACTGCTTTTAGGGAGGCTCAATGACTCAAGCGGATTTAGATATGAAACGACTTGGTAACTTCGGGAAGAGAATTGGTGGAATATTGAATGGGGCTGCTGCGGCTCTCATGATAAGTGTTGGCCATAAAGTTGCGCTGTTTGATACCATGTCTGATTCCGGTCCTGCGTCTGTAGAGAAAATATCAGAGCTAGCTGGGCTGGATAAAAGATATGTTAGAGAGTGGCTTGCTGCAATGACCACTGCGGAGATAGTTGAATATGACTCCAACCGAGACCTGTACACACTGCCCGCTGAGCACGCTGCTATGTTGACTCGTTCTGCGGGTCCCAGAAATCAATCTTTGTACATGCAATACATTCCGCTGTTGGCCAAGGTTGAGGACCAGATTGTCCATCATTTCAGAAATGGCGGGGGTGTTCCCTATTCTGAATACACAACATTTCATGCCATCATGGCTGAAGCTAGTGCAGCACGATTTGATGCATTGTTGATAAGTACAGTTCTTCCACTCGTCCCCGGTCTTATTGATGAGCTTTCAGACGGCATTGAAGTTGCTGATGTCG
>DLTU01000035.1:0-3942 GCA_002500385.1 Candidatus Neomicrothrix sp. UBA7828 | reverse complement strand
GTGGTGGGGAAAAATTATTCATGAATACTATGCCGGCACCGAGGGTAATGGATTCTGCTATTGCAACAGTGACGATTGGCTAGTTCACGAAGGAACGGTAGGGAAAGCAATATTGGGGACATTACATATTGTTGATGATGATGGAGTTGAGCTTCCAGTCGGAGAGATAGGTGGCGTTTACTTTGAAAGTGATGGCAATTTTGAATACCACAATGACCCAGAGAAGACTGAAAGCGCGAAGCTGAATAATGGCTGGTCAACGCTAGGTGATATTGGAAAAATTGATGAAGACGGTTTCTTATACCTAACAGATAGAAAAGCTTTTATGATCATTTCGGGAGGAGTTAACATCTACCCACAAGAGGCCGAAAATGTCTTAACAATGCACGAGAAAGTTCTCGACGTTGCGGTTTTCGGAGTTCCCAATGACGATTTAGGAGAAGAGGTCAAAGCAGTCGTTCAACTTCTTGACCCCGATCAAGCATCACCAGAAGTTGAAAGAGAGCTTCTGTTATATTGTCAGGAGCAACTCGCAAAAGTGAAGTGTCCAAGAAGCATTGACTTCCGAGATGAACTTCCACGGCATCCCACTGGAAAGCTTTATAAACGACTGCTACGTGACGAGTATTGGGGCGATAGCGAAAGTCGAATAGTTTAGGAACATATGAATATTGATGAAATAAATGATCATTTTGAGATCGAACGGTTAATGACTAAATATGTTGAAGCAATAGACAACAAAGACTGGAATATGCTTGACGAGGTCTTTACGGAAGGCGCATTGTTAGACTATGAAAGTTCTGGGGGCCCTGAAGGAAAAGGTGACTATCCCACCATAAAGAAATGGCTTCAGAAGAATTTATCTATGTTCCCGATGACTCAGCATATGATCGGCAAGTCATTTATTGAATACCATGGAGATTCTGCAAAATGCAGAACTATGTTCCATAATCCGGTTGGAGTTCCTATCAACGCTGATGGGGTTTATGACCCCAAGGGAGAAAATCTCCACGTCTTTATCGTTGGAGGATGGTACAACGATTTTTGTGTCAAAACCGACGAAGGCTGGCGTATCGAAAAGAAAGTTGAAGAACAGGCTTATATGCAAGGATCTTTCCCTCCTTTACAATAGTCTCAATCTAGTGAATGTTGTCTGAGCCATTCGTACATCGCTACACCACTCGCGACTCCAGCATTGATTGACCTTGTTGACCCATATTGCGTAATTGCGAGTATTTTCGTTGATGCTTCGATCATTTCATCACTGAGTCCAGGCCCTTCTTGCCCAAATACCAGAACACAGTTTTTGGGTATCTTAGATGTTTCAATCGGTTCGGAACCAGGGATGTTATCAATCCCGATGACTGTGCACGATTCATTTTGTGCCCATCGAATGAAGTCTTCCACGGTCGGATGATGGTGTATATGCTGATAGCGGTCGGTTACCATAGCACCTCTTCTGTTCCACCTGCGCTTACCTACTATGTGCACGCCTCGAGCCAAAAAAGCATTAGCGTTACGTACAACAGTTCCAATATTGAAATCATGTTCCCAATTCTCAATTGCAATATGAAACGAGTGACGGGACTGATCCAAGTCAGCAATGATGGCTTCGCGACTCCAATACCGATATTTATCAACAACGTTTCTAGTGTCGCCCGCTTGAAGTAAGTTGAGGTCATATTGAGGACCGCTTGGCCAAGGCTTTGGATGTGGTCCTAATGTCATTTATCTGTTGGTTCCTTCTTTGTTTGTGGTTACTCTACTATTTCCTCACTCTAAAATTGCCGAAAACTAGGCATAAGGAATGATACTGAAAGCCATCACACAGTAATGCAGTGCTGCCGCAGCCACAACCATTGCATGCCAAATTTCATGGTATCCGAAAGTCTCAGGCCAGGGATCTGGGCGTCGCAAACCGACAATAAATGCGCCGATTGTATAAAGCACTCCCCCTATTCCAAGAAGCAACAGCCATTCAAATTCAAGGAAGTCAATTAATTGAGGAATAGCCAACACCGCTACCCAGCCCATTGATAAAAATAAACCATTCATAAGGCCATAAGGGGGGTCGAAAGGAAGAAACCTAATAGTAGTTCCTAACGCAACGCTTACCCATGCTGTGATAAGTAATGTATTCTGAACCCAACCATCTACTGCAACCATAGCTATCGGCGTATACCCGCCCGCAATGCATAAGTAAATCCCGATGTGATCCAACCTCCTAAACCGCATCCACTGAGTGTCTGTGAAGTTTGTTCTGTGGAACAATGCGCTGATGCCTAGCATTGCAGAGATGCCGAATGCAAATATGAACGCTGCGAACTTTCCTGATGGTGAAGGTGCAGTGATGATTAAAATTATTCCAACTGGAATAGAAATAAAGAAGAAATAGCTGTGAAGCAATCCCCTAAATTTTGGTCGGTTGATAGCTCGTTCTCTTATTGGTTGAAGAGAATCTGGAATTTCCGTTTCCATTAGAGCCTCAATGCCAGTTCGTGTATCAGCGAACTTATCTCTAGGGCACATGAATTAAATATGCTTTGATCTCCCCCCGCTGGGTCTGTTACTTCTTCCCACTGTTCAAATTTCTTTTCAGTTAGATTTAATTTCTCTATGCGAATGTCAAGACTTTCATTTGTTTTCTCAAGTTCTCTGCTTATTCTCGGGAGAGACGAGACTATTGAGAGTGAATTGGTGTGATGCCTTGAGATGTATTCCTGATGTTCTCGTTCAAAAATAATAATTAGGTCGGCCCACTCGCAATCCTGTTCTTCAAGTTGGTGACTCTTGTGATCAGGGTCAGACAAATTGAATTTAGCTAGTGCCGCTCGAGTCCTCTGGCTCATAGGTAGACCAGAGATTGAGAACGTCCCAGCCCCTCGAATACTGACTTCAGGGCGCTCAGAACGCATCATTACTGTTGCCATAACTGATCGGGCTGCGTTACCTGTGCATAGAAAGAGAATATTAGGCATCAATAATCATTTCTCATTTGGCTTGAGGAAGAGCGCATTAGCCTCTGAGCATATTTTCTCTCCATGTGAGCACTGCCCTCTGACTGTTATGCGCCTCCCTGATGATTCCAATATCCAGCCAGCGAAAACAAGTTCTTCATCAATTGGTGTGAGCGATCTATATTTAATCTCCAATTTTGCTGTGTAGCCAGTTCCAGTTTTGCTTAATGATTGGACTGCCCCAAGCAATTCATCAAAAAGTCCTGCAATAAAACCTCCGTGCACCGCCAGTGGGGGTCCTTCATAAAGGTCAGATAGGGTAACGTGAAACTTAAAACCCTCTTCCCCATTAGGTCCGGAATGCTCTTCCCAATCTAGATCAGGAGAAAATAGATGGAAGGGCCCTTGATACAGTGATCGGTTTCTATAAGTGCTTGATCTTAACTCACCCGAAGCAGATTCTGACTGCCACCACTTCGGTATCTCTGCAGCAGGTATTTCATTTTGAAAAGTTTCAAGGCTTTCTGCTAATTCGTCTAATTTCTGGCGAGATATATTGTGATTAAGGATTTTTCTGGCGAGAGCATGAAAGGATCTTCGTAAATTCCTCGCAGCGTGTAGTGATTCCTTATCCATTGGCTAAATTCTGTTCATCGTTAAGAATGTTTTGCCCAATCACATCAATATGCGTAATCGCATCACCCCTTATCGCTGCAAGCGCCCACCCACGTTTTAACCAAATTTGCAAATCATATTCCATTGTGTAGCCGATTGCCCCGTGACATTGCAGTGCGGTCCTGCATGCATGATTTACAGCTTTAGATGCAAGATATTTACCCATTGAAACCGCAACCTCCTCTTCAGGGTCAGAAACTGAAAGTGCCCACGCCGCCCTATGGACCATTGGACGAGCGAACTCAATGGCCTTTCCAGTATCTGCTAGATGATGTTTTATTGCTTGGTTTACACCAACAGGTTTTCCAAA
>DLTU01000002.1:0-3706 GCA_002500385.1 Candidatus Neomicrothrix sp. UBA7828 | reverse complement strand
AGGTAATGATGTTTGGAGTAATATGAAATATGAAGGTGGGCCTCATAGAGTCCAGCGGGTACCAGTTACTGAGACCCAAGGTCGCGTCCACACATCCTCGGCAACGGTTTCTGTCTTGCCGGAGGCCGATGAAATAGATATAAGGATTGAAGAGTCTGATTTGCAAGTTGATGTTTTCAGGTCCTCAGGGCCAGGTGGGCAATCGGTAAATACAACAGATTCAGCCGTTCGGATAACTCACAAGCCGACAGGAATCATCGTATCGATGCAAGATGAGAAGAGTCAGCTTCAGAATAAAGCCCGAGCCATGGTTGTGTTGAGATCGAGGCTTCTTCAAGCTGAGCAAGAAAGAATACAAGCTGAGCAATCGGCTTCCCGCAAGGGTCAAATGGGCAGTGGGGGGAGGTCAGAGAAAATCAGGACGTATAACTTCAAAGAAAATAGAGTTACTGATCATCGGATAGGCCTTACCCTATACAAACTCGATCGCATACTCAGTGGGGACATCAATGAAGTGACAGATGCTCTAGCAGAAAATGAAAGAGCATCGCAACTGACAACTCTTGAAGATGATGAGTGACTCTCAGAAAATAAATCATGGAAACGAAAGTAAAGACACATGGGCAGAATTACTTGACAGCACTATCTCTGCCTTAGAAACAAAAAGTCTGCCCAATGCCAGAGTAGAGGCTCATTGGATCCTAGAAGTTGCATCTGGGTACAGTCGAGATGAACTGATCACAAACCTTAATGTTAAAGCCCCACGACTAGGAGCGAAACACCTAGACAAAATTTTAAATAAAAGGCTGGGCGGTGAACCCATCCAATACGCATTAGGGTCATGGTCATTTAGAAACCTTGACCTACTGGTTGACCGCAGAGTACTGATTCCAAGACCTGAGACGGAAATCCTAGTCGATGTTGCTCATGACCGCCTGAACGAATGCCAACGAGATGAGCCGCTCCGGGTTTGCGACTTAGGAACTGGTTCAGGGGCCATTGGACTGGCCCTCGCTCAGGAACGTGATGATGTCGAAGTATATTTAGTTGACAACTCACCTGACGCCCTTAAAGTGGCCTCCGCAAACCTGACAGGCTTAGGGAATCATGCTGTAAAAGTGAAAGTCTTTGAAAGTAATTGGTTTGACCAACTTCCGGATGATTTAAAAGATTCTTTTCAGCTTATAGTCTCAAATCCGCCTTACATAGCCTACGGGGAGACGCTTCCACCCGAAGTAACCAACTATGAACCCCATCAAGCCCTCTATGCTGGCGAAAGAGGAACTGAACATGTCGAATCAATATTATCCTCTGCCCCCATATGGCTATCGGCGGATGGGATAGTCATACTAGAAATGGCTCCTCATCAGACTGATTACGTCGCCGAAATAGCCTTAGGTCAGGGTTATTCCGATGTGAAGATTACTGACGACCTAGCAGGAAGAAAAAGAATAGTGAGTTGCATATGCAGCGATTAGAGCTATCTTCTCAAGACGGTGGGGTTTTAGCTAGCGCGGCAGAAGTCTTGCTAGCGGGCGGCGTGGCAATATTTCCAACGGACACTGTTTATGGAATGGGGGCATTGCCTCGCTACTCGGAGGCTCTTAACCGCATCTACGAATTGAAAAACAGGCCTTTAGGAATGCCCCTTCCGTTGCTCTTGAGCGATATCAGCCAAGTCGGAACTGTAAGTTCGTTCGAAAGCGAAAGTCTGCACACACTTGCAACAGCGTTTTGGCCAGGTCCACTCACCTTAGTTCTGCCGGACGCTGTTGAAGCATCAAATAACTTTGTAACTCAAGACGGCACTATTGCGGTGAGGAGTCCCGATCATGGTTTCATCCAATCACTTTGTAAAGTTGTGGGCCCAATTGCTGCTACCAGCGCAAATCTTCATGGACAACCCACTCCGCTTCGTCTCTCAGGCATGCCCAAGGATTTTGAAGCCGTTGATTTGATGATTGATGGAGGAGAATGTTCTTATGGAGCCGCCTCAACGATTCTTGATCTCTCAAAGGAACGCCTAGAGGTTCTCAGAGAAGGCCCAATTACAAAAGATTCGATCTTAAGCGTGCTGTAATAGTCTTTTCTAGGGCTACGGCTTCGAGGATCTCTTAAATCATCACATCCCCTGCTAAGAAGAACTAGCTTCTACTATATGGAAAAGATTGCGGTGGGTTGTGATCATGCGGGTTACGCTTTGAAGACAGATTTGGTTGGCTTCTTGGAAGAGTTAGGCTACGAAACATTAGATCTCGGGACAAACAGTCATGACCGAGTAGATTATCCAGACTACGGGGCTGCAGTGGGTCAAGCTGTAACAGAAGGAAAAGCAGACTTGGGCTTGCTTGTTTGTGGGAGTGGTATAGGTATTGGTATGGCTGCAAATAAGATTTCTGGAGTAAGGGCTGCAACGGTTCATGATGTAACGTCGGCGCACCTTGCCCGTGAGCATAATAACGCAAATATAATTTGCTTCGGAGAGCGCCTGATAGGTCCAGAAATAGCTCGTGAGTCGCTGGTTGCTTTTCTGAACGCTGAATTTCAGGGTGGCAGACATGCCGAGCGTGTTCAGAAGATTAGCGAATTAGAATCCTAAAGCCCTTTAGCAAAGACTTAATGCTTTGGTTCGCAGTCTCTAATCCGCACTTGGGACCAGCCCGCACCTGCTTGGAAACTAGGTCACATACTTAATCTCGAGAAAATGCAATAATTCAAAAATTCAGATGAGTGAGGTAACCTCTGGATAGAGAGGGTTCTCTCGTAACAGTTTTGCAGATCTTTCTCTAGCAGAAGATTGCACAACATCAGAAAGAATGAACTTAGCTTTTGACCGATCTCCGGAAGGGGTAGTTGTAGGACCAGCTGAAGTTAGCGTGGAGCAGATGATATCAGCTATTTCATCCATGTCTTCGTAGGACATTCCAATGCTTGTCAACGCTGGAGTTCCTAACCTAATTCCAGATGTGTACCAGGCGCCGTTGGGGTCAAAGGGAATTGAGTTTCGATTAACTATTACTCCCGCTTCCTCCAAAGCGCCTTCAGCTTGCCTCCCTGTGAGGTCAAAACTCCTGACATCTACGAGGACTAGATGATTTTCAGTTCCTCCTGTCACGAGCCTGCCCCCTCTCTTCTCAATGCCTTCGGCAAGAGCACGAGCGTTATCTACTACCTGCTGAGCATATGATTGGAAGCTGGATGATTTTGCTTCTGCAAATGCAACTGCTTTAGCAGCCATAATATTTGCCAGAGGACCTCCAAGGACCATCGGGCACCCTTTATCAATGTGCTCGGCTAAGCCTGGCTCATTAGAAAGTACGATTCCACCACGCGGTCCACGTAACGATTTATGAGTCGTTGAGGTGACGATATGAGCATGGGGGATAGGATCATATTCTTCAGTGAAAACCTTTCCCGCTACAAGACCAGAAAAGTGAGCCATGTCAACCATTAGCAACGCATCAACTGAATCAGCTATTTCACGCATCTTGGCGAAGTTCACTTTACGCGGATACGCGGAATAGCCAGCGACAATTACCAAAGGACGGAACTCGTTCGCTAAAGCTTGTATATTTCCATAATCCAATTGCTCTGTTTTTGGGTCAACACCGTAAGACCTTTGGCTAAATAGTTTCCCAGAAATGTTCGGGCGAAACCCATGGGTAAGGTGACCGTCGGCATCAAGTGACATGCCAATCATTCTCTG
>DLTU01000178.1:0-3628 GCA_002500385.1 Candidatus Neomicrothrix sp. UBA7828 | reverse complement strand
GAAGCCGATTGCTCAGCTTGTATTCTTTCTTGCTCAGCTTGAAGAAGCCTTGATCTTAAAACAACCATCGCTCGCGCTTTATTTTGAAGCTGGCTCTTCTCATCTTGCATTGATACGATGATTCCTGTCGGCTTGTGAGTTATTCGTACGGCTGAGTCTGTTGTATTTACCGATTGCCCACCTGGTCCTGAGGATCTAAAAACATCAACTTGTAAGTCAGACTCTTCAATTCTTATATCTATTTCATCTGCCTCTGGTAAGACAGAAACAGTAGCCGAGGATGTGTGGACGCGACCTTGAGTCTCAGTGACTGGTACCCGCTGGACTCTATGAGGCCCACCTTCATATTTCATATTACTCCATACATCGTTGCCTTTTAACATGAACGTAATTGTTGTAAACCCCCCCATATCAGAGGGCTGACTGTTAAGCACCTCTAGTTTCCAACCTCGCTTACTAGCGAAGCTTGCATACATTTCGTACAAGTCACGAGCAAAGAGATTTGCTTCCTCTCCTCCTTCAGCACCGCGGATTTCTAAAATAACATTTTTGTTTTCATTTGGATCCTTTGGGATAAGGAGTTGCCTTAGTTCAATTTCAAGTGATTCGAGAGTTGTTTGTGCTGCATTTATTTCATCGCGAAGCAGTTCTCGGTCAGTACCATCAGCTTCAGTCAGCATTTCTTTGGCTGTTTCAATATCTTCATTTGATGACCTTATATCCCGTATACATTTCACTATATTTTCGAGTTCGCTATACCGTTTAGCAACCTTCGCGTACTCCGCTTGGTCTGCTAACAGATCCTGGTCGCCAAGTCGGTCTTGTAGATCAAGAAATTCCTGTTCTAGTTCTTCGTGAAGATCTGCCATGAAGTGAGAATAGCCTCATTTGCTTTAGGACTGTTACGTTCAGTCATTAGTTTAGTAATTCATATCAGGAGCAGTAGGCCATGGCTCTAGCACTGGAATAAAAGATGCAGGAACTTTTAGGTGTTCTGCTTGGCGCCGGATAGCAGAATAGTCATCCTTCTGTGGATGCAAGAACCAGATTTCGTCTGCAGTGTAGGAATTGAGTAGCTGAGCTGCTATCGGGACTGCTTCTAAGTCAGCGCCGGTGTAAGCGGTCAGAAGGATTACTTGATTATTTTTCTTTGCGATAGCGGACGCAGGAAGAGAATCTGAAACGTCCATTGGTTCTATCGGAGACGGAACGCGTTCCAGATCTGTCACGCCAATTTCAGAATTGGCACTCATAACCTCATGAATAAGCCAATTTGACCTTGCTACTCTATTGAGCGGGTGGACAACGCTGTCTTTATGGCGGTACTTAGATACTTCTTGGCTAATCCGCTCCAATGTTGTTTCGACAGGTTCGTTGTAATTAACCAATTTATGTGCCTCTTGGTCGTAAGTTCCAACACCTACTTCAAGATGACTCTCCCCACTGGGCTCAGTGACTACCTCGGCAATTGGTAATCCCTTTAATTCTCCTTTGACCTTTCCGTGCTCAAATGTCACAACACAATGGTTATCCTCAAGCATCCTTCGTATTAGCGGATCTATAGATTGGCTCTCAATTCCGTCTGGTCCGCTTTGAGGGTGAGGAGCCAAAATATCATCATCGATAATCCAAAGATTACAATCATCTTGAAGTCCTGCAATCTGTGTCAAAACCTTGTCGTCAGGCTCATCAAGAATCAAGTTCCAGGACGTTCCAAAATCCATGATTGTGAGCGCTATTGCTAATGCTGAAACCTTTTCATTTTTGGCGTACACAAAGGTGTTCTCTTCGTTACTAATGAGAACAGCCGAATTTTTCACCTCAACGTCAAAGTCTTGCTCTGGAAACGTTCTAGTAACAAGAGCGCGAGCTTTAACAATATTTAAACGCTCAAGTTGAGTGGAATCAACCATTGTATTTTGCGAGATTAGTATTTATTCTTCGGAGTCTGATGAGCGTTTACGCTTGCCGTATCTCTTTTCAAAGCGCTCAACCCGACCAGCGGTATCAACAATTGTCATTGTCCCTGTGAAAAATGGGTGGCTAGTGGAGGATATAGGCACCTTTGCGAGAGGATACTCCTCTCCATCTTCCCATCTGATTGTTTCATCTGTTTCGATGGTGGATCGAGTTATCCAAGATTCACCAGATGAGGTGTCTTGGAATACAACTGCCCTATATTCGGGATGAATATCTGCTTTCATTCTAACTCCATACAAATTTGTGTTTTTAGCGTATCTTTGGACCGCAATTTATGCACCCACAGAGGCAATTCTTTCTATGCGCCCATATCAAGGAGTTGAGAATTATCATCTGTCTGCGAAATCTGCTGAATTAGATACTCCATACCATCCGTTGGTGAGCCTGCTGCAATAGCTTCTCGTATCTTGCTTCGTAATTGCAGCAAGCTTTCTTGTTCTGCTTCCGTGTTAAAAGATTCCTCATTCTGAGTGCTGGATTTTCTCAAGTCAAGTGCTGGCGCAACGTTAGCGTCAAAGATTTCTTGCGCCAGATAAATTTCTGAGGTGCTTCCTCCGAGTAGTTCCTGAACTAGCATTTCATCTAACCGCGAGGTCGTACCGCTCATGACGCTTGCTATGACAGTGAGTGAACCGCCTTCTTCAAGTTTTCTGCCAGCACCAAAGAACCTCTTGGGGAGATACAAAGCCGACGCATCAAAGTCACTCGAGTTACTTCTTCCATTGTTGCTGGATATCTGGTTATAGGCTCTGGCAAGCGAAGTCATCCCGTCGATGATCACAGCAACATCTTCACCCAGCTCTACCATTCTTTTCGCTCGTTCAATAGTCAATTCTGCTATTGCAACATGCTCTTCAGGTGATTGATCAAATGTTGAAGCGACTACATCTGACTTGATTAACCAACGTTTCATATCTGTGACTTGCTCCGGTGGAGTATCAACTAACAATACGAGCTGTTTAACTTCAGAATAATTACTTTCAATTGATTGCGATACTTCTTTAATTAATTCTTCGCGACCTGATCTTGGGTCAGCGATAATCAAAGTTCTTTGGCCTTTACCGATTGGTGCTACTAAATCTAGCGATCTTGAGGTCACGTTTTCTGGGTCCTCGGGACGTTCCAATTTAAGTTTTGTATTTGGATATACAGGAGTAAGGTCTGCGAAGTCTGGACGGTCAAGTGCCCCATCAACTTGGATTCCATTTATTGCATCGAGCTGAAGCAAAGCCGGATTCTTTTCTGATCGATTTGCAGGTCGAAATGCGCCAAGAAGGTGGTCTCCTTTTCGAAGCCCATATTGACGAACAAATTTTACTGGCACATAGACATCATCTCTGCTTGGAAGAAATCCATTTACCCGCAGAAACCCATACCCGTCATCACGTAGGTCTAAGTGGCCCTCAGCTGTTACGGGGTCACCTGCCCATTCCTCCATAGCTTCTTTGCTTTTCCCCTTCCTTCGTCCTTTCCGGCCGTTGCTCTCTTCGTTGCCGTTAGTTGTATTAACGTCTTGGGTTGCTTCTGCACGGGCATCTGCCATTGGATCAGCAGAATAAGAAGCGTTAGCTGCCGAGCTCTCGTCTTCGGACTGGTTATCGGAAGGACTTTCTCCACCTGCCAGTTCAATAATTATGTCTACTAGATC